>JAICYS010000206.1 GCA_025934105.1 Myxococcota bacterium | reverse complement strand
TGCGGTTCGCGAGCTTCTCGACCGAAGCGGCCGGCTGGGGCGCGGGAAGCTCCTCGACGACCGGCTCGGGCGCGGCCGGCACCCGCGCCGGCGCGCTGGGCGGAGCGGCGTGTTCGACGGCGGGCGGCGGCGCAGCCGGCACCGGACCTGCCGCGGCCGCCAGCGCTTGCTTTTGCGCGCCGACCTGGTGCTCCAGCGCACGCACGCGCCGGTGGTCGAACGTCACGGCGGTGATGATCCCGCACGCGAAGGCCGTCAGGCACAATCCGACGACCGTGCCCTTCGCCAGCCTCACGCCTCTTTCGTGCCGGTTCGCCTCGGCCGCCGGAAGCGCCGGCGCCACTTCGACCGGGGCGGCCGGCGGCGGCCCCGACGTGTCGTGCACGAACCGCTTGGTCGGCACGACGACGATCGGCGTCGGCGTCGGCCCCCCTTCACCGAAAGCGCTGGAGATCGGCGTCTCGCGCAACTTGATCTCGAGAGCGCTCCTGCCCACGTACACCCGCCCGCCGTCCGATGCCTGAATCACCTGTCCGCCTCCTTTTCCCGCGCGACCTTAACCCCGAAATCGTCAAGAGCGTGTGTCAATCCCGCGCAGTTTGCGTGAAAAAAGTAGTGCCTCCGCGCAAAATTACGGGATCTCTCCGATGTCCAAGTTCTGACGCGCCCAGCGCGCGATGATCGTGCACGCCGCCCGCGAGGCGCGCCGGTGATTCGCCAGCCACTCGCGGTGCGCGGCCGGCCCGACGCGGTTCGCGACGCCCAGCACCGCCGCCAACTCGACGCCGGCCAGCTCCGCGGCCCGCGCCACGGCGAACAACTCCAGATTTTCCAGTGACGCGCCGGTGGCGGCGGCGATTCGCCGGGCCAGCCCGCTCGAACGCGTGATGGCCAGCGGACAGGCGACCGCGGCCAGCTGCGCGGTTGCTCCGGCCAGCGCGGCGGCCAGCTTCGGGGACGCCGCCGCGCGAACCACCAGCGGCGCCGGCAAGTAGCCGTCACCGGCCAGCGCGGCCGTCGAGACGCAATGAATGTCGCCCGCCACCACGGCAGCGCCGATCGGCCAGGCCCGCCGCGCCTGCGCGTAGACGCCGGCGGTGCCGACGAACAGGACGCGCTCGGGACGGGCGGCGGCGATGGCGCGCGCCGCGCCCGCCGCCGCGTCGACGGCGCCGATGCCCACCGCCTCGAGCTTGACGCCCGGCGCGCCGGACATCAGGCGGCGCAGCGGCGCGATCTCCGGCTCGAACGCCGAAACGACCAGCGCGCGAAGACGGGCCACCTTAGACCCGCATCGCCTCGAGCCGGCGGATGCGCTCTTCGATGGGTGGGTGGGTCGACAAGAGGTTCATGACCGTCGCGGCCGCGCCGCGCAGCGGATTCACGATGAAGAGGTGGGCGGTCGCCGGTCCCGCGAATTCGTACGGCCGGACCTCTTGCGCATCCTCCAGCCGGCGCAGCGCGCTGGCCAGATCCTCGGGATGGCCGCACAAGGTCGCCCCCGACGCGTCGGCGCCCAGCTCGCGCGAGCGGCTGATCGCGAGCTGGATCAGCACGGCGATGATGGGCGCGACGATCATCCAGGCCAGCGCCGCCAGGCCGCCGCCGCGATCCTCGTCGTCGCTGCGAGCGCCGCCCAGCATGAACCCCCACTGCATCACGTGCCCGATGGTCGAGACCAGCCCGGCCACCCCGGCCGCGATGGTGGAGATCAAGATGTCCCGGTTCTTCACGTGCGACAGCTCGTGGGCCAGCACCGCCTCCAGCTGCCGCTCGTTCAGGATCTGAAGGATCCCTTCGGTCACGGCCACGGCGGCGTGGGCCGGGTTGCGGCCGGTCGCGAACGCGTTCGCCGCCGTCGACGGAATGACGTAGATGTGCGGCATCGGCATGCCGGCGCGTTCGGTCAGCCGCTGGACGATGGCGTAAATGGTGGGCGCTTCGGCCCGGGTCACCGGCTGCGCGCGGTGGGCCATGAGCGCGATCCGATCCGAGAACCAGTACATGCCGAAGTTCATCAGCAGCCCGAACGCGCCGAACAGCAGCATCCCCTGAGCGCCGCCGATGGCGTGGCCGCCCAGCGCCAAGAGGGCGATGAGGGCGGCCATGAGCGCGCCCGTCCGCACGTAGTTCGAGAAGAACCGGGGACGAGGTGCCGAGCTTCGGACGAAAGGCATCTGGAGGCGACGGTAATCACCGGCCACCGGCCGTCAAAGTCAGCGCCGCAGGTTCAGCTTGGCGAGCAGGCGCAGGATCTCGAGGTACAGCCACACCAACGTCACCAGCAGCCCGAACGCGCCGTACCACTCCATGTACTTCGGCGCGCCCTGCGCGGCGCCTTGCTGGATCAGATCGAAATCCAGCACCAGGTTCAACGCCGCCACGACGATCACCACCAGGCTGATGCCGATCCCGACCGCGCTGGTCGACGCCCACAGCCCGACGTGCACGCCGAACATCCCCAGCACGGCCGAGGCCACGTAGACGAGCGCGATCGCGCCGGTCGCCGCCACGACGCCCAGCTTGAACCCGTCGGTGGCGCGGATGGCCTTGGTGCGGAAGGCGACCAGCATCACCGCCAGCGTCGCGAACGTCAGCGCCATCGCGCGCAGCACGATGCCGGGGTAGCGCAGCTCGAGGAGCGCCGACAGGCTCCCCAGCGCCAGCCCTTCGCAGGCGGCGTAAATGGGCGCCGTGGTCGGGGCCCAGTTCTTCTTGAAGATGGTGGCCAGCGCGGTCACGAAGCCGCCCAGTGTTCCCAGCGCCATCCAGGGCAACAGCAGACCGGCGTCGCCGGTACGGAACAGCAGCCTCCAGGGCCAGAGCGCCGCCACCGTCGCCACGGCCAGCAAGATGGCGGTCTTGTCGATGGTGCCCCGGACGGTCATGACGCCGCCGCGGGACTGCGCGGCGGCCGCGCTGCCACCCATGCCCACGAAGCCGCCGAAGGACTTCGCGTTCAACGCGGGGTTCGATGACCGAAACGCCGTTCTCATCGCCATGCTCCGCAGTCTAGCAGCCCGTGCGAAAGTCGGACCGGGCCGAATGGGCGGCCCCGCCCATTTTGTGGGGCGGCGATTTCGGCCGGGTCGCGCGGGCTCTGGTCGCCGGCTATTGCGCGGGCGGACTGGGAATCAGATCGTCCACCAGCACCTCGACGGTGGTGGGCGTCTGGGCGCTGTCGCTGCTGGAGATGGCCAGCGTCTTGGCCGTCCCGGGCATGCCATTCAGCATCGCGTCGGCGGCGATCGAATCGACCCCGTCCAGCGACATGTCGTCGATGGTCCAGATCTCGTCGCCCGCCTGCAACTCTTTTTGCTGCGCGTCGGTGCCCGCGTAGACCACGGCGATGGCGTACGAGTGACGCGACCCCGGCGGCGTCTGCGCCAGCCCGACCCCGACGCGCTTGAACTCGTCCTGCCAGGTCTGCGTGTCGTACTGCTGAAGGTGGAGCTGGCCCTTCGGGTAGTCGATGGTGACCAGGAAGTTGCGCAGGAAGCTGCCGCCCAGGAGGCCGTCGATCTGGGTCTTGCCGGACGGGTCCAGCTCGTTGCTGATGCCGTCCAGCAGCTCGTCGCCGGGAATGGTCATGACCGGCACGTCGGGGATCGTCTCGCTGCCCACGGTCACCGTCCTCGCCCGGGTGACCGACGCGCCCGAGTCGCCCGTCACGGTGGTGATCGGAAAGCCGGTCAGCGTGGCGCGGCCGTCGCTGGTCAGGTCGCTGAACACGGAGGTCCGGACCGACACCTCGCTGGCGCCGGTGTCGAGGATGAACGGGTGCTGGACGCCGTCGATTTCCACTGTCACCGGGATCCGCGTGGCCGGGATGTCGACCTCCGGGTTCACGTTGCTGGCCAGCGGAACCGGCCCGCGGCCGGCGCCTCGCAACGCGAACGACACCGACGTGCCGGGCGAGGCGACGTCGTCGCGATCGCCGCTGACGCAGCCCAGGCAAAAGCCCTCCATGGTGGGGGCGGCGTAGTCCAGCTGGATCGAAAAGTCGCGCATGACGTCGCCGCCCAGAATCCCGCCGAAGCCGATCTGGTCCATCATCGCCGCCGAGAGCTGCAAGGCGGGGATGCTCTTGATCGTGACGATGGTGACCACCGGCAATTGGTTCTTGTCGAGGAATCCCAGGTCGACGTGAGTTTGCACGTCGGCGCTGGTGGCCGGCCCGGGCAGGCCGAAGAACGACGGATCGATCAGCACCACCGGCGAGCCGCTGTCGATCAGCACGCCGAACTCGACATCCGGGGCCGCCGGGCTGCCGTTCAACGAGGCGTCGGCGAAGATCAGGTTCGCGCCGACCACCGTCGAGGACGGGATGCCCAGCGTTCCGGTGAGCGCGTACTTGGCGTCGCCGCCGCAGGAAGCGGCGGCGAGCGCCAGCGCGAGCGACATCGACAACCGACCTTTCATGCTCAGGATGTTCCGTCCAAGCTGGACGGAAGGCAATGAACCGTTGTGCTAGTGTTCGCCGCACATCAAAGGAGGACGTATGAGCCTGGTTACGAAGAAGGCCCCTGATTTCACGGTGGACGCGGTCGTCGGCGACGGCGACTTCAAGAGGATCTCCCTGTCGGACTACAAGGGGAAGTACGTGGTGCTGTTCTTTTATCCCGCGGACTTCACGTTCATTTGCCCGACCGAGATCCAGGAATTCTCGCGGCGCTACGAAGAATTCCGAGCGCTGAATTGCGAGGTTCTGGGCGCCTCGACGGATTCCAAGCACTCGCACAAGGCCTGGATCAAGGGCGGCCTCGGCAAGCTGAATCATCCGCTCTTGGCCGACTTCAACAAGACGGTGGCCCGCGACTACGACGCGCTCCTCGAGGACAGCGGCGTGGCGCTGCGCGCGACGGTCATCATCGATCCCAACGGCATCGTTCAGCACGCGTCGTACAACGCCGACCTGCTGGGGCGCTCGGTCTCCGAGACGCTGCGGCTGGTGCAGGCGCTGCAGACCGGCGAGCGCTGCCCGGTCGAGTGGAAGCCGGGCGCGAAGACGCTGGGCAAGCCGGCTTAGCAGCAACGCAGCTCACCGGGCAGTTCGCTCGACCGCCGGCCGGTGATCCGGCCGGCGGGCTGTGGCGGGCCCGCGCGTCGGTCGGCGTTCATCCGCAGTCGACGGCGGTCCGGAGTTCGGCTCGGTTCGACCTTCGCCCCGGTCTGCAGGGCCACGCCCCTCGGCAATTTTGCGCGATCGCGGCGCGGGCGCTTATGCTCGTGCCGTGAGCTTGTTGCGCCTGGTGGGGGTCGCCGCCGCTCTGTGCGGCCTGACGGCCTGCGGGCAGGCGCCCTCCTCACCGGCGCCGCGCTTGTGGACGCTGGCGGATCTGGAGGCGCTGGGCGCGGCCGGCCAGACCGCCGTGGCCACCGATTCGACCCTGCCCGGTGGCATTCCGCTGGCGCGCATCCTCGGCCCCAACGGCTCGCTCTTTCCCCGCCCGTCGCTGGCCGACCAGTACAACGCCAGCTACGTGACCACCGAGGTCTGGGAGGGGTATCCGCAGGTCTGGATCCAGCCGATGTACGTTCCCGTCTCGGGCTGGGTGAACGGCGCGCCGGTGGTGGTCGCGGACGCCGCGACCGGATTGTGGAAGCCGGTTTTCAGCGTCGGGACGGGCAGCGGGTTCTACAGTCCGTTCTGGCAGGTCTTCTATTTCGACGCGCCGGCGGGAACGACCGCCGACACGTTCACCTCCGCCAAGCAGATCCTGGACGCCGGCCTTCCGCTGCACGAGGGGCCGGGGTGGACGATCCCGATCGTGCCCGACGGCTTCTCCTGGGCGGGGACGGCCGCGCGGCCCGAGACCGGCTGGGTCGACGGCGCGACCGTCGCGACGCTGAACTTCGGCAAGCGCCTGTTCACCTGGAACCCGGACACGAACGTCGTCGACGAACTGCCGATCTTCGTCTTCGTGAGCCACGACAGCGCGGGCAACCTGGTGGCGCCGGACCTGCGGACCGTCGCCGGCACGGGCCCGGTCGGCTCGGGCGGCCCGGCGCCGGCCACCAGCGGGATCCAGCCGCTTTATTCCAGCTACTGGCGGATCTACACGGTGGAGATTCCCGCCTCGGTGACCGCGTTTCCCGACGCGGCGGCCGCCGCCTTCCCGGAGTACGCCGGTCGGCTGGTGACCACACCCGACTGCCTGTCCGATCCCGACACCCTCGACCCCGAGGCATGTTCGTACCTGGATTCGCAGGGAGCGATCGAGCATGCCGTCGCCCCGTGGGCGATTCGCGCCACCGACGTGACCGTCACCTGCCCGTTCGTTTCGTACCGCGACAGCCTCGCCATCACGCCGGTGCTCTGATGATGACCAAGCAGCGCGCGTGGTGGCTGGCGATCGCGGTCCTCGCCCAGAGGCCCGCGCTGGCGCTGGCCCAGGTCCAGCCGGCGGGAGAGGTGGGCGAGCCGATCAACGACAGCGCGGGCTACACGCCGCCCGCCGAGGGGGCCGCCGCGCCGTCGCCGCTGACCATCAACGGCTACGTGGACCTCGGGTTCGCCAAGGCGCAGGGCAACGGAACCAGCTTCGCGCCCGGCGACCAGCGACTTCCCGCCGACTACGGCGTCGACCCGTTCGCGACCGCCGTCAACTCGCGCGGGGACGTCGCCTCGACCGACGCCGGCGGCCGATTCGTCAACGGCTTTTTACCGCGGTCGGCCGGGATCGGCGGCAACGCGTCGTTCCTGCTGAACACGCTGGACGTCGATTTCAAGTACGCGGCGCCGGTCGCGCCGCTGATGGTGTTTTCGCGCGTGCAGCTGATGCCGCGCTTCACCGGCACGGGCGATGACACGCGGGTCTTGGTCGAGCAGGCGTTCGGGCGGTATGTCCCGTTCGAGAGCCTGGAGCTGGCGCTGAGCGTCGGCAAATTCGATTCGGTGTTCGGGATCGAGTACCTGGACAACGAGGCGAACATCCGCACCGGCGTCACGCCGTCGCTGGTGGCGCGCTACACGACGGGCCAGTCAATCGGCGCCAAGCTGTTCTATCGCGTGCAGCTCCCGGCGCTCTGGTCCGCGCTCAGCCTGAACGTGGCGGCGACCAACAGCGGCACGTTCGTCGAGGCGCTGCAGCCGCCGGACGCCAGCCTGACCGGCGCCCCGGTCGGCTCGGGCCGCCTCGGGTACGAACTGAACGCCGCCGCCGTGCAGGCGAAGCTGGGCGCCTCGATGATGGTCGGGGCGCGCAACGACCAGGACCAGCCGGGCGCGCACCAGCAGGCGTTCGGCGTCGACGGGCGCCTCGCGTTCCGCGGGGTCTACCTGTCGGCCGAGTACGTCCGCGTCGACGAAGGGGAGGGGGGACCGAAGACCACCTCGCTGGGCAGCTTCCCGGTCGCGTCGGGGTTCTGGATGCGCGGCGGTTACGCGCAGGTCGCCTACGCGCTCCCCTGGTCGGTCGGTTTTCTTCACAAGGTGACGGTCTACGGCCGCTATGGTCGCCGGCACGCCTGGTTTCAGGGCTTCACGCCCATCACCGTGGATCGGTTCACGGGGGGCGTCCGGTTCGACCTGTGGGAGAGCGTGCTGGTGAAGGCCGAGTATCTCGCCAACCGCGAGCTGGCCGGCGCGCCGGCGGTCGCGAACAACGTCTTCACCAGCTCGTTGGTGTATAGCTTTTGACGATGCGGGTCTGGTTCTTCCTGATCGGGATGATCGCGGCGCCAGCGGCCCTGGCCGCCCCCGCGGCCGATGGGCGGGGCTGGTTGGGCGAAGAGCTGCCGCTGCCGCTGGCGGTCCGGACGCCCCAGGATCTGGCCGTCAAAGCCGCCGCCGAGCGGCAGTACCTGATCTTCAACCTGCTGGCGGGCGGCAAGCTGGCCTGGGACAGCGGCGACTTCGCGGCGGCCGCCACCAAGTGGGAGGCGCTGTTGCGGATGCGGCCGCTGGACCCGGACATCGAAAGGACCATCCGGCCGCTGGCCCGTGAGGCGCGCGCGCGCCTGGGAACCGGGGGCGCGAACTCCGCCGCCGAGCCCGCGCCCGCCGCCGTCGAGCCGCCCGTCCACGCCGCCCCGGCGGTGGTCACCGTCAGCGGCACGATCGCCGGCGGCGGCGCGCAGGGGCCCGGCGGCGCCGTGGTCTGGTTGACCCGGGTGGGCGGCGAGACCCCGCGCCCGGCGCCCGCCCGGAACAAGGTGGTCAGCCAGCGCGGCAAGACCTTCATCCCGCGGGTGCTGGCCGTGCCCGTCGGGACCCGCGTGGCCTTCCGCAACAACGATCCGATCTTTCACAACATCTTCTCGCTGTCGAAGCCGAACGAGTTCGACACCGGCCTTTACAAGCAAGGCGCGACGTACACCGAGACGTTCAAGCACCCCGGGCCGGTGCAGCTGCTCTGCAACATCCACGCGTCGATGCTGGGATTCGTCTACGTCGTCGATTCGCCCTACTACGCTCAGGCCGACGGAGGCGGGGCGTTCACGATCAAGGGCGTCCCGCCCGGCGATTACCAGGTCCACGTCTGGCACGAGGCGGCGGCCCACCCGACCGTCGAGCAGGTGGGCGTGGGCACCGGAGGCCTGCGCAACCTTTCCCTGCGGGGGGGCGGCGAGAAGCGCCCGCCGCAGTTCCTGCCCGACAAGTCGGGCAAGCCGCGCCAGGCGCAGCTCGGTTACTGAGCGGCGAGGTACGCGACAGCTTCGCGCGCCGCCGCCTCGAACGCGTCCAGCCGTCCCGGGAAGAGGTGGGTGGCGTCGTCGACCACCCAGAGCCGCTTGGGCTCGGCCATGCCCGCCACCGCCGCTTGGATGGGCGCGCGCCCGCCGTACTCGTCGTCGGCCGCCTGGATGATGGCCTTCGGTTTGTCGCAGCTCGAGAGGAAACCGTAATCGAACATGCGCAGCGCCAGCCCGACGCCCAGTAGCTTGGCCACCCGAGGATCGGCGGCTGCGACCGAGAGGCCGACGCGGGCGCCGAACGAGAACCCCGCCATCCAGATCGGCAGGTCGGGGTGGCGCGCGTGCAACCAGTCCAGCGCGGCGCGCGCATCTTCTTCTTCGCCGACGCCGTGCGCATGCGCCCCCGTCGAGGCCCCGACGCCACGGAAGTTGAATCGCAGGGTCGCGACGCCGCCGTCGACCAGCGCCTTGGCCAGCCGGTAGACGACGTTGTTGTTCATGGTGCCGCCGCCCAGCGGGTGCGGGTGACACACGACCGCCGCCGCGACCGCCGCGTCCGGCGCGCGCGCGATGGCTTCCAGCGATCCGTGCGAGACGGGGATCGCGATACGCCCCGACGGCGGGAGCGGCTCCGGCATGCGCTTCAGCTTAACACCGGAGCCGCTCGCCCCTCACGCCACCTCGCGGTCGAAGCGACCGGAGCGGCGCCGGCCCCACGCCTCCGTCGCCCACCCGGGAGCCGCTCGCCAGCGCCTCACGCGCCTCGACCTGGCCCACACGCCTCGACCGTCCCGCCCCACGCCGCCTCGCCTCGACCCCACTCCCCGCGCGGCGCGACCGCCAATCGGCGCGCCGCGCCCCGTGACTCTCGCGCCGCGTCACCCGCCACCTCGACCACCCGCCGCCTCGACGACCCCGCCGACCGCCCGCCGCCTCGCCGCCCCGCCCGCGCCCGCCCGCCGCCTCGCCGACCCGCCCGCGCTCGCCCGCCGCCTCGCCGACCCGCCCGCTACCACGACGACCCGCGCCCGCCCGCTACCTCGACGACCCGCGCTCGCCCGCTACCTCGACGACCCGCCCGCGCTCGCCCGCTACCTCGACG
>JAICYS010000422.1 GCA_025934105.1 Myxococcota bacterium | reverse complement strand
GCGTCGAGCCGCTCGGGCAGCTCGTCGGGATCGGGCACGCGGTAGGGAATGCCGGCGTCGCGGATCTTGCCCTTGGCGCGCACCAGCCGCTGGGCCATCGTCGACGGCGGCACCAGAAAAGCGCGCGCGATCTCCTCGGTCTCGAGGCCGCCGAGCGCGCGCAAGGTAAGCGCCACCTGCGCCTCGATCGCCAGCGCGGGGTGGCAGCAGGTGAAGATCAGGCGCAGCTGATCGTCCTCGACGGTGCGCTCGTCGCCGTAGAAGATGCCGGGCCCGGTCGCGCTGTCGCCTTCGGTCGCCAGCTCGGCGTGCTTGGTCTCGTGCAGCGTCGTCTGGCGCCGCTGATCGATCGCTTTGTTGCGCGCGGTTCGAATCAACCAGGCGCGCGGGTTGTCGGGCGCTCCGCCGTCGGCCGGCCACTGGGCGAGCGCCGCCTCGAAGGCAGCGGCCAGCGACTCCTCGGCGAGGTCGATGTCGCCGAGGAGTCGGATCAGCGTCGCCAGGATCCGCCGCCGCTGCTCGCGGAACAGACGCTCGACCGCCTCGCGCTCGGGTTGCATTGTCGCTGCCATCATAGCGAGAGCGGGGGGCCTGGGCGCCCGCGAGCGAGCGTCAGCGAGCGGTGGGCCGCGGGTAATCCGGCGGCAGCTGCATCACCGGACGCACCTCGATGCTGCCCACCTGGGCGCCCGGGATGCGGGCGGCGAGCTTGGTGGCCTCGTCGAGGTCCTTCGCCTCGACCAGGTAGTAACCGCCGAGCTGCTCGCGCGTCTCGGCGAACGGGCCGTCGGTGGTCAGCGTCTTGCCGTCGCGCACGCGCACGGTGGTCGCGGTCGCGGTCGGTTGAAGCGCATCGCCCGCCTTCATGTTCCCGCCCTTGATGAGGCTCTGGGTGTAGTCGCGGTAGGCGCGGAACATCGCGTCGCGGTCGGCGTCCGTTGCGGACTTCATGGCGGCTTCGTTTCCGTAGATCAGCAACATGTACTGCATGGCGTCTCTCCTGTCCGAGGGTTGAAAGGCAAGTTCCACCAGTGAGTCGATCGGCGGCACTCCGGATCGACAGCCCTTCGATGTTTTTTTCGCCCGCCACGAGCGAGCTCGGCTGGCCAAGCCGGCGGACAGGGAACCTACCATCGATGTCCGCCAACCCGGACCTCAGCCGCGCGGCCGGCCCCGACGCGCTACGCTTCCCGCCTGATGGCCGCCGTTCCGCATCCACTCCCCCGTCCCGCGCCGCCTGCACCCGACGTGCCGCTGCGGGCGCGACTCAAGGCGAGCGCGACGCACTCGGCGCGCGCGCTGAAGCTGGTCTGGGATTCGGCGCCCGGCGGGGTGCTCGCGCTCGGGCTCTTCACCATCGTGGCGGCGGCCTTGCCGCCCTTCGTCGCCTACGTCGGCAAGATGATCATCGACGCCGTGGTCGCGGCCCACGCGGCCGGGCCCGGAATCGCCGGGGCGGCCGGCGCCACCCGGGCGCTCCGCCTGGTCGCCGTCGAGCTGGGGGCGGTGGTGCTGATGGCCGGCTGCGAGCGGGTGCTGGGGCTGGTTCGGCAACTGGTGGGACTGCGCCTGGGGATCGATCTCAACGTGCGAATCTTGGAACAGGCGCTCCGGCTCGACCTCGGGCACTTCGAGGACGCCGAGTTCTACGACAAGCTGACGCGCGCGCGGCGCGAGGCCTCCACCCGCCCGTTGTCGTTGATCCAGAGCAACTTCCAGGTCGTCCGCAACGGCTTGACGCTGGCGGGCTACATCGCGCTGCTGATCCGGTTTTCCCCCTGGATGGCGCTGGCGGTGTTGGTGGCGACCATCCCCGCTTTTCTCGCCGAGGCGCGGTTCTCCGGGGCGGCCTTCCGGTTGCGCAACTGGCGCTCGCCCGACTCGCGGCGGCTCACCTACCTCGAATACGTGCTGGCCAACGACGAGCACGCCAAGGAGGTGAAGCTGTTCGGCCTGGGGCCGCTGTTGCTCGCCCGGTACCGGACGCTGGCGGAGACCTTCTTCGCCGACGATCGCCGGATCGCCGTCCAGCGCGCCGGATGGGGCTATGTGCTGTCGTTGTTGAGCACGGTCGTGTTCTACGGCTGCTACGCGACGATCGTCGCCCTCACCGTGGCGGGGCGGTTGTCGCTGGGCGACATGACGCTGGGGCTGGTGGCGTTTCGTCAGGGGCAGCAGAGCTTTCAGGCGGTGCTCTCGGCGCTGGGAGGGATGTATGAAGACACGCTCTACATGGCGAACCTGTTCGACTACTTCGCCATCCCCACGGGCGCGCCGCAGGTCTCGGGGCCGATCGCAGCCGTCCGCGCGGAAGAGGGGATTCGTTTCGAAGGGGTCGGCTTCCGATACCCGGGCGCCGGCCCGGACGGCGAGCGCTGGGCGTTGCGCGGGGTGGACGTCTTCATCCCCAAAGGGCAGAGCCTGGCGCTGGTCGGCCAGAACGGCGCCGGGAAGACCACCTTCATCAAGCTCCTGGCCAATCTGTATCAGCCGACGGAAGGGCACGTGTTGCTCGACGGGCGGGACCTGCGCAGCTGGAACGAGACGGAGCTGCGGCAGAGGATCGGCGTCATCTTCCAGGACTTCAACGAGTACCAGCTCGCGTTGCGCGAGAACGTCGCCTTCGGGAGCGTCGAGCACCTGGCCGACGATCTCCGGGTGGCGCGGGCGGTCGAGCGCGGCGGCGCCCAAGAGCTGACGGCCGGCCTGGCCGGCGGCCTCGAGGCGCAGCT
>JAICYS010000091.1 GCA_025934105.1 Myxococcota bacterium | reverse complement strand
GCGAGCGCGGCCTGGGCGCTGCAGGGCGCCGCCTCGCCGAGCGGCAAGAGGCAGATGAGCGGCGTTCCGATCGCCACCGGATGCGGCAGCCAAACCCGATGCTGTGCGGGCCCGGCGATGAGCAGGGCATGCAGGCCATCGTCGGCGGCCCGGGCGACGAAGCGGCCGCCCCAGCGCTGCGGATCGAACACCAGAGTGTCTGCCCCCGCGCCGGCCGCCGGCGCCAGGGTGACCGTGCGCGCGTAGACCTCAGGCCGCCAGAAGACCGGCTGCTGGCGGGCGGTGAGCGTCGGATCGGCGGCGAAAGCTCAGCCCCCAGCGGTCCAGGCGCACGCGCTCAGCGTCCGTCTGGCCGCTGGAGGCATCCTGCCTCAGGAGCGCACAGTCGTCTTGGTACTGCGGGTTGCGGCGCAGAAACTCCCACGCCAGGTCGGCCGCCGAACACTCACCCAGGTCGGCATAGCGCTCTTCGGAGCGCCAATCGTCACAACCCAAGGCCCCCTCCCTAAAGGAACGGAGAGCCCCACAACCAGCGATATACGTATAGCTTCAATGCTCGCCGAAATGCAACTAGGGCGATGCTATGGCTAAGCTTTAGCCCGGCCGCAGGAGTTCTTTATAGCCGCCGTCGCGCAGCCAGTGCGCGCGCGCCAGGTGCGTCTTGTGCATGGTCTCGGCGCGGGCGGGGTCCTGCTGGGGATCGACGCCGAGCACGATCTGCGCGACCTCGCGCCAGTCGGCGCCCGCCGCCTCTGCGTCGAGAAGACGGAGATAGACCGCTGCTTGCGCGCGATCATAGTCGGTGAGCGGCTCACCTCGCGGCGCCCGCTCGCGGAGCTCCGCCTGGGTCATGGGACAAGCCTACGCGCGGCGGGCCGGCGGCAATACGTCGGATTTAAGTATCTCTCAGCTGCGCGCGAAAAAGGCCGCCGGATCGACCTCCAGCACCTCGGCGAGCTTCTCCAGCATGTCGACGGTGGCGGCGTGCTCCTCGCGTTCGAGGAGACCCACGTAGTTGCGGTTGATGTCGGCACGGTCCGCCAGTTCCTCCTGCGAGAGACCCTTGGCCTGACGCAGACGGCGCAAATTCCGCGCAACGACTCCCCGCAACCTCATGCAAGGAGACGGCGGCGCCGCCCAAGCTTCAGCCACCTAGTATACTGGGGAATCGTCGGCGAGTCGGACGGCGGAAAGATGGCCCCGGCCCAAGCGGCCGGGGCCAGCCGCTCAAGCGGCGAGGTCGGCGCTCTGGCGTTGGTGGAGGAAGTCCACGGCGCGCTGAGCGAAGGCGGCGGCGCTGAAGATGAAGCGCTTGTCGTTCTGAAGAACGTTCAGCCAGCTCTCGATATAGGCGGCGTGGTCTTCGCGCGGCTGCAGCTCGAGCCCGAGGTCGGCGCAGAGAAAGGCGGCGCCCAGTTCGGCGACGAGCTCCTCGCGGGCATAGCCTTCGTCGCCCCAGCGCTTGCGGCCGAAGTCACGATCAAGACGGGTCGGATGGCGCGTCCAGTGCGTGCACTCGTGCGCCAGCGTCGCGTAGTAGGCCTCCGGGTCGATGAAGCTCTCGAACGGCGGCAGCTGCACATAGTCCGGCCCCACCGCGTAGAACGCGCTGTTCCCGCCGTGCCGGATGTCGGCCTCAAGGGCGCGGAAGAAGGCGTCGGCGTGCGCGATCCGCTGTGTCGGTTGCAAGGTCGGTTCGGCGACGGCGTAGAAGTGCGCCGGCAGGCCGTCGATCTGCTCGACGTTGAAGACGCTGTAGGCCTTCAGGAACGGGATCTCGCGCTCGACGTCGTGGCCGTTGTCGTCGGTCTCGGTGCGCTTGAAGCGGTTGGCGTAGACCACCGTCGCGCCGTGCTCGCCCTTGCGGACGTGCGCGCCGAGCGCCAGCGCCTGGCGGAAGGTCATCCAGATCGGCGCGGCGAACCCGCGCGAGACGGCTTCGGCCCAGAGCAGGATGACGTTGATGCCGCTGTAGGGTTCGCCGGAATGGCGGAGCGGCCGGCTGATCCGCCCGGCCAGATGTTCGGCAGACCAGAGCTTGGTCCAGGGCCGCACGCCGCGCTCGAGGTCGGCGACGATCGCGTTGGTCACCCGGCTGTAGAGGTCCGGGCGCGAAGTCTCGTTGAGGCGCGTCATGGCGCTCTCCTGTGAACTTGGGTTGTCGGGGAAGCGGCGCCCCGCCGGCTGCGGCGGGGCGCATCGGGCAGGCGTTCAGTCGGCCGGGCGGCTGCGCGACCAGATCAGGCTGTAGCCCTCGTCGGCGTCGACCAGGCTGGCGTAGATCGGAGCGGCGAAGCTCGGGTCGTCCAGCTTGACCGAGAGGTAGTCCCGGTTCTCGCGAGAGGTCTTCTTCCAGGCGGCGCCGAACTCGGTCTGGCCGGCGAACATGCGGAAGTCGGGGGCCTTATCGTTGTCCTTCTCGACCTTGCGAAGGGTCGCGCTCTTGACGTTGAGCGTCAGGGTCTTGATGGCGCCGTTGTAGTTGCCGGCGTCGTCCATGCTGAAGGTGCCGATGGTCGCCATGTGAAGTCTCCTGAGGTCTGTCGGACCGCGCCCATCGCGGCCTCGATGGCGATCCCCAGGACGAGGGGCGACGGCCGCCGCAGCCCGCAGGGCCCGGAGCGGCGCGGAGGACGCCGGCGGCGACTTGTTTGGGCCGCGAGGAATTCGGCGAAGCCGAAGGGGAAAGAAGTCGCTCAAGCGGGCGTTGCGGCGGACGGCGGGGCCGCGAAGCGGCCCGGACCGCTCGGCCAGATCAGGCCAGAGAGGCGGCCATCGGCCGGTCTGATCCTCAAGGTGACGGGTCCCGGCGCCCGGAACGCTCCAGAGCCCTGAGACGCCAGCTACAGCGCACGAAAATGGGCCGCAGGCTCAACCGGCCCACGGCCCCCAAGTTCAGAAGGACAAGGCCGCAGACGCGGCCCCGCCTCAGGCGGCTTCTTCGGTCAAGCTCAGCGCCTCCGGCTGAAGTTCCGGCTCGGACTGAACCGGGACCGGCTTGCGCAGGAGGCTCGGCAGCCAGCCCTTCCCGGCCAGCAACGCCTCGGCCTCCGACGCCATATCCGGCTTCTTCAAGCCGCCGATCCGCTCGGCGGCCTCCTCCGACACCGCCTCCCGCACCGCTTCGGCGATCCGGCCCTTGGTGACGCGGCCCAGATAGCTCGCCACGGTGGGCGTCCAGTAGCCGGTCATGTCGAGGTCCACCGCCTGAGCCAGCCGGTCGGCGTGCGCCCACGCTGCAGGCTTCCGGTCGAACGGCGTGCGCACCGCATTGACCGCCAGGCTGGCGCAGTGGGCGAGGAGGTCCAGCAAGTCCGTCGCGGGCAGGCCCTGCACGAAGGACCATAGCTCGTCAGCCGCCTTGGGAACGCGGCACGCCCAGGCGGCATGCCGCTCAGCCACGCTGCGCCCGGCGCGGGTGTCGTCGATGCCCGCCGCATGGCCGTCGAGGTAGGCGGAGACGCCCTTGATCTCCAGGCAGGTTGGCCGCTCGTAGGCCGGGTAGAAGGCGAACAGCGCCAAGGCGTGGACCACCGCCGTCAGCGCCACCGTGGAATTGGCCGCCAGGGCGTCCCTGAGCGCCAGAGTCCGATGGGCCGTCAGGTCGAGGACCAGCCGTTCCGAAAGCAGGGCGCCGGAGTCCTCTTCCGGCTCCTCCGCCTCCGGGCCGGCGCCCTCCCCCTCGCCATCCGCGCGGACCTCGCCATCGGCGGACTCGGCCTCCGGTTCGGGCTCGGGCCGGGGCATGTCCTCGGGCCGGATCAGGCCGCGCTCGATGCGGGCTACGCCGTCCTGGCCGAGGATGACGAACACCCCGCCTCGCGCGATCTCCTCCGGGTCGTAGGCCGTCCCGTCGCCGACGGCGTCGAGGGCCGCATCGATCTCCTGGAACCGCGCCTCCACCTCAGGCGGAAGCTCCTCGACAGCATCCCACTCGCTGACCAGGGCGTCGTACTCCTCGGAAAGCGCTGCGATCTGCGCCTTCTCCGCCTCGGAGCGCTCCACCGGGTGCGGATAGACGCGGGCGAAGCCGAGGGCGCGGGGGAAGTCGATGTGCGGCTCGGCCCATTTCCAGCCCTCCTTGTCGCGCACGTCTTCGGCGACCCCCGCCAGCTTGGCGGCGACCAGCCGATCCAGCAGGCCCACGTCCTCGAACCAGCCGCCGCCGTCCTCGGTAAAGAGGTCGCGCAGGATGGTTCCGCCCGCCTCACCGTAGGCTTCGGCGCCAATGAAGATGGCGCGCCGGTCGGTGGCCGACACCTTGGCCTCGGTCATGGCGCGGCGAATGAGATAGGGCGGGCGGTGCGCCCCCAGCTGCTCCAGGACCTGCGCCTGCCGGGCGTGGTCCTCGCTGACCGCGAAGGCCATCATCTGGTCCAGGTTCAACTCGCCCGCGCGGTAGAGCGCCATCAGGTCCGGATTGACGGCGCCCAGCCGAAGCCGCTGGCGCACCACCTGGGCCGACACCCCGAACCGGGCGCCGATCTCGTCGGCGGACAAGCCGCGCTCCTCCGCGAGCCGTGCGAACGCCTCGAACTGGTCCGCCGGGTGCATGCCCGCGCGGGTGACGTTCTCGTCCAGGCTGATCTCGTGCGGGTCATTGTTGAGGTCCACCACGCAACGCACGGGTTCGGTCTTCTTGATCTCCTTGCGCTTGGCGCGCAGCAGCAGCGCGAGGCGCCGCCCCTCCCCGATGGTGACCAGATAGGCGCCGGTCGGCGCGCCGTCCGCGTCCGTCTCGGGCTCCACCACTGGTGCCTGAAGGACGCCCTTCACCGCGATGCTCGCAGCCAGGGCCTCGATGTCGGCCTCCGCATGCGGGGTCCGCCGCGCGTTGCGCGGCGACTTCTTCAGCTTGTTGAGCGGCACGTCGATGACGTCGCCGTCCTGATGGATGACTTCGATCTGCTGGGTCATGGCCTAAGCTCCTTGGGGCATGGCTGGCAGGCGCAAGGCGCGCCTGCAGCCTTGCCCGTCGGCGAGACCGGGGGTGCAAACGGAGGGGCGGCTTCGCGGGGAACCGGCTGCAGGGCTGCAAGTCCTGCGAACCTGCCGGTCCTCCCAGCCCGAAGCTGGGCGGAAGCCGCTCCGAAGCGCGCCGGGGGCGGAGCCCCAAGCCACGGCCGCGCGCAAGCGCGGCGTAAAGACGAAGATCCCATGGGTCGGGGTAACGCTCCGCTCGGCCGCCAGCAGAGTGAGGTCGCTGTACCAACCACGCGCTGGAGCCCGCCTGATGCACGAACACCAATCGCAAGACCAAACCGCCATTCGCACTGACCTCGGCGCGATCTTCGTCTCGCTGGAACTCAGCCGTTCAACCTGGCTGATCACCTCTCTGTCGCCGGGCGCCGGCGAAAGGCTGTCCAAGCACTCGGTCTCGGCTGGCGATGTCGGCGGCTTGCTGGCGCGGCTCGCTCAGCTTCAGCAGAAGGCGGCCGCTCGTCTGGACAGAACCTTCCCGGTCATCGCGATCCAGGAGGCTGGCCTGGACGGGTTCTGGATCCATCGGGTCCTGGGGAGCGAAGGCATTGAGAGCCATGTGGTCGACGCGGCGTCGATCCTTGTGTCGCGCCGCCGGCGCCAGGCGAAGACAGATCGGATCGATGGGGAGACGTTGGTGCGGACGTCTTGGCCTACAAACGTGGTGAGCCTCGGGTGTGCTCGATGGTCAGGCCGCCGTCGCCGGAAGAGGAAGATCGGCGACGTCTCTGCCGCGAGCGGAAGACGCTGCTTGCCGAGCGCATCAAGCACACCAACCGGATTAAAGGATTACTCTGCGCCCAGGGCGTCTTCGACTATGACCCGCTCCTGCGCACCCGGCGCGCCCGGCTGGATGATCTACGGACCGGAGACGGACGGGCCTTGCCAGCCCAGTTGAAGGCCCAGATCAGCCGAGAACTGGACCGCATCGAGTTACTGATGAACCAGCTCAAGATCGTCGAGGCGGAGCGCGACGCCCTGCTTGAGCCCGCGAGCGAAGCGCCGTCGCCCGCGCTGATGCTGGCGCAACTGAAGGGCATCGGTTCTCAAGTCGCCACCGTGCTGTGGTCGGAAGCGCTCTACCGCCACTTCGACAATCGACGACAGGTGGCCGCCTATGCCGGCTTGGCGCCGACACCCTGGAAAAGCGGATCCATCGATCATGAGCAGGGCGTCTCAAAAGCCGGCAATCCGCGCCTGAGGACGACGATGATCCAGGTGGCTTGGCTGTGGACACGTCACCAGCCTGACTCGGCGCTAAGCCAATGGTTCTTCGAACGGGTGCAGCGCAACGGTGGCCGGATGCGAAAGGCGACGATCGTCGCCTTGGCGCGAAAGCTTGTGGTGGCGTTCTGGAAGTATGTGACCAGCGGTGTCGTCATCGAGGGCGCTGTTATGCAAGCCGCGTGATAGCTCTCTATCCTATCCCCAGGGCCTGATCAGTCCTGACGGATCCAGGCGGGCGGACCGATTGCAGCCATGGCCTAAACCAGCCGCAGATGAAGACTGGTCCCGCCCACCTGAGCCCAAGTCCATCGAATGCGGGAAGTTGGTTCGGCCGCCGCAACGCGGCCACCGGATGTGAGGTTGATCTGGCCTTGATGGCCAAGTCGGATAAGCGGGCTCAGATCTTGGATTCCACACGCGACGCGATTGGCCCGCTGGCGCAGTTTGCGACACGAACGCAACGGCGCTATCGACCCTTGTCGGAGGCCAGGGGCCCGCCGCTCGCGGGACGCCTCGTCACGCAGCCTCCGTCACCGCACCGCATCCGTCTGGAGGTCGTCGAAGACTTCCAGCCCAGCGGGCCGCGGGAGCGACTCGTCGCGCGCGATGTGACGCAGGAGGTACCGAACCGCCTCGATCATATCGTCGGGGTGGTAAGGCTTTGCGAGCGACCCGATGGCTACCGCCTTCGCCGCGCGCACCTTCTCTTCCTGGCCGCTGATAAACAGCACCGGAATACCCATGAGTTTGAGGTCGCGAGCCAGACCGATCCCATCATCATGGCCATGCAGTTCGATGTTCACCAATGCGAGGGCCGGCTTGCACGCCAGCGCCGCGGCCTTCGCCTCCTCGACTCGCTCTGTGAGTTCAAGGACATGAAACCCCGCATCCCTGAGTTCATCCATGAGGTTCATGGCCGGCAGAATGTCGTCCTCGACGATCAGCAGCGTCGGACCGGTCGGCGACGTCGTTGCGGTGTGCATCCTAGCTTTCTTTGACTTTGGCCACGGGCGCGGCGCCGTCGTCTTCGCGGCCGTCTTCGTCAGCGACCAGCACGATCTGGGTGTGGGTTATCGTCACGTGGGTTCCCGGGTTTCCGGGCGTGGTCTCGACCACCGCGCGCAATTGCTGAGCAAGCGCGCCGACGATGCTTGTCCCCAATCCTGTGCGAATCAGCGAGGGATCAGTCGGCATCCCGACGCCGTCGTCCATGACCGTCAGCGTCCAGTTCGGTCCTCGGAACCCGCAATCGACCCGGATCTCGCCTGCGCGCCCCTCGGGAAAGGCGTGCTTGAGGGCGTTTATGACCAGTTCGGTGACGATGAGGCCCAGGCTCACGGAAACCCGCGCATCGACCACGCCGCTGTCTCCGGTGACGAAGAGGCGGATCTGATCACGGTCGCTGATCATCGAGGCGCCGATGCTCTCACACAGCTCCTCGAAATAGGCGCGCAATTCCACCCCCTTCTCGCCGGTTAGGCTGAGCAGGCGTTCCAGAGCCGCGACCGACATCACCCGGTTGTGGGCGTCGCGCAGGTGGGCGCGCGTCTCCTCCGACGTCGTCTTCCGGGCATTCTGCAGAAGGACGCTGGCGATTATCTGTAGGCTGTTGGCGACGCGGTGGCGAACCTCCTGAAGTAGGACCAGGTTCTGGCGGAGGGCATCGTCGCGGACCTTTTCGTCGGCGCGGGCGTCCGTGACGTCGGACGCCGCCACCAGCAGCCGGTCATTCCCGAGATCCAGATAGACGAGGCGCTGGGCGTGGATGACGACGCAGCGGGTTGCCCGCTGCGGACGCCGCAGCTCCATCTCATAGGCCTCTATTTCGGCGACGCCCGACGCCGTAGCCTTGAGCAGGGTGTGCAGGGTCGGCACGTCCCACTCGCCATCGCCGAGGCTGGTCATCGCCCGTCCGACAGCGGTCGCGCCGTCGATCCCATAGGTGTCGGCGAACGAGCGGCTCATGGCCACGACGTTAAGGTCGCCGTCCAAGAGCAGGAGCGGCCCGGGCGACGACGCCACGACCGCCAAGGTCAAGCTCAGGGCCGAATCTTCGGATGTAGTGGGTGGCGGGGCAGTCAAGCTGACCCCCTTTCTGTGACCTGGGGGCTCCCGACGCGAAAGCCATTTCCAGTAAGCGTAGGCTTATTCGGCCTGTTAGCAGCCCGCTATATTAGGCCTAACAAGCCATTGGCCAAAGGACCATTCCAGAGAATACCAGATTTATTATTCCGAAGCTTAGCACGAAACTTCGACTTCTGCTCGGAGTTTAGGCCAAGAGGTTGCAACCACATGAAAAAAATCTTGCTCGTCGAAGACGAAGTGATCATCGCGGCGGGCGTGGAAGAGGCGCTTCGCGACAATGGGATCAGCGTCTGCGCGGCCCATTCGAGCGGCGAGGCGCTCTGTCGCCTCGAGGCCGAGCCGCGCACATTCTCTGTTCTGGTGACCGATATAAACCTGGGGTCGGGAGCCAGCGGTTTCGATGTGGCGGCCACGGCCCGCATCCTTAATCCGGAAATCCAGGTCGTCTATATGACCGGGAGATGCGAAAACATCGAGGCAGCGGGGATGCAAGCCCTGACCTTCCTAAAGCCCTTCGACGCAGAAGACCTCGCTGATCAAGTCAGACAGATGTTCGGCTAAGAGCCCTCTCGGTCCGGATGAACCGTCTAACGTCGGCGCCGCGACGCCGAGAGGCGACGGCTTGACACCAAAATCCCCATGTGAGGCTGCAAGGAGCCTGCGCGCCGCAAGGCGCTGCATGGCGGGACGCGCCGTCGAGCGGCCGGCGGCGCCGCAGGCGCCCGAAGGGGCGGACCCGTAGGAGCCGCGGAACGCGGCGGGACCCCGCCCGCCCGCCGGCCGCTCTCCGAATCTGAGGGGCGTTGCGGGGAGCTCCCCGCTCGAAGGGGTCGGACGAGACCTCAGGCTCGGCCGCAGGGGAAGGCTTTCCCCCTTCTCCTTATTCACTGCCGGGAGGAGTTAACCCCAGCGATGGTTATTATGTCGGGAACCCAACGGCCAAGCTGGCGTTGTCTCTCGCTGGTCGTTGTTGTCTGGGGGACCGTTTGGCCGCTGCTCGGGATCCGGAGCCAAGAAGGCGCGTCCTTGTGTCGAGGACGACCACCAAATTTGCGAGTTGCTCATCAGCATCCTGGAAGACGCCGGGTTGGACGTTCGCTGCGTCAACTCGGACCGAGAGGCCTACGCAACCCTGGGAAAGATCGATTTCGCCGCCCTGGTGGTGGACATAAACCTGGGTGCCGGGACGACGGGCTATGACCTCGCGCGGTTCGCCCGCCAGGTCACGCCGGGCCTTTCCACGATCTATATCAGTGGCCAGTCCTCAGAAGCCTCGTTCTCGGCCTTCGGGGTGCCGGGCAGCATCTTCCTGCAGAAGCCGTTCAAATCCGAGGACCTTCTGAGCCGGCTTGAGGGGCTGCTGGACCCCACCCGGGCCGCTAGCCGTCCTTGAGGCGTACGCCGGGCCCCGCACCGGCCACCGGATCCGCGGCAAGGAACACGACCCCCGCCCCTTCCAGGGCGCGTTGAACCGCATCAACGTTGGCCGCTGCGCTGCGTCCCGGCCCCGCCTGGCTCTCCATTCGGACAATGGTCGGCAGGGACACCCCCGACGCCTTCGCCAAGGCCGGCTGGCTCCAGCCAAGCAAGGCCCGAGCCGCCCTGATCTGCATCGCCGTCAGCATGCGGTGATAATTTTATTATCATATGAGATCATTTTATATTGACAGCCCTGCGCCCCAGCGGTGATCATAAACTGATCATAGGTGATGATTGGACTTCGGTCATGGGCTCACGTCGACAGACGGAGAGTGAGCGCGCGCGTCTGCCCGAACTCTCCCGACGGGCGGTCATCGCCGGCACGTCCGCGGCGGTCCTCCCCGTCCCGCGGTCAGCTGTCTCCCTTCCCGCCCCCGCCGCGATGATCGACGCAAGCGCGAAGCCCTACCGGCGCTGGCTCTATCTCAACCGAAAGATCGAACGTCTCCAGAAGCGGTGGGCGAAACTGGAGACCTGGCTCGTTCGGGAGCATCGGTGGTTCAAACTGACGCCGGCCGAGCAACAGGCTCTGCCCTGGGCCCAGGAGCTACGGGACATCGACGGCTGCCTGGAGCTCCTGTTCGAGCAGCTTGAAGCCGTCGGGGAGACCCTGCCGGCGCAAGGGGCCACGACGCTGGAGGCCGTGGCTGCCAAGCTGGCGGTGGTGGAACGGCTGGTCGAACATGACGACGACCCCGAGGCCCACGCCATGATCGCCGGCGCGCGGCAGGACCTCCTGGCGCTGATGGAGCGCGCCTAGGCGCTCCGCGCCGCCTCGATCTGCGGCAGGGCCGTCTCGACGACGTGCATGTAGTCGCTGTGCGGCAGGGCGTCGAAGTCGTCGAGACGCAGATCGGCGATGATGTCCGGCACGATGGCCTGGAAGGCGGCGTAGTCCGCCAGGATCGCCGCTGACCCCGGCAGGGGAGCGGCGCCGTCACGTCCGCCGTTCAGCCAGTCGCGCACGGCCTTGATCACCCGGCCCGCGTCGTTGCCGTGGGCCTCGATGTCCATGCCGGAGATGTCGGACAGCGTCTGGTCATAGCGGTGCGCGGCGGCGTCGAGCACCAGGATGCGCCGCTTGGCGTGCCGCGCCCCGCCCTTCAGCCGCAGGCCGAGGTCGGCCCCCAGTTCCAGGGGCATGTTGAACCGCGGCAGGCCCGAACTGGTGTCGAGCTCCACCCGCGACACGTCGTGGACCGAGAACTCGCAGGCGGTGATCAGGTCGAGGATCTTGGCGAACCGCACCACTGCGCTGTCGGACTCGTCCAGCGCGCAGCGCGGGGCGAAGCCGCAGGCCGCGATCGCAAAGCACATGGCGCGGAAGAGCGGCTTGTACTCGGCGTCGAAGGGGCAGTTGATGAAGACGGACCGCCGCCGGGGCGGGCTACTTCCGCCCGGCGAGGGCATCGGCGTTCTTGGCCACCGCGTGCTTCACGGCCGCCTGCAGCCGGGCGAGCGACGTCTTCGGCGGCGTCGGCGGCGACTGCAGCTTCACGCCACGGTACCAGCCGTCACGCTTCCCTCGGGAAGGCGACGCGGCAGACAGCTTGGCGGACTTGGGGACCATGGCCTCAATATGCGCTGCGTCGTGGTTAGGTTCAATGCGGCCTGACAAGCGAGAGTTTTTGATCAACGCCAGTCGCTGGGAACACCGTGGGTTTGTCATCGGTCTTCGCGGAATCGCCCTGGTAGGCTACCGCAGCGTGCACCAGCCATAGTAGCGTACCTCAATGGCCACGCTTCCACTTCTGACCGCGTTCGACATTAAAGGATTCGACCTCTTCCCCGGCATCGAAGGAAGCGGCGGAATCGATCGCTCTGTGGCGAGCGGCGTGACCCTCATCGCCGGCATCAATGGTCTGGGCAAAACCACACTGCTGATGACTCTCTTGCGGCTGCTGACAGGGCCGCATGACCTCACCAGTGCCGGGCGCCCCGACGTCGGCTCAACGCTCCCGGAGAAACCCGCGGCCCTGTCGCGTGACGCCCTGCGATTCTTCGCACAACGCGTGGCCGACGACGCGAAGGACGCCACTGCCGCCTTGAAAGTGCGGTTCGGAACTCATGAGCTCTTCGTGAAGCGACGGCTGCAGAACCTGCAGCTCCTTGAGGCGGCCGTCGACGGGCTGCCGCTCCCCATCGTCGATGAAGCGCACTACCAGTCGATCATGTGCGAGCTAATGGACCTCTCGTCGTTCGTCGACGTGCTCCTGGTCCTGCATCACACGATCTTCTTTCCGGAAGGAAGGCCCGGCGCGCTCTGGGATCGCAACGCCCAACGTCAGCTCCTGCGCGCGATTCTACTTCCACCTCCGCTAGCTGCCAAAATCTCCGAACTTGAACGCCAAGTCGGCAGTGCAGACAGCGCCGCGCGGAACTTAAACGCCGTGCTTGGCCCCCAACGCCGGCGGCTGGAGGAGGCGAAAGCTGCACAGGCGGCCGCGCCTGCGATTCGTGCGACGGTGAAATCCAAGCAAGCCCTGCTGGCGGCTGCCGAGGCGCGGCGCTCCGTTCTGGATGAGCGACGCGAAGCTGTGCAGGCGGAACGACGCGCGGTTCAACTCGACTATGAACGGGCGAAGATCGAGCGCGAGGAAAGCGCCCGCGCTGTCGAGCGGTTGAAGTACGAGTCGCTGTCGCGAGTTTTTCCCAAGCTCGAGGACGCGGCTCTCCTGACGATCCTTACCCTGCTTGCGAAAGGCGATTGCCTTGTGTGCGGGGCGCACGCAGAAGCAGCCCGCCAGCACATGGAGGCGGAGCTGGCCGGCGGCATTTGCCCCGTCTGCCACTCGCCACCCGCCGAGCAGGCCAATGTCGTTGCCGCGCACGAGGTGGAAGCGTCCCGCCTGGAACGGCTGCAGCACCGGGCGCAACAGGCCATCGCGGAAGAGGCGTCACTCTCAAGTCGGTTCACGGCGCTTAACGCCGAGTACGACGACGTTCTGGCCCAGATCAAAGCTATGAGCTCCGAAATATCGGACCTCGAGGCCGAGCTGCGGACCCTCGACGCCAAACTGCCGCGTCCGACCAAGGAGATACAGGCCTTGGAGATGCAGGTCCAGTCTATGGAGGAGACGCTGGCCGGGCACAAAGCGCGGCGTGCCGAACGCGCCGGTGAGCTACGGGAGGCGCTCCAGCTCGTACAAGACGCCGCAGTGGAGAAGACCGGCGTCCTTGAGGATGCTTTCGCGCGCTACGCCCACAGCCTGCTCTCCGAAGAAGCGGTCCTCGTGCGAGACAACATCGACGCGGGCATCGCCCAGGCCGAGGAGCAGTTCGAGGTCCCCTCATTCTATGCCGACATGACATCCGCCGGCCGGCCAGGCATGTCGCGGCGGCGCAGCCCCAACGACGTATCGGAATCTCAGCGGGAGCTCATCGACCTTGCGTTTCGGTTCGCGCTGATCGAGGCGGCCGAGGCCACTGGCGCCTCTACACTAGTTATGGAGACGCCGGAGGCCAGCCTTGATGAACTGGCGATGGAACGCGTTGGTAGGGCCCTCTACGAGTTTGCATCGGTCGGAGCGAACCGCCTGGTTGCCACGAGCAACCTCACCAACGCCGGCATGATTGCCTGGCTCTTCGGGGGGCCGATCAAAGACCGCGCAGAGTTGGTCGACCGCTATGATCGCACGGTCAACCTGCTGACCCTTAGCGCCAAGAATCGGGCCCTGCTCGACGACGTCGGTGGCCGCTATCTCGCGCTCCTCGACAAGGCGCTGAAAGGCGCGTGATGCCGGAGCGCGAAGCACCCGCACCGCAGATTGATGATGAGGAGCTGCGGCTCCTGCGTCAGCGCGGTCGCGTCCTGCTCCTGCTCGACGCAGCGGAACGCGCTGCCGTCGCCCCTTTATCGACTGACCGGCTGCACGCTCTAGCCTTTCTCGCGGACGTGCTCAGCCCCGTTTGGCGCCTGCCGTCGTTCGATCAGGTGGTCGTCAAATCGAGCGGCGGCCCCTTCTTCCCCGAGCTGCAGCGCGAGATGGATCGCCTCGTGGCGGCGGGACTGCTTGAGGTGACCAACATCCGCTACGTGCCGCGTCCGCGTGAAGGCGCCCGCATCGAGGCGAGCTATGGGCTGCGCTTCGGATCTCCTCATTTAGAGACGCTGCTGGGGAGGCTCGGTGCCCGCGGCGAAGAGTTGGCCTTGGATCCGCAAGACGTGAAGGTCCATGCCTTCCTGGTCGAACTGGCCGGCGCCCTGGCGCGCTTGCCCAAGGATGAGATCGACCGCGCGGCGACGTCGGATGTCACCTATTCCGATCGCCAGATCGACAACGAAAACCTGATCTACATCGCGCCAGCCACGCGATCGAACCGCAGCGTCGAGACCGCTGAACGATTTTCAAGCTTCATGCCGGAGGGCGCCAACCTCTCGCCGGGCGAGAAGCTTTACCTCTACGCCACCTATCTGGGACGCCGCATCCATGGCGGCTGAGGGTAGCGGTCAGATCGCGGATGTCTCCGACGCCGACCTCGCATCGGTCACGCGGACGCTCGTCGCCCAGCCGGACGTGGAGGCGGACGATCGCGAGCGTTTCTTCGGGCAGGTACAAGCGCTCGTCGAAGACCGGGCACGCCGCGATTGGCCGAGCGAGGGCGAGGCTGGCATCTCGATCTTCGTCCGCACGGACTACCCCCGTCAGGCTGCGAGCGCTCTCAATGGTTCAAAGCCGTCGGCGGACATGATCGGCACGGACGAGCCGCTGATGGGCCGCGTGTTCCTCCTCGACCGCAACGCTTCGCAAGGTTGGTCGGCGGACCTGCCGGCCTCGGATCCAGGCGAGATCATCGAGTGGCTGAGCGGGCTCCCGTTTGGCGGCAGCCAAGTGATCCTAGTTTATCGAAACAAGCTGCTGCTCATCGAGCGGGCCAACGGCGCGCAGCATGGGATGACCCGCCAGGAGCCAATCCGCACCGAGCCGCCGCCGGTTACCCGGGAAGGGCTCTTCGAGGCCCTCGACAGTTTTCACATGTCGCATGTCTTGACGCCCCAGAACTGTCCGGAAGGGCTCTGGCGCAGAGGGCACGCAGAGTCCTACCACACCGGCCCGACTCCGAAGGTATCGATCCAGGCGCAGCTTCGGACGTTCCTCACCGGCTGGTTCCGGGGACAGCTGCGCATCGACCGCGAAATTCCCACTGAGATTGGTCGCATCGACATCGGTCTCTTGATCCCACCGTCCGATCCGAGCGGCGGCCTCACCTACTGGGGCGTGGTCGAGCTAAAGGTGGTCAAGTCGTTTCGGCACTCGAAGAGTGGCGGTGCCCCGGTCAAGGTTGGGCCGCTGGCCAATGCGCGGGACGTGGCGAAGGGCGTACAACAGGCACACGCTTTCCGCACGAATCGCGGTTGCGCCTGTGCGGTCCTGGAAATCTACGACATGCGCGCCGACAAGACGGCCGATCCGCGGCAGCACGCCGAAGTTCAGGCGGTTCTGCCTGCCTGCAGTCCGCCGCCCGACATGCGTCTTACGCCGCTGTTTGGATCGGCACAGCAGGCACGGGACGCGGGCTACTTTCCCACACCCTAACCGCGGGCGAGCACGAGAAGCGTCTCGGAGAGCTCGTGGCCGCCACCTTGCTGCGGCGAGGCCCGCATCGAACGGAACGGCTCCGCCCGCACCAACTCGAACCCATGGTTAGGAGCCTGCTCCGCGAGAATGGCGGCGACCGGAACATCAACGCCCGCGTAGCGGCTGTCGCCAACCACCATGTAGACCCGACCGCATTCACGTAGGCGCACGGACAGACCGGTCAGGATCGCACCAATGTCGTCGAAGTACGCGGCAATCATCGCCGTTATGTCTGGATTCCAAAGCTTGGCTTGGACCGTCGCTAGCGCTCCCAAAGTGCGTTCCAGCAACGACCCTGGCAGCGGCGCCTGAGCGCTGAGATCGCGCTTGATCTGGACGTGGCTCCGCAGCGTGGCTTCGCGCAGTCGGCGGTTTTCCGCCGCGCCGTTCAGATATCCCATCATCCAAAGCTCAATGTTGTACACGTCGGTGTAGTCGAAGGAGTTGGGATAGGGCGGCGAGAAGATCGCCATGTCAGCCGGCTCGATTTCGGCGAGGCGCGCGCGCGCGTCGCCCCGAAGCACCTCATAATCCCGGCAACGACGCGCCTCAAAGCGCCGGAGATCGAACAGCGCGCTGAGGACGCCGTGCTCGAACATCTCGTCGATCGCAGCGGCTCGGACCGGCGTCTCTTTCCAATGACGCCGATACCGGCGTCCCTTGCCGCTGACCAGGGCGTTGCTGGCAGGCACGGCGGTGGCACCGAGCAGCACCTTCAGGAGGCGACGTGTGGGCGCGCCTTCGAGGCCTTCAATTGCCGACCGATAGGCGAAGAACCGAGCAGCGACGTCCTTCGAAAAAAGATATCGGTCATTGACGCCCGGCTCGACGAAGGTCGGCGGTGCGTTCGTCAGGAATTCGGCCGGGTCTCGGCTCTTGCCATGCGCCAACTCGACGACCTGGGTAAAGCCGCGAACCACGGCGTCGATCTCATAGCGCGCAATCTTCGCCTCGATGAGATCGGCCAAGAACGGGTTGACCTCGATTGTCGAGGGCCGAACGCCGAGGAACTGAGCGGCCAACGCGGTAGTGCCCGAGCCCCCGAAGGGGTCGATCACGCGCTCAACGCGGCCTGTCTCCTCGATCGCCAGGCGCACGAGCTCGGGCGCAAACGCCTCCTTGAAGCGGCGCCAGCCTTGGAAAGGCAGTGTGGGAGCACCAGCATTAGTTCCGAGCGTTGGGACGTCCCGTCGCCCCGTCCATTCCTCGAAGGCGACGTAGGCAGTCGATACAGCCGGAGCCATGCCGCCCCCTTTAGCTGGACCCTCGCCGCGACGGCCCTTCCGCTTCGCATACGATTATGCCATTATTCCAATATGCCGCAAGAGGTAACAACGAGCCTGGAGCAGCTGGCGCTCGACTTGAGGCGCATATTCCGCGCCAAGCTCGCCACGCAACAAGAGGTGGCCCTAGCATTAGGGTTGGCGCAGAGCACGGTCTCGAAGGCCAAGAACGGCGCCTTGAAGCGGGAGACGGCGGATACGCACGCCCTCCGCGAATATGCTAATATGCTTCTATCCCGCCGCGAGATCTCGTCTCGCGTTCGAGACGCTGCCGAAGGCTTCCTAAGCGCTGGAGGCAGTGAGGCCGAACTGATTGAGGCGATCGCCCTCAGCACCCGCTTGGTCCGAGGACGTCGCGCTGCGTAAGGCGGCCGGTCGTTCACCTCACAAGCATACAACGCCTGCCGCGCTCGGGCGGCCTATTCGCGCGCCAACAACGCCGTTCACACTACGCCGGCAATGAACCCCTTCCGTCTCAGACACTGGTGTCGTTCGTTGGCGAGCGACAGGAGGATTGGCGATGGCGACCGATGTTTCGACCGCGACCTCTGGGAGTGGCACGCGCTCTCGCCGGACGATCCGGCGCGGGGAGCTGAGGCGCATCGTGCCTCTCGCAGACACGACGATCTATGAGCTGGAGCAGCGGGGAGAATTCCCGCGTCGCTTCAATCTGACGGCTCGGTGCGTCGTGTGGGACCTTGAGGAGGTCGAGACCTGGCTCGATGAGCGGCGACGGGCGTCGGATGCCGCCCAGATCAACAAGGCTCCTTCCCCCGACGTGCGGCAGCGACGGGCCCGACCCGTCAGACAGTAGCTTCCATCGGGCCGATCTCCATCGAGGGCGGGACGATCACCGGCTTGTACTTCCGGCCCTCCACCCAAGCGTCAAGCATGTTGGCCCACTCCTGCAGCATGTGACGCCGCTGCGCCTCGTACTCCGCCTTGTTGTAGACGCCGCGCGACGAGCGGCTGTCTTCGTGCGCCAGCGCCTTTTCGATCCAGTCGCGGTTGAAGCCCAACTCGTTCAGCAGCGTCGAACCTGTCCGGCGCAGGTCGTGGACCGTGAATGGGCCGAGCGGCAGGCCCTCCTTCTCGGCGCGCTCGACGACCGCGTAGGTGACCCGGTTGAAGGTCGCCCGCGACATCGGTGCATCGGCGTCGTAGCGCGACGGGAGCAGGTAGCGCGAGTTCCCGGCGCAGGTCTTGAGGGCGATCAGGATGTCGATCGCCTGCTGGGACAGATAGACGTTGTGCGCCTTCGACCGCTTCATCCGCTCCTTGGGGATGGTCCAGACCGCGTTCTCGAAGTCGACCTCGTCCCAGGTGGCGTCCTGCAGCTCGCTCTTCCGCACCATGGTCAGCAGGATCAGCTTCAGCCCGAGCCGGATGGTGGGCAGCGTCGGGACATGCTCCAGCTGCTTGAGCATGATCCGGATCTCGGTCGGCGACAGGGACCGGTCCTTCGGAACGAAGCTCGCGATGGACGCCGGCCCGACCTCGTCGGCCGGGTTCTTCACCTTCTCCCCGTGCAGGATGGCGAAGCCGTAGATCTGCTTGAGGATGTCCCGGACGTGGACCGCCGTGGCCGGCGCGCCCCGCTCCTTGACCTTGGCGCAGAGCGCCCGCAGATCGTCCGGCGTGATCTCATGCAGCAGCCGGTTCCGAAGCGTAGGCAGCATGTCGCGTTCGAAGATCGCTCGGCGCATGGCGCGCGTGCTGTCGGCCATGGGCGACTCCGCGAACCACCGCTCGCCGAACTGGCCGAAGCTCTTCGCCTCCAAGATGCGTCGCTTGTCGCGCTGCTTCTCCTGGGCGGGCGAGACGCCTTCCGACACGAGGCGCTTGGCGTCGATACACTTCTCGCGGGCCCGCGCGAGGGAGATGCCTGACGGGCCGTATCGCCCGATCGTCAGCGTCTCGCGTCGGCCGTTCAAGCGGTAGTCGAGCCTGAAGGTGATAGCGCCTGACGGCGCCACGTTGACGTACATGCCGTCTCGGTCAGTGACCTTATAGGGCTTGGCCTGCGGGCGCAGATTCCGAAGCGCAGTGTCGGTGAGCACGAGGGACTCCATCGAAATACCGTCACCCCGATCATGGGGGTTCTGGCGTCCGATTTCTCTCGCATTTCCCGTGCCTTAGGCCTGAGAAAATACCGTCAACGCCGCGAACGACAATGACGGTATCGGCCGGAGTCGGTGATCGCAAGCGCCGCCCGTACCGGCACGCTAGCCGTCAAATCGTTTCGCTGGCCCGCGATAGTTCCCGATAGATCGCAACCACATTCACTTTTTCGTTCAATAACTTACGTCGATTGCACCGGTCTCGCCGATAGCCCCCGAAGCCTATCGAATTATTCCCACTCGATCGTGCCGGGCGGTTTCGAGGTGACGTCGTAGACGACGCGGTTGATGCCCTTGACCTCGTTGATGATCCGCGTCGCGGCGCGGCCCAGAACCTCCCAGGGGAATTCGAAGAAGTCGGCGGTCATCCCGTCCGTGGAGGTGACGGCGCGCAGCGCGCAGACCTCGTCGTAGGTGCGCGCATCGCCCATGACGCCGACGGTGCGGACCGGCAGGAGGACGGCGAAGGCCTGCCAGATCGCATCGTAGAGGCCCGCCTTGCGGATCTCGTCGAGGTAGATGGCGTCGGCCTTCTGCAGCACCGCGACCTTCTCCGGCGTCACCTCCCCGGGGATGCGGATGGCGAGACCCGGCCCTGGGAAGGGGTGGCGGCCGACGAAGGCGGGCGGCAGGCCGAGCTCGACGCCCAGCGCGCGGACCTCGTCCTTGAAGAGCTCGCGCAAGGGTTCGACCAGCTTCAGCTTCATGTAGTCCGGCAGGCCGCCGACATTGTGGTGGCTCTTGATCACCTGGCTCGGCCCCCCACGCGCCGAGACGCTCTCGATAACGTCGGGATAGAGCGTGCCCTGAGCCAGGAAAGCCGCGCCCTCCACCTTGGCCGCCTCCCGGTCGAACACCTCGATGAACAACCGCCCGATGGTTTTGCGCTTGGTTTCGGGATCGGAAACACCGGCCAGGGCGCCCAGGAATTCCTTCGCCGCATCAACGTGAACCAGCGGGATGTTGTAGTGGTCTCGGAACATGGTCACGACCTGCTCCGCCTCGTTGAGGCGGAGAAGCCCGGTGTCGACGAAGACGCAGGTGAGCTGCTCGCCGATCGCCTCGAGGATCAGCACCGCCGCCACCGAGGAGTCGACCCCGCCGGAGAGCCCGCAGATCACCCGCCCCTTGCCGACCTGCTGGCGGATGCGGGCGACCGCCTCCTCGCGGAAGGCCGCCATCGTCCAGTCGCCCTTCAGGCGCGCGATCCGGTGGGTGAAGTTGCGCAGCATGAGCGCGCCGCGCGGGGTGTGCGCCACCTCCGGGTGGAACTGGATGCCGTAGAAACGGCGCGCCTCGTCGGCGATCACCGCGAAGGGCGACCCCTCGGAGGTCGCCACCACCTCGAACCCCTCCGGGATGGCCGTGATCTTGTCGCCGTGGCTCATCCAGACGGTCTCGTTCGCGCCCACCCCGCCAAGGCCCTCCAGCAACGGCGACGAGCGCGCGATGCGGATCTCGGCGCGGCCGAACTCGCGGTCGTGGCCGCCCTCCACCGCTCCGCCGAGCTGCGCCGCCATGGTCATCTCGCCGTAGCAGATGCCCAGCACCGGCACGCCGAGTTCGAAGACCTTCTGCGGCGCGGCGGGGCTCTCAGCCTCATGCACGCTGGCCGGGCCGCCGGAGAGGATGATGGCCTTGGGCCCATAGGCCTCCAGCATCGCCTCGACCTTGTCGTAGGGGTGGATTTCGCAATAGACGCCGCTTTCCCGCAGGCGGCGCGCGATCAGCTGGGTC
>JAICYS010000126.1 GCA_025934105.1 Myxococcota bacterium | reverse complement strand
TCCTACGTGCTGGGCGGCCGGGCCATGGAGATCGTCCACGACGAATCCGGCCTCGAGCGGTTCGTGCTGACCGCCATGGAAGCCTCGCGCCGCGAGAGCTTGAAGTCGCGCGCCGACGAGAAAGAGGCGCCCATCCTGATCGACCAGTTCCTGCCCGACGCCATCGAGGTGGACGTCGACGTGGTGGCCGACGGAACGGACGTCGTGGTGGGCGGCGTGATGGAGCACATCGAGGAGGCCGGCATCCACTCGGGCGACTCGGCCTGCTGCCTGCCGCCGCACTCGCTGGACCCGGCCACCATCGACGCGATCAAAGACCAGGCGCGCGCCCTGGCCCGCGAGCTGGGCGTGCGCGGCCTCATGAACGTGCAGTTCGCCGTGCCCCGCGACGGACGCGGCATCTTCATCCTGGAGGTGAACCCCCGCGCCTCGCGCACGGTTCCCTTCGTTTCGAAGGTCACCGGCGTGCCGCTGGCCAAGGTGGCGGCGCGCATCGCCGTCGGCAAGACGCTGAAGCAGATGGGGATCCGCGAAGTGACGCCCAAGCACACCGCCGTCAAGGAGGCGGTGTTTCCGTTCGCGAAGTTCGCCGGCGTCGACACGTTGCTGGGCCCGGAGATGCGCTCGACGGGCGAGGTGATGGGCATCGACAGCGGCTTCGCGGCCGCCTTCGGCAAGAGCCAGATCGGCGCCGGCACCCGGCTCCCCATCAAGGGCACGGCCTTCGTGTCGGTGCAGGACGCGGACAAGCCGGCCGCCGCCAAGGTCGCCAAGGGCCTGGTCGACCTGGGGTTCCAGGTCATCGCGACCTCGGGCACCCACGACTACCTGCGGGCGCAGGGCGTTCCGTCAGAACGGGTGAACAAGGTGCGCGAGGGGCGCCCGCACTGCGTGGACCGCATCCTGGACGGCGGCGTCCACCTGGTGGTCAACACCGCGCGCGGCCTCGACGCCATCAAGGATTCGTTCCCCATCCGGCGCAACACGCTGTTGAAGGGGATCCCTTATTACACGACGCTGTCGGCCGCGCGGGCGGCCGTCGGCGCCATCGCCGAGCTGGCCGCCGGCAAGATGCGGGTCCGGTCGTTGCAGGAGTACCAGGAGGGTCGATAGCCATGGCCAAGTTTCCGATGACACCGCGCGGGCAGCAGGCGCTGAAGGACGAGCTGAAGCGGCTGCGCGAAGTCGAGCGCCCCAAAAACGTTCGCGACATCGAAGAGGCGCGCGCGCACGGCGACCTCAAGGAGAACGCGGAATATCACGCCGCCAAGGAGCGGCAGGGGTTCATCGAGGGGCGCTCGCGCGACATCGAAGCCATCCTGGCGCAGGCCGAGGTGATCGATCCCGGCAAGCTGTCCGGCACGAAGGTGGTGTTCGGCGCGACGGTGAAGTTGACCGACACCGACAGCGGCGAGGACGTGACCTACGCGATCGTCGGCGACCACGAAGCCGACATCAAGGCCGGGCGCATCGCGGTCTCGGCGCCACTCGCCCGCGCCATGATCGGGCGCGAGCGGGGCGAGTCCGTCACGGTGAAGACCGGAAAAGGGATGCGAGAGTACCAGATCACCGACGTCCGCTTCATCGCCTCCTGAGGGCGTCAGCCGCCGGCGGACGCGTCGGAGGCGCCGCCCGCATCGGAGGCGCCGCCCGCATCGGATGTCGGGGCGTCGGAGCCGGAATCCGCCGGGGCCGCGGCGTCGCTGGCCGCGGCGTCGGTCGCGGGCCCAGCCGCATCCTCGGTCGGGACGATGCCGCCCGCCGGCAGGCACGTGCCGCCTTGCGGGTTGATGTTGGTCGAGCAGAGCCCGCTCGCGCAGTCGCTGTTCTGGACGCAGCGATCGCCGACCCCCTGCGAGCAACCAACGGCCAGAAGCGCCGAAGACAAGAACACGATGAGCGTACCCCGCATGAGCGCCCGGTCAGTTACCACGCACCCACCTCGCTGTCTATGGCCCACGATTGACGTCCTGAGGTAGGGTCTCCACCATGCGGCGTTGGATGCGAGCGGCCCTGATCCTGGTTGCCTGCGCGGCGGCGGTCCCCATCGCACACGCCGCCAAGAAGAAGGCGCCGAACCGGACGGCCGGCGACGCGGTCAACAAGGCCAACAAAAAGGCCGGCAAGAAGACGGCCGCGCAGAAGGACGCCGAGGCCTTCCTGGCCACGATCACCAGCCTTTTGCAGCCGGTCGCGACGCGCACCGCCCTGGCGGACTGGGCTTCGCTGACGGACGTCACCCCCGAGCACACCGGCCAGCGGGTGGGGGCCGACGGCGCGCTCGCCTCGCTGGCCGGATCGCCCCTCATCATCGAGAAGGCCAAGGCATTTCTCGACCACCGCGACCAGCTCGAGGATCAAACCGCGCGGCAGCTGGAAAAGCTGCTGCTGGGCGCGGCCGAGAGCCCCGGAACCATCCCCGACGTGGTGGCCCAGCGGGTGGCCGCCGAGGCGCGGCAGTCGAGCATCCTGGACGGCTACACGTTCTGCTCCGTCCCGACCAAGAACGGCGTCTGTCCGTCGCCCATCACCGCCAACCAGATCGACAACGTGCTGGCGCATTCGCGCGACCTGGGCGAGCGGCTGCGGGTCTGGTCCGCGTCCAAGGAGATCGGGCGCGCGCTGCGCCCCGGTCTGGTCGACCTGGTCAAGCTGCGCAACAAGGTCGCGCGCGAGCTGGGGTACCGCTCGTATTTCGCGCTGCAGGTCGCCGACTACGGCATGAGCGTCGGCGAGATGATGCGCCTTCTCGACGACACGCTGGCGGCCACCAAGCCGCTCTTCGACGGGCTGCACTGCTTCGCCAAGTACACGCTGGCGGGCCGGTTTCACCGTCCGCCGCCGCGGCTCATCCCCGCGCACTGGATCGGCAACCGCTGGGCGCAGAACTGGCCGGGCCTGATCGAGACCGCCAGCCTGGACCCGCTGTTTCACGGGTCGTCGGCCGAGAGCATCGTGAAGAGCGCCGAGAACTTCTACGTCTCGCTCGGGTTCCCGCGGCTGCCGGCCACCTTCTGGGAGCGCTCGGACCTCTACCCGGTGCCGCCGGGCGTGGCCCGCAAGAAGAACATCCACGCCTCGGCCTGGGACATCGACCGCGCCGGTGACGTGCGCTCGCTGATGAGCGTCGAGCCCAACGAAGAGTGGTTCGCGGCCGCCCACCACGAGCTGGGGCACATCTACTATTTCCTGTCCTACGACCGGCCGGAGGTCCCCTACCTGCTGCGCGACGGCGCCAACCGCGCTTTTCACGAGGCGATCGGCGAGCTGGCCAAGCTGGCCAGCCAGCAGACCCCCTACCTGGTCAAGGTGGGCGTCATGCCGGAGTCGAAGCGGCCCGATCCCACCAGCTGGCTGCTGCAATCGGCGCTCGACTCGATCGTGTTCATGCAGTTCTCGGCCGGAACCATGAGCCACTTCGAACACTTCCTCTACGAGACCGAGCTGCCGCCCGCCGAGTGGCAGGCCAAGTGGTGGGAGGACGTCGCCGACTTCCAGGGCGTCGTCCCGCCCAACAGCCGCGACGGCGACCTGTGCGACGCCTGCACGAAGACACACATCAACGACGACCCGGCGAGGTACTACGACTACGCGCTGGCCACGTTGATCAAGTTCCAGCTGCACGACCACATCTGCACCCAGATCCTCAAGCAGGACCCGCGGGCCTGCGACTACTCGGGCAGCAAGGCCGTGGGGGACTTCTTGAAGGGGATCTTGTCGCTGGGCGCGACGCGCGACTGGCGCGAGGTGATCCGGGACGCCACCGGCGAGGAGATCTCGCCGCGCGCCATGATGGCGTTCTACGCGCCGCTGATGGACGTGTTGGCCAAGCGCAACGCCGGGCGGGACTGCAGGCGATGATCACGCTGGCTCGGACGGGCGCCTTGCTGGCGCCCTTGCTGCTGGCCCTGAACGCGCCCGAGCATCCGCGCCTGCCCGGATCGACGCCGCTGCCGCCGACCGCGATGCCTCCTTCTCCGCCGCCGCCCCCGCCGGCCCAGCGCGAGCGCGGCGTGGCGCTGGGCCTCTTCGCGGAGGACGTCAGCTTCTCGTACGGACCGCTCTTGGCCGAGATCGTCGCGCTGGGGGCCACCCAGGTGGCGCTGGTCGTGCCGCTCTACCAGACCGACGGCTCCAGCACCGAACTGGGTCTCGACACCCGCCTGTCGCCCACGCTGGAGACCGTCGCGGACACCGCCCGGCTGGCCAAGCGCGACGGGCTCGAGGTGATGATCTTTCCGATTGTGCGCCTCTCGGCGGCGCGGGCCGGCGAGTGGCGGGGGACGCTGGCCCCGCGCGACCGCGATGCCTGGTTCGCCAGCTACGGAGACCGGCTGGGGGATCTGGCCGGGGTGGCCGCGCTGACCGGCGCCAAGCGGCTGGTGATTGGCAGCGAGCTGTCGACGCTGGACGGCGCCCCGGACCTCGAACGCTGGCGCGCCCTCATCGAGCGGGTACGCGGCGTGTTCGACGGCAAGCTGGTCTACTCCGCCAACTGGGATCACTATCGGCAGGCGGCGCTGCTGGACCTGGTCGACGAGGCGGGGATCTCCGGGTATTTCGGCCTGCGCGCGCCGGGAGCGCCCGACGACGACGCCACCGCCGAGGCCGGCTGGCGGCTGGTCCGCCGCGAGCTGGAAGCCTGGCGGTCGGGCCGCGATCAGCCGTTCATCTTCACCGAGCTCGGTTACCGCTCGCGGGCCGGCGCCACCGCGGCGCCATGGGACGAGAGCCCTGGTGGAAAGCCCGACCTCGACGAGCAGCGCCGCGGGTTTGCGGCCTTCCGGCGCGCCTGGTCCGACTCGGCGGCGCTGGACGGCGTCTACGTCTGGAACTGGTACGGCTACGGCGGACCGGGCACCACCGGCTACACGCCGCGCCGCAAACCGGCCGAGGCCGAGGTGCGCGCGCTCTTGGAGTCGCTGTGACGGCGACCTCAATGCAGTTCACTTTGCAGTCCGCTTGACCGCCCGCCGACGATCCGGTCCGCTAGCTGCGCCGGGCCTGCGATTCCGGGCCGCATTGACCCGGTAGAGTCAGGCTCGGGTCTCGGCCCGGTTTCGCCATCGGGCCGGCTGTCGGGCGCTGTCCGCTCGACCGTACTGCATTTGGCCGGCTACTTGCCGCGGTTCATCACCGCCGACGCGGCCAGCGCCCCGATCGAGGTGAAAGCCGCCGGGGTGAGCGTGAGGTCCGCGGTCCAGACCTTGCCGGCCCCGTCGCCGCCGGCGGTGAACACGAGCGGGATGGGCCCGGAGCCGCCCCGCGCCAGCGCCGACAGCTTCGGGTTGTCGCCCAATTGACCGATGGCCCGCAGCAGCGGGGCGAAGTCCAGATAGTAGAACAGGTCACGCCCCTTCGCGGCCGCCTGCGCGTCGGTGAGGGCGGCGGCCGTCGAAGCCGCGGCCGGAAGCTTGCCCGCGGCGATCGTGCCGAGGGTGGCGCGCGCGTCCCGCCCGAAGGTGACGATGAGCCGCGTCCTGGCGACGGCCTGGTAGACGTCCAGCCCCGCATTGCCGAGCACCCGGCGGGCCACCTCGGTGTCGGAGAGGCTCCCCTTCTTCAGCGTCAGGTGGAAGCGCATCGCCTTCACCTTGCCGACCGTCTCCCGCTTGGTGGACCATTCGAAGGTCGGGGCCAGGTCCGGCAGCTGACTGTGAATCAAGGCGCCCACGGCCTTGGCGTCCAGCTTGCCAAGCGCCGCCGCCACCTTTCCCGCCACGGCCGCATCCTTGAGCGGCGCCGCGAACACGCCCGAGATCAGCGGCACCTCAGTGCCGATCGTGAGGCTGCCCGACTCCTGCCCGGACATCCCGGCCAGGATCGCGTCGTAGAAAGCCAGCGCCGCGGCCGCGCCCTTGTCGGTGGCCGCCGCCAGCCGCGCGCGGTTCCGCGCCATCACCTGCCCCCAGATCGTCCCAATGCTGGCCGCCCCGACCATCGAGGGCGTCCCCGGGCCGGCCAGAACGGCCGGGTCGATCTCGAACGGGCGCACGTCGCGCGCCGCCGCGGCCAGCGCCGAACCGGCCCGCGCCATCAGCCGGGTACGCAGGACCAGCCCGCGGGCGGGATCCACCGACAGCCCGATCTCGATCGGATCGGCGTCGGCGATCAGCCCCAGGAACTGCCCCATCATCTCGTAGGCGGCGGCGTCGGGGGCCGGCGTTCCCGCCTTGGCGGCCGCCGCTTGCTGCGTCTCGCGCACCTGATCCACGACCGTGGCCAGCGCGGTCTTGACGTCGGTGCCGTTGGCCTTGGCGATGGCGTCGGGGAAGATGGTGGCGGTCACGTCGTCGGGACTGGGGTGGCGGGCGTCCATGGCGGCCAGCGCCCCCCGCTGCATGCCGTCGATCTCGTCGCCCAGCACCACCACGCTCCCCTCGCGGTACACCCAGCTCTGCGATTTGCCGCCGGTGGTCACCAGCGTCAGCGCGCCGCGGGTCATCACCCGCTTGCCGAGCGCATCGATCAGCCGTTCGGCCTGGGCCGGGCCGCGCGCGCCGAGGGCCAGCACCAAACTGGTCCGCTTGCCCCCGAGCGCCATCACCACCGCGCCGATGGGCGCTCCCAAATCCAGATTGGCCGCGATCTCGGGCGATAGGCCAGCTTCCGAGAACAGCCAGTCGCGCACGCCCGAGGCGGTCATGGGCAGCGGAAACGCGGCGCCGACCAGGCGCACGCCGTTCTCCAGCAAGCGATCGAACGAGCCGACCGAGATGCTGGCCAGCGTGAACGGGCGCGCCACGGCCGAGGGAATCAACGGAACGGGCGGGCCAGCCTCGGGACCGGCGGGCGCCTTGGCGGCGGCGCTGGTCGCCGGCGTCTGCGCGGGCGGCTTTGCCGTCCCGGCGCACGCGACGATCCCGACCAACGACACCAGCGGCAGCCACCAGGCCAGCCGCCGCCCCGCTTTCGTGCCGGATGCCTCGTTCATGGCGGGCTAGAGTACCCGTGGCGGCGGCGTGACCCTAGCAATTTTGCGGTCGTGGTGTTGCGGCTCCTCGACCACCTTGCTACCGTCGAGAACCATGTCGGCGCCGGCCAGAGCAGCTCTCGGAACAGGACTGATTCGCGCTGCAGCCGTGGCGATCGTCGCCGGCACCGCGGCGCTGGGGTGCAATTCGACTCCGCCTCGCGATCTGAACTACGGGACCGACTTGGGGGCCGACTTCCGCGCGCCCGTGGTGGATGCCGCCAGCGACACGGCGGCCGCCGGCGACACCGGGACCGGCGGCGCGGCCGGCGACACCGGGACCGGCGGCGCGACTGGCGGCGACACCGGGACCGGCGGTGCGGCCGGCGCCGCGCCCAGCGCCACCGGCGGCGACACCGGCACCGGCGGCGCCGGGGGCGCCGGAGGTGTCACCGATCTGGCGGGCGCCGACGGGGCCGCGGGTGCCGCCGGCACGGGCTCTTGATTTCGAGAATGGACAAGCGGGCGAATATGTTCGAAAACGACGACGTCCGCGGTAACTAGGGGAATCGATGCAGGTCGTTTGCGCCACGTGCCAGCTCAGCTTCGACGCGCCCGAAGGCGCCACCGGACTCGTATGCCCGATCTGCCGCGGCCCGTTGCGGCCGCAGTCGGCCGAGGGGACAGCGGGCGCCGCCAAGGCCGCCCAGGAATGGAACGGCGGCGACCTGGACGACCTGATCGCCCTCCTCAGCGCGCCGGCGGTCTCGGCCCGCGTCGAGGTGCTGGCGCCCAAGGGCGACGAGGTGGTCGGCGAGGTCCACCTGCTGGCCGGCGGCGTTTCGGAATCGATCTTCGAGGGCAAATCGACCGACGACGCGCTCGATCGGCTGCGCGTGCTGAACCCGATCCGGTTTCGGGTCGAGCAGCGGCTGCCGAACCCGATGGACGGCAGCCTCACGAATCCCGGGCCGGAGACCGGCACGCTGGACGGGCGCGCGCTGGCGCACCTCATGCGCTACTGCGAGGACTATGTCATCACCTGCGGGATCGAGGTGTGGCGTGGAAACGAGACGGCGCGCGTCGAGTACAAGCGCGGCGAAATCAGCGGCGTCACCGTGGGCGGCATCGACGCCCCCGAACGGCTGGCCGAGGTCATGCAGTGGTCGTCGGGGAACTACCGGCTGATCGTCCCGCCGTTCCACCTCCCGCCCACGGCGCCCAAGCGCACCAAGGCAGAGAAGGCGGCCGCCACGCCCGCCCCGGTCCCCGCCGCCTCCGCCCAGGCGGCACGCGCCAGCGCCACCGCCAGCCCGACGAAGACGATCTTCGGCATGCCGGTGGCGGAGATCGCCAAGGCGCGCATCGCGCCCGAGGCGGCCAAACCCGCGGCCGCCACTCCCGCGCCGGTTCCCGCGATGACGGCCGCGCCTGCCCCGACGCCGGCGCCCGCTCCCACGCCGGCTCCCGCTTCGTCTGCTGCTGCCACCACCACGGGATCCGCGCGCCCGGCGGCGAACCCCGCCACCCGGACGATCTACGGCGTCCCGGCGCCCCAGATTCCCGAAGGGTACGTCACCTCGCAGCCCGCCGCTCCGGAACCGGCCCCGTCGGCCCAGCAGTCCGAGGCCGCCCGGAACGAAGCGGCGCGCGCCGAAAAGGCCGACAAGAAGACCGGCGCCCGTAAAGTCGAGGTGCCTGCACCCGCCATGGCGCCGCCGGCGGGTTCTTCGTCCACCGCCGCCCGGGCAGCATCGCCGGTCGCGATGACCGCGCCGGAGCCCATCGAGCCGACCACCCGCCCCGGCTTCGAAAGCCGCGCCGACGCGCGCAAGCGGGCCGAGCCGGCAGCCGCCAAGCCGGAACCCGCTCGGCCCGAACCGCGCCCGGACCTCGACCGAGAGCCCGTGCCGGCCAAGCGCGGCAACTCCCTGGCGGCCTACGTGGGGGTCGGCTTCGCCTTCGGCCTGGCGCTGCTCGGGATCTACGAGCTCTACGCGATGCTCGGCCACTGAGACGGCCCGGCCGATGCTGCGCGCCATCGCCGACGCCTATCGACGGACCAGCAAGCCGAAGGACATTCTCTGGAACAAGTTGGTGGCCCGCCCGCTGGCCGCCGCGCTGATCGTGCCCCTGGCCCGCACCCGCGTCACACCGAACCAGGTGACGCTGGCGACGCTGCCGGTGTTTCTGCTGGGCGCCGCCGTCCTGATCGCGTGTCCGACCTGGGGCGCGCTGGTGGCCGGCGTTGCGCTCCTCGAGCTGTCGTACGTGCTCGACTGCGCCGACGGACAGCTCGCGCGGCTCAAGGGGACGTCGTCGCCGGTGGGCGCCCACCTCGACTTCCTGATGGACGAGCTGAAGGCGTTCGTGCTGGTGGGCGCGGTGGCGATCCGCCTCTGGCGGCCCGGGCACGATCCACGCTTTCTGATCGAGGGGGTCGCGGGCGCCGTCGTGCTGGCCAGCGCGATCAGCCTGACCACGTTCGTGCGCCGGCCGGAGTACGCCGCCGCCACCGGTCGGGCGGTCGCTCACGGAGCCGGTGATTACGGCGAAGGGTTCGCCGCCGCCGCCGCGCCCAGACGCCGCTCGCCGCTGGCGCTGGTCGAGGCGATCGGCCGCTTCGTGGTCCACTATCCGAGCTACATTCTGTTCGTGGCCCTGGCCAACCGCATCGATCTCTTCCTGCACGCCTACGTGGCCATGAACGCCGCTTACGCCGCCCGCTCGTTGCTGGCGATCGGGCGCGCGCTGGGGCGGGCGCGATGAAGGCGATCATCGTGGCGGCCGGGCGCGGGCGGCGCCTCGGTCAGGAGACCGAGGCCATCCCCAAGTGCATGGTGCGCGTGGCCGGCAAGCCGATCTTGCACCGCCAGCTCGACGCGCTGGCCGCCGCCGGCGTCGATGAGGTCGTGATCGTGCGCGGCTACCGCGGCGACCGCATCGCCATCCCGGCCGGCGCCCCGCCGGTGCGGTTCGTCGAGAACCCGGACTGGGCCGAGAACAACATCCTGACCTCGCTGTTGTATGCCGAGGCGGACATGCGCGGCGGCTTCGTCTTCTCGTACTCGGACATCGTGTTCGCCCCCGAGCACGCGCGCGGCGTGGTCGCGTCGCCCGGTCCGGTCGCCCTCGTCGTCGATCGCCGCTGGCGGGATGCCTACGAGGGGCGCACGCAGCACCCGGTCAGCGAGGCCGAGCTGGCGCGCGTCGACGACGGCGCGGGCGGCCCGATCGTCGCGCGGGTCGGCAAGCGGCTGGTCGCCGAGGCGGAGGCCGCCGGCGAGTTCACGGGACTGGCGCGCTTTTCGGCCGAGGGCGCGGCCGCGCTGGCCGAGGTCTGGCGCGAGGCGCTGGCCCGCGGGCGCACGGCTCCGTTCGGCGCCGCCGCCACGCTGAACAACGCCTATCTCAGCGACGGCCTCAACGCGGTCGCCGCGCGCGGGGTGGCGCTGCGCCCGGTGTTCGTCGACGGCCGCTGGCGCGAGATCGACACCGAAGAGGACCTGGCGCGCGCCGAGGCCTCGGTCGCCACCTGGACCTGAGCGGCCGATGCCCGGCCCGGATCCCGTGCACTGGCTGCATCGGCTCACGTCGCCCGAGTGGCTGGCGGCCGCCGCGCACGAGCTGGAGAACGCCGAGGCGGCCGTGGCGCGCCGGGCCACTCGCGCCGCGGTGGCCCACGCCCGGCGAGCGGCCGGGATGGCCTGGAACGCGGTGCTCGTCCACCACCCGGACGAACGCGCCGGCCGCAGCTACATGGACCACGTGACCGCGCTTTGCGACGATCCGGCGGCGCCGGACGAGGTGAAGGCGGCCGCGCGCAGCCTCCGGCAGACGCCGGCGGCGGCACCGGCGCTGATCCCGCTCGGGCGGCCGGGCAGCTCACCCGACCAGGCCCTCATCCACGCCGCGCGGGTCATCCTCGACCACGCCGCCCGGGTCGTGCCCCGCGGCTGATCGGGCCTCGCCGCGCGCCGCCGCGGCCGCCGTTTCGGGGAGTCATCCAGACGACCCCCACCCACCCCGCCTTGACCTGGCCGAAGTTAACGCACTATCTTTAGGCCCGCTTCGAAGCTGCGCAGTCCGGCGGTCCATCGGAACGGAACAATCCAAGGAGAAAACCAAGCTCATGAAGAAGGCTGATCTGGTCGACGTCGTGGCGCAGCAGAAGAACCTGCAGCGACAGCAGGTGGAGACCACCATTGATGCGCTCATCGATGCCATTGCCGATGGCCTGTCCCGCGGCGAGCGGATCGATCTCCGCGGCTTCGGCGCGTTCGCCGTCCGCGAATCGGCGGCGCGCACGGGGCGGAATCCCCAGACGGGCGCCCCGATCGAGATCGCGGCGCGCCGGGTGCCGACCTTCAAGGCGGGCAAGGAGCTCCGGGACAAGGTGAACCGCCCCGCCTGAAGCGGCGCGCGCCCCCTCAAACAAGAAACCCGCACGCCAAGAAGCACGAAGGACCAAGAAGCTCGATGGGCACCCGACTTTTCATCGGCAATCTCTCGTACAGCGTCACGGAGCAGGAGCTCAAAGAGACGTTTACCGGCGAGGGAATCGACGTGCGCAGCGTCCGGCTGGCGCTGGATCGCGAGACGGGCCGCCCGCGCGGCTTCGCGTTCGTGGAGACCATGACCGACGACGGCGCCAAGGCGTCGATCGAGAAGCTGTCCGGCCGCATCCTCCAGGGGCGGCCGATCATCGTCGAAGAGGCCCAGGCCAAGCCGGCCGGGCCTCGGCCGGGCGGCGGGTACGGCGGCCCACGCCCCGGCGGTCCGGGTGGGGGCGGCGGCTTCGGCTCTCGTCCACCAGGCGGACCGGGCGCCGGTGGACCTCGCCCCGGCGGGTTCGCCGGGGGTGGCCCGGGGGGGCCCCGGCCGGGTGGCGGCGGCGGTCCGCCACGGGACTTTGGCCCGCCCCGCGCGCCCGGCGGGTTCCGTCCCGGCGGGTTCGACACCCGGGGTGCGGGACCGGGTCCGGGACGCGGCGACGCCCCGCCCCGGCGCGAGCGGCCAGAAAAGAAGCGCTCGACCCGCCCCAAGCCGGAAGAGCGCGAGCGCGGCAATTGGCGCTGGGACCGCAGCTCGGACGACGAGTAGCGCCTCCGGGCCGCCGCTGCGTTTATAATCGGCCGAGGGCGCGCACGTGACGCCAGGCCGAATTTTGGTCGTCGACGATGATCCCTGGATTCAGCGGATCGTCGCGCGGACGCTGGGGCAGCGGGGTCACCAGGTGACCCTGGCCAGCGACGCGCCGGGGGCGTTCGCCCTGGCGTCGAAGATGCGCCCCGACCTCATCGTGACGGCGGTCGCGCTGCCCGCCGTGGGCGGATGGTCGTGGTGGGAGCGGCTGCGCGCCCTGCCCGCCCTCGCCGAGACGCCGATCGTCTTCCTTCTGTCCGAGCTGGACGCCTCCAACGAGGTCCGCGGCGCAACCCCGCGCGATCAGATGTTGCGCAAGCCGTTTCGCATGGAAGATCTCGATCGGACGGTCGTTGACGTGCTGGGCGGCGGGTCCGTGAACACGTTGATTGGTCTTCCCGCGGCGTCGACGGAGTCGGCGGAGGTCAAGCCTTCGGCGGGGCACCGGCCGCTGTCCGCGCTGCGCGGCCGGCTGGACGAGATCGGCCTCTCCAGCGTGCTCGGCATGCTGGAGATGGAGCGCAAGACCGGGATCATGCTGGTCGAGCGCGACGACGCGTCGGCGCGCCTGTTCATCCGCAAGGGGCACGTGATCCGCGGCGACTGCGACCAGCCGCGGCTCACCGGCGCCGCCGCCGTGTTCGAGGCGCTGAGCTGGCGGGCGGGGACCTTCGATTTCCTGATCGGCGACATCGGCGGCATCGACGAGATTCAGACCTCGACGACGTTCCTGCTGCTGGAGGCCGCGCGGCGGATCGACGAGGCCAACGAGCAGCGGCGCGCCGCCAATCCGGAGCGCAAAATCTGACCCACGGCGCCCTGACCCACGGCGGCCCGACCGCCGGCGGCGCGGCCGATGGCGCCGCGAACCACGGCGCCCTCACCGACCGCGGTCCGGCCGGCGGCGCCGCGAAACACGGCGCCCTCACCGACGGCGGTCCGGCCGGCGGCGCCGCGAAACACGGCGCCCTCACCGACGGGACCGCGAACGACGGCAGCCCGACCGACGACGGCCCGAGCCAGCGCGACTTTATCGAGCTGGACATCCTCGTGCCGCCCGAATGCGGCGGCTGGCGGCTGGATCACTTCCTCAAGCGGCGAATCGGCCGGCTCTCGCGCACGCGCATCCAGGCCATCATCGGCGAGCAGATCTTCTTCTCCGACGGGCGTAGCGTGCGGCCGGCGTCCTCGGTGCGCTCCGGCGAGACGATCCGATTGCGGCGACCCGCCCCGGTCGAGCCCCCCGTTCCCCGGGAGTTCGGCATCCTCCACCAGGACGACAGCGTGCTGGTCATCGACAAGCCGGCGGGGCTGCCGATGCACACCACCGCCAAGTTCTGGCGCAACACGCTCACCGCGCTCTTGCGCGAACGATATCCCGACGAGCAGATGGAGGTCGCGCACCGCATCGACCGCGAGACCTCGGGCGTCCTGCTGATCGCGCGGAACCGCCGGGTGGCGAGCTTCCTGACCCGCGCGTTCGCGCGGCGGGCGGTCGGCAAGACCTACCTGGCGCTGGTGAAGGGGCAGCCGCCCGATCGCGGCCGCATCGACCGCCCGCTGAAGCTGCTGGACACCAAGTCGCACGTCATGATGGGGGTGGCGGCCGGCGGCCTGCCGGCGGTGACGACGTTCGAAGTGCTGCGGCGCTACGCGGACCACGCGCTCTGCGCCGCGCACCCCGAGACCGGCCGGCAGCACCAGATCCGGGTGCACTTCCAGAGCCTCGGTCACCCCATCGTCGGCGACAAGCTGTACGGCGCCGGCGAGGAGCTGTTCATGCGGTCGTGCGACCAGGGGATGACGCCCGAGCTGCTGGAGATCTTCGACGGCCTGCCGCGCCACGCGCTTCACGCGCACCGGCTGACGTTCCCGCACCCGACCCGCGGCGAACCGATGACCGTCGAGAGCCCGCTGCCCGCCGACCTGGTCGACTACATGGCCGCCCTGCCGGGGTGAGCCGCCCTCAGCGATGCTCGTCGCTGTCGAGCACCCGCGACAGGCTCACGTCGAGGTTGCTCAGGAACAGCCCGGCCAGTGAGCGAAACTCGGCCGGCGGCAGCCCGATGCGCGCGCAGACCTCGCGCTCGGTGGCCTCGAGGACGACGGTCCGCGCCCGCGCGATCCAGCGGCTGACCGTCGACTGGTTGACGCCGTAGATGGCCGCCACCTGCTCGTGCGAAAAGCCGCTGACCGCCGTGAGGCGCAACAGCAACCGGTCCCGGTCGCTCAGCCCGTCCAGCGCCGCGCGCACGCCCGCCTCGAACTCGGCCCGGTACCGCCCGCGCAGGTAGGCGGCCTCCGGGTGCTCGCGCGCCGGCAACAGATCGTTCGCGTCCGGGTCGAGGCCGGCCGTCGGCATCGCGGCCCGCCGCAAGTCGATGGCCACCCGCTGCGCCGCCACCGCCACCCAGGCGGCCAGCGGCCCGCGCCCGCTGTAGGTCAGGATCCGCGGCGGCCGATCGGGCGTTCCCACGAACACCCGCTGCCAGAGGATCTGCCGGACCTCGTCGCGAAAGTCGGCGGCCGGATCGATGCGCGCCACGGCGGCCGTGAGCCCCGGCGCGCACAACCGGTCGCAGTGCTCGAGGGCGCCCGGCACGCCGTCCGCGCAGGCCACCGCCAGCCCGAAGTCCTCGGCGTGCAGCTCGCGCAACGCCGCCGCCGCGTCTTCGCCGCACGCGCGGGCCAGCGCCGCCACGAACCGCTCGGCGCCAATGGCCAGATCGGGGAAAGCGCGGCGCGCCCGGCCGACCAGCTCGATGAGGCGATCCTCGGCGTCGTCCGGCAGCGCCCCGGCCGGCCTCTCGCGCTCGAACACCTCCCGGAGCGGCTGCACCGTCCCCCGCGCCATGCCTGGACCTTATCAGAGCCGGCCGCTCGGCCAGCCGCCCGGCCCGGCGTGACCTTTGTCGTCCGAGATGCTCTGATCGACGCCGTGGACTGTCTGGACGAGGGGACCGTCCTCGCTTTTCTGGGCGGGGCGTTGCAGGGGGCGGCGCTGGCGTCGGTCGAGCGTCACCTGGTGGGCTGTCCCGCCTGCGCCGCGCTGGTGGCCGTGGCCGCTCCCATCGCCCCCGCCGCCTCGACCCCGGGTTCCCGTCCGCTCGACGACGCCGTCGTGGGGCGGTACCGGCTGTTGCAGCTCCTCGGGCGCGGCGGCATGGGCGAGGTCTACGCCGGCTACGATCCCGAGCTGGATCGCCGGGTCGCGCTCAAGATCCTGCGCGCCGACCTCCGCAACCCGGACACCCACCGCGCCCGCTTCATGCGCGAGGCGCAGGCCGTGGCCCGGCTGGATCACCCGAACGTGGTCGGCATCTACGACGTCGGCAACGCCGGCGGCCGCATCTTCCTGGCCATGGAGCTGGTCGAGGGCGAGACGCTGGGCCACTGGCTGGCGGCCAGCCCGCGCACGGTGCCCGAGATCCTGCGCGCGTTCGAGCAAGCCGGCAGCGGGCTGCAGGCGGCCCACGCGGCGGGGATCGTCCACCGCGACTTCAAGCCGCACAACGTGATGCTGGGACGCGACGGCAGGCCGCGCGTGATGGACTTCGGCCTGGCGGCCAGCGCCGACCCGTCGCCCGAAGAGCCGCGCCTGACCGTGGCCGGGTCGCTGCTGGGGACCCCGCACTACATGTCACCCGAACAGCTGCTGGGAAACCGCGCCGACCCGCGCGCCGATCAGTTCAGCTTCTGCGTCGCGCTGTGGGAAGCGCTGCACGGCGCGCTCCCGTTTCCCGGGCACAGCTGGATGGATCTGCGCGCGTCGGTGCTCGCCGGGCAGCCGCGGCCCGGCCCGCTGGCCCGCCGCGTGCCCCGGCCCGTGCAGGCGGCCCTGCGGCGCGGACTCGCCCTCCGGCGCGAGGATCGCTTCGCCAGCATGGGGGACCTGCTGGCCGCGCTGTCGGTGCGGCGCCGGACGGCGGGGCGGCGCGCCCTGCTGGCGGCGGCCGGGC
>JAICYS010000185.1 GCA_025934105.1 Myxococcota bacterium | reverse complement strand
GTGAAGAAGGCGAACTGGATCAGCATCGCCTTGGCGTAGTTCAGCTCGAACACCGCCTTGAGGTGCGGGATGATGATGTCGTTCAGGCAGGTCAGGAACCCCCACATGAAGAAGAGGGTCGTCAGCACCGCCAGCGGGGCGGTGTAATTCGTCCGGGCTCCGGCCTGAGAAGCGCCGACGGTGCCGGCCGGCGCGATGGGGGCGGTTCCTGCCATGGGTCTTCCAGCCGCCACTGGGGGCGGGTCGCAGACGTTAGCCGGGGCGGACCAACCGGTCAACGACGCAAAAAGCCCCGTCCGAGGTCGCATCCGTGGCCGGCGGGCCGCCGCCCGGGACGGCCACGATCGCTACGCCAGCACCGAATGCGCGGGCGCGGGGGGAGCGTCCGGGAGCTGGATGTTGAGCTCCAGCACCTCGCACCCGTTGGCCTTGTCGAGCGTGACGGTCACATGGGACAGGTCAATCTTCTCGTAGCGAGCGATGACCGCCAGCAGCTCTTGCTGAAGCTGCGGCAGGTAGTCGGCGCCGACGCGGGTGCCGGCGCGCTCGCGCGCCACGATGATCGACAGGCGATCCTTGGCCAGCGTCGCCGATTTGGGAGCCCGCCGGAAGTAGTCGAAAAACGCCATGGTTGACCTCTCCGTCGGGGGTTAGCCGAACAGCCGGCCGAAGAAGCCGCGCTTCTGCTCCTCGATGAAGCGATGCTGCCGCTCTTCGCCCAGGTAGCGGAACACCACGTCCAGATACGCCTGCGCGACGTCGGTCGTTTCGTCCAGGATGGCGGGCGTGCCCTTGTTCGACGACTGCAGCACCGCCTTCGACTCCGGGATCACGCCCAGGAGCGGAATGCCCAGCAGCTCCAGCACGTCGCCCACGCTCAGCATCTCGCCCTTCTTCACCATCGCCGGCGAATAGCGGGTGAGCAGCAGGTGCGTGCGGATCGGGGTGCCGCCCACCTCGGCGCGGCTGGTCTTGGCCGACAGCAGGCCGAGCACGCGGTCCGAGTCGCGCACCGACGAGACCTCGGGGTTGGTCACGACGATGGCCTCGTCGGCGAAGTACATGGCCATCTGCGCGCCCTTCTCGATGCCGGCGGGCGAATCGCAGATGATGTAGTCGAAGCCTTGCTCTTTGAGCTCGTTGATGACGCGGCCGACGCCCTCGGCGTCCAGCGCGTCCTTGTCGCGGGTCTGCGAGGCCGGCAGCACGTACAGCGTCTCGACCCGCTTGTCGCGGATCAGCGCCTGGTTCAGCTTGGCCTCGTTGCGGATGACGTTGACGAAGTCGTAGACGACCCGCCGCTCGCATCCCATCACCAGGTCCAGGTTCCGCAGACCGACGTCGAAGTCGATGGCGACGACCTTCTTGCCCTGCAGCGCGATGCCCGTCGCGATGTTCGCGCTGGTGGTGGTTTTGCCGACGCCGCCCTTGCCCGAGGTGACGACGACGACTTTGGATGCGTTCGACACGGTTGCCTCCTTGGTGCTGCTCACGGAATCCATTGAACGGGCGAAACCGCCCGTTTCCAAATTTTTTACAACAGTTGCAGGCGGCATTCCCCGCCTTCCAGGTAGACCTGCACCGCGCGGCCCCGCATCGCGGCCGGGATCTCGTCGGCCATGACGTAAGCGCCCGAGATGGCGAGGAGCTCCGCTTCCAGCTTCTGGCAGAAGATGCGGGCGCCCGGCAGCCCTTGCGCGCCGGCCACGCCGCGGCCGCGCATGGGCGCGTAGACGTGCAGGTGGCCGTCCGCGATCACCTGCGCGCCCGGGTTGACCGGCGCCAGGATGACGAGGTCGTTGTTCTGCGCGTAGACCACCTGGCCGCCGCGCACCGGCGTGGTCACCACCACCGGCCCCCCGTGTCCGGCGGGCAGGCTGGGCGCCGGCGGTCCGTGCGCCAGGTCGGGCGGGGTGGTCCGCGCCGTCGGCTCGGCGCCGGCGCGGATCCGGGCGGAGATAGGCCCGCGCCAGACGCCCAGGCCGGCGTCGACCGCGGCGGCCCGGAGCTGGTCGGGGACGTGCGCCACGGCGACCGGGATCATGTTGCAGGCGCGCACCAGCCGGGCCACGTCGGCCAGCGGCAGCGCCGCCGCCTCGTCGCCCAGCGGCGCCACGTCGATCAGGACCGGCGCGTCCAGGAACAGGCTGGGGAGTTGGGCCGTCTTGAGCCGAAGCTGCTCCTCGACCAGCTCCAGGTCGGTGCTCTTGAGCCGGAGCACCGTGAAGGAGGCCATCGTCCCCTTCAGCTCGAACGGCTCGGGACGCCGCGCCTCGGGCGTGGCCCGCGACGCGACCCGGACAGACTGCGTGCCGATCACAGCTCCATTGTGGGCGTCGGAGCGGCGGCGTCAAAAAAGTCGATCGCGACCGACGGTCAGAGGCCCCCGTTGTCGATGATGATGACCAGCTTGCAGTTCTTGTCGCAGCTGGCGCCCTTGGTGCCGTTGGCGCCGCCGAGGTCACACTCTTCGCCCTCGTCGGCGTCGACGATGCTGTCCCCGCAGCAGTGCGCCGTCTGGCAGGTCGACGTGCAGCCCTTGCCGCAGGTCCCCGAGTAGGCCACGCCATTGTTGGCGCCGTCGTCGCACTGCTCGCCCGAATCGCTCTGCACGGTGCTGTCGCCGCAGAACGGGCCGTACTGGCACTTGGTGCTGCACCCGTTGTAAACGCCGTCGGTGTTGGGACCAGAGCAACCGGCCGGCATTTGGCCCGTTCCGTCGCCGCAGTCACACTCCTCGTCGCCCGTCACAACGCCGTCGCCACAGCGCGCGCCGCACTGCGACTGGTTGGTGCTGAAGCCGCTCAGTGTCAGCTGGAAGTTCGACTCCGAGGGGTGGCCATCGCGCTGGAAGATCGCAATCTCGTAGGTGTTGCCCACCTTCAGTCCCAGGTTCAGCTTGCGGACCCGGCAATCACAATTGGTCTCGCCCGCATTGCAGTTACCCGTCCCCACTTTGTTGAAGGTGACGCCGGTAACCGGGTCGACCGCCGCCGCGCTGCCGTCGCACGGGATCAGGTCGCCGACCTGCGCCCCAGCCGGCAGCGTCTGGCCGGGCAGGTAGACCTCGCCGCCCTCTTGGGTGGTAGCCATCCCGCTCGCGTCGACGCTTACCTGGCCTGGCAGACGCTGGTGCACGCCGCCCAAATCGATCACCAGCGTACCGTTGATGAAGACGAAAGTGTCATCGTCGCCGAAGAACTGGAGGTCGAACGGACCGTTGAACGCGAACAGGTATCGCGCCTCGGTCGAGAACCACGAGTCGTGGTACCAGCCCTGCATCTTCGAGATCCAGTTGCCGCTCGGGTTCGTCGCGAACGAGACGCTGGGCGGAAACAGATACTGATCGCCGACGCAATTGTGCCCGCCGCCGAAGGTGGTGACGGTGCTGGTCTTGTACGGGCTGTACCAGTAGGGCCAGAGGTTGCAGAGAAGCTGCTCGCTCCAGGCGGCCGGGGTGGTCGTGACCGTCCCGGGACCATTCGGACTTCCTTGGTTGACCAGGCCGGTGGTGGGACTGGTCGTGTTCAAGTCGGCTTGCGTGTAGTAGAGGGGATACTGGGGCGTTCCGTTTACGATTGGATCCAGCGGGAAAAATCCTCCGTAGACGCTGTTCTGGGCGCTGGAGAACTGGAAGTAGCCGGCCTGGCCATCGACTGTCACCGGCGCCAGTTCCAGCGTGCCGATGGCATGCTTGGTGGCGACCGTGCCGTCGCTCTCCCAGCTGCCATCTTGCCACCATTGACCGAACGTCGTGGCGCTGGTCACGAGCGGCGCGCACCCGTGATACATCGGATTTCCATTCCCGCCACCGACGTAGACCAACCCGTTCGTCGGCCCATTGGCAGCCTGGGTGTACCCCGGCACCTCGGCTGTGTTCCCGTTGCTATAGTCGGTGAACTGGCAATCGCCCATGATGGCGTTGTTTCCGCAGCCGGCCCGTGCCGTGTTGAATACCGGCTTGCCATTCGCGTCCAACGTGGCCTTCGCCATGTCCCAGGCGCGCGCCGTCGAGTCGTTCTTGCGCGCAGGGCCGCTGGAGTTCGGCACGCAGTAGCGCTTGTCGAACGCGACCGCCCCGGGCTGCCCCTGGACACCCGTGATCGACTGATGGCGCGCATCGGTCGCTGTCCACGTCGACCCCAGGAAGAAAAAGTCGGGGTGACCACCCGTGGCGTTCTCGGGCTTGAAGTCGCGGTACTTCACCGGCAGCTCGAGGCACTTCTGCCCGACATTCGGTGTCTGGACGCAATCAACGGCGTCGGACTGCTGAACGGTCTTGCACGTAAACCCTGCTTCGATCTTGCAATCCGAAGAGCAGCCGTCACCGTTCTTGGCGTTGCCGTCATCGCAGTCCTCGCCGGCCTCGACGTTACCGTTGCCGCAGATCACGTTGCACGCCGTCGTGGCACCACTCGCATCACGACAGGTCGGCTCCTTGGTGCAGGTTTTGGTACAACCAGTGCCGTCACCATTGAAGAGACCGTTGGGACCGGAGCAGCCCGCCGGGAAGCTCGCCCCGTCGGTGCCGCAGTCGCACGCCTCGCCTGTCTCCTGTATGCCGTTCCCGCACTTCGCGACACTGCATTTGCTGGGCGTGCCGCTGCAGGCCGCGCCCGGCTCCAGTTGGCAGGTGGCCGAACAGCCGTCGCCTCCCATTGTATTACCGTCGTCGCACTGTTCGTTCCCGATGACCTGCCCGTCGCCGCAGAGCGGAACGCAGGGGCGGCCGGGAACCCGACACTGCCACCCACTCTCGACCATCTTGCAGTCGGCCGAACAACCGTCGCCACCGACCATGTTGCTGTCGTCGCAGGCCTCTGGCGACGTCACCACGCCGTCTCCACATTTGACGTTGCGCATACACGCTTGGCCGACGTTCGGACAGACCCAGCCGTTCTCGATCTGACAGATCTTGCTGCAGCCGTCGCCGCCACCCGGGTTTCCGTCGTCGCAGGCCTCCCCGGGATCGAGTTTCCCGTTTCCGCACGTCATCGTGATCGTTGTCGGGAGATCGACCGACCCGCCGTCGAACGGGTGATTGCCACCCGTCCCATTGCTGCCGCCGTTACCGGACCCGGGGCCGCTGCCGCCGCTGCCGGTGGTTGCGTTCGGCTTCACCCCTGCACACCCGCCCCCAACCGTGAGCCCCAAAACGATCGTGAGGACACTTAAGCGACGGGACAGCTCCATGTCAGGGACCATACCGCTGCCGATTTTGCGCGGAACACGTAAATAGCCCGTCCAAAAGAAATCAGGAGGAGGATGTGCCACATGTCGCAGTTCTCCCCTGCCTTGCCGCGCCATTTTTGCGAAAACGTGGTCGTTTGAGGCCGGACCGGGAAGCCCGCACGACTGCTGCCCATCTGCGGCTGTTTCTGACTATCTCCAGCTTCTCAGCCCTGGGAAGCTTCTTGATCGCCGCCTCGACCCGCAGTGCGGTCCCGCGATCCCGATACCGGTGCGCTACCAAAAGTCTGATCGGTGACCGGCCGCGAGTGTACCGCGCCCCTTTACCCGCTTGGTGTGCGGCGAGGCGCGCGGCCAAATCGCGGGCTATCCCGCAATAGATTGTACCGTCGCCGCAGAGGACCAGATAAACAGACCACTCAAACGGCGCCGCTTTCGATTTACCAACCATCGTATTGTCCGTCGCCCCGCTGATCCACGCTGGTGGCCCTGAGATTGCCAAGAGTCCTACGGCGTAGGATGTGGCAACAAACGCTGACTGTAGTTGCGTGGGTCTTTGGGGATTGGGACGTCACGTCGGCGACTAGCAGGCGACTAGCAGCCCTACCAACCTGAGACGGCGACCGGATCGGTGCTCGAGACGAAGTTACCGCTACCAAGCTGGCCATAGGTGTTATCTCCCCAGCACACCGCCGATCCATTCTTGAGCAACGCGCAGGAGAAACTCTCGCCAGTCGCGACCGCCGATGCCGGACCGGTCAACCCTGTCACGGGCGCCGGATTACCGCCGGGCATCCAACACTCCACGACACCGCCACTGCCGCTCATGAGGGCGCAAATCTGACCACCAACCGCGACTTGGACGGCCGGTCCGCTGAGGCCCGATATGGAACTTGGCACCGCGGGAAATCCTTGCCCCCAGCAATCGATCGATCCACTAGGAAGGAGCGCGCACTCGTTGAACCCGAAATCGCTCGCGGCGAGGGCTAGCGGGCTCACCCCGATAGCATCGACCGTAGTGGAACTACCATAGGGCGAGGCTGACGTGATCGCATCATCTCCGAGTTGCCCATAGTCATTCAGTCCCCAGCTTTCGACGGCCACTTGACCGGCTGAGCTCGTAATTGCGTAGGAGGTGTCTGCGGTAGCCGCGATGCTGAGGACGTCGCCCGTGAGCGGTCCGCTTGTCGTGGGCGTCGGTGACTGCGTGAACGTTCCGTCACCAAGCTGGCCATACCCGTTCAGACCCCAGCATTGAACGGACCCATCGGTCTCCAGAGCGCAACTGTGAGATTGCCCCACTGCCAGTGCTGTGGCGGCGGCGTTCAGGCCGACGACCTGTACCGGCTTAAGGATGGGAGTTCCGGAAGTCGCAGCATTTCCAAGTTGGCCGTTCCCATCAAAGCCCCAGCACCACACGGAGCCATCCTTGAGTAACGAACACGTGAAGTCCGCCCCAGATCCGATGGCGATCGCGGGGCCATTCAGGCCGACAATCCTCGCCGGCGTCGAGACCCCATAGGGTGCTGCCGTCGTGGCTGTCCCAGTCCCCAGCTGACCGCTACCATTCGCCCCCCAGCATCGCGCACTTCCGTCCCGGAGAATGACACACGCGTCAAACTCCCCGGCGCTAATCGACACAGCAGCGAGGTGACAGGAACCGGCTTCGCAGAAATATCCCGGCAGACAATCCGCATCGGCGGCGCAAGATGTTTTGCACGCATTTGCTGAACAGATGAAATAACCGGCACAATTCTGAGGTTGCGGAGCGACGCAAGCCCCAGCACTACACGTACTTGGACCGACGTAGCCGCCATTCGTGCACGCTGCCTGAGTATCGCAGGTGGTTGTCGGGTAGCTGCATGAGCCAAGTCCGTCACACGAACTCGCACAAGCGGTGCCTGCGCCGTCACAGTTGCCGTGACCGACATGAGGACCTTCATTCTTCGACAGAGGGCTGCACGTTCCCTCTCGCCCCGCCTGGTTACATGCGACACACGGTCCCCGACAAGCGGTATTGCAGCAATATCCATCCGGCGCGCAATTAACGGCGCCGAGAATACAGCCGCCTGGCGTTGCATTGCAGAGCTGACCGATCCTGCTCCTGCACACGCCCGTGCTGTCGCACGTACCAGCGCATCGACCATTCGGGTCGTCCTGGTCCGTGGCCGGGACGCAGATGTGAGCGCTCAGATCGCACTGCATACAAGCGCCAGCGCAATCACTGCTGTTCATGCATGTCCCCGTCCCGCCGGCAGCCCCCCCGCTTGCGTTTCCGCCGGCGCCCGCGGCTACGCCACCGCCCGCGCCGCCGATTGAGACTCCCCCGCTGCCGCCGGCGCCCGAACTACCGCCTGCGCCACCAAGAGGAGCGCCGGCCGCTCCGGCGGCACCCTGACTCGGAACTCCGCCATGACCTCCCACTGCACCGTCTTGGGCGCCCGCGTCGTAAAAGATCGTACGGGTCGGGCATCCGCAGACAAGAGCCGCTACGAGCGAGAGGGGCAGAACCCGCTGCAGAAGGGAGCTCATTGGCGACTCTTCGGACGAGCACGTTAGCAAGTTGCGTTCGGCTGCTCAACGGAGGTCCGGTCGGGCGCCACGAAGCACATCTTCACATCCGGAGCTCTCGCGCGACCCATAGCGGCCCGCGGGTGAAGTTGGACGGAGCCGAAATTGGCCGCGGCGGGCCGGATGCGAGGAGCAGCAAAGCGCCGAAAATACCGAGGCATTCGATCGAAGGGCGACGCCGCAGACGGCCCCGCCGCGCCCGTTTCGGGCCACGCAGAGACGTTCGACGCGCGCTGCGAGTGAGTCCCTGGACCAGGGGTTCTAGGCAAAAATAGACCCCCGTAATCCTGACCTTCTCCCACCGACTAGCGCCGGCCGGGACAAGGAACGGACCACCCTTCTTCTAAACGCGTTACGGCAGAAGCGTTTCGCCCATCAGGAACTTGTCCACGCCGCGGGCGGCGGCGCGGCCTTCCTGAATGGCCCACACGATCAGTGATTGGCCGCGGGATATGTCGCCGGCGGCGAAGACGCCCTTGACGCTGGTGGCCTTGTCTGCGTCGACGGCGACGTTGCCGCGGCCGTCCAGCTTGACGCCCAGGTCGCTCAGCAGGCCTTCCTTCTCGGGCCCGAGAAAGCCCATGGCCAGCAGCACCAGGTCGGCCAGCCAGACTCGCTCGCTGCCGGGCTTCTCCTTCATGGTCGCGCGGCCGTCGCCGTTCTTGACCCACTCGACCTCGACGGTGTGCAGCTCTTTCACCTTGCCGGCGGCGTCTCCCACCAGGCGCTTGGTGACGGTCACGTACTGGCGCGGGTCGGCGCCGAACAGGGCCGCCGCCTCTTCCTGGCCGTAATCCAGCTTGTAGACGCGCGGCCACTGCGGCCACGGGTTGTCGACGGCCCGCGTGGTGGGCGGGCGCGGCAGGATCTCGAACTGCACCAGGCTCTTGCAGCCGTGTCGCAGCGACGTGCCGACGCAGTCGGTCCCGGTGTCACCGCCGCCGATGACGATGACGTTCTTCCCCTTGGCGCTGATGTACTGCCCGTCGGCCAGGTTGCTGTCGAGCAGGCTCTTGCAGCTCTTCAGCAGGAACTCCATCGCGAAGTGGACGCCCTGCAGGGTGCGCCCCTCGACCTGCAAGTCGCGCGCGGCGGTGGCGCCGCCGCACAGCACCATGGCGTCGAATTCGTTGCGCAGCTTGTCGGTGGCGACGGTCTTGCCCACCCACGCGCCGGTGACGAACTTGATCCCCTCTTCGCGCAGCAGGTTCACGCGCCGGTCGACGACCTGCTTCTCCAGCTTCATGGGCGGAATGCCGTACATGAGCAGGCCGCCGATGCGATCGTCGCGCTCGAACACGGTCACGGTGTGCCCGGCCTTGTTCAGCTGCGCCGCGCAGGCCAGTCCCGCCGGGCCCGAGCCGACGACGGCCACCGTCTTGCCGGTGCGCTTGGCGGGCGGCTCCGGCCGCACCCAACCCTCCTCGAACCCCTTGTCGATGATGGCGCACTCGATGCTCTTGATGGTGACGGCCGGCTCGTTGATGCCGAGGACGCACGAGCCCTCGCAAGGAGCCGGGCAGACGCGCCCGGTGAACTCGGGAAAGTTGTTGGTCTTGTGCAGGCGCGCCAGCGCCTCGCGCCACTGCCCGCGGTAGACCAGGTCGTTCCACTCGGGGATCAGGTTGTTGACGGGGCACCCCGACGCGCCGCCCGCCAGCAAGGTGCCGGTGTGACAGAAGGGAACGCCGCAGTCCATGCAGCGCGCGCCCTGCTCTTTCAGCGTCGCCTCGGGCAGGTGATCGTGAAACTCCTGCCAGTCGCGCACGCGCCCCTTGGGATCGCGCCCCGGCGGATCAGTGCGCGGGTAGTCCATGAATCCGGTCAGCTTGCCCATCTCTTATTTTCCACCCAGTCGGGCGCCGTCGCGCGCGTTCAGCTCGAACGCCGCCATCTCGGCCTCTTCCTGCGAGAGCCCCGTCTCGCGCATCCTCTTTTGGGACTCGAGCACGCGCCGGTAGTCGTTGGGCATGACGCGCACGAAGAAGGGCACCCAGGTCGTCCAGTTGGCCAGGATCTCCTCGGCGCGCCGGCTGCCGGTGAGCTGCTGGTGCCGCCGGATCAGGCCGTGGACCGCCTTGATTTCCTCGGCGTCTTCCAGCTTGCTGAGGCCGACCATCTCCTTGTTGCAGCGCTTTTCGAAGCTGCCCGCCTCGTCCAGCACGTAGGCGACGCCGCCCGACATGCCGGCCGCGAAGTTGCGCCCGGTGGCGCCGATGATGATCACGCGGCCGCCGGTCATGTACTCGCAGCCGTGGTCGCCCACGCCCTCGACCACCGCGCTGGCGCCGCTGTTGCGGACGCAGAACCGCTCGCCCGCCACGCCGCGGATGAAGGCCTCGCCGCTGGTCGCGCCGTAGAGGGCGACGTTGCCGATGATGATGTTCTCCTCGGCCACGAAGGTCGCCTGATGCGGCGGGAAGACGGCGATGCGCCCGCCCGACAGCCCCTTGCCCAAGTAGTCGTTGGCGTCGCCTTCCAGGGTCAGCGTCATCCCGCGCGGCATGAACGCGCCGAAGCTCTGGCCGGCCGACCCCAAGAACTTCAAGCTGATGGTGTCGTCGGGCAGGCCGTTCGGCCCGTACTTGCGCGTGACCTCGCTGCCGGTGATGGTGCCGACCACGCGGTTGACGTTGCGGATCGGCAGCGTCGCCGCGACCTTCTCGCCGCGCTCGATGGCCGGCCGGCACAGCGGCAGGATGGTGGTCGTGTCCAGCGCGTTGTCGATCCCGTGCTCCTGCTCCTCGGTCTTGAAGCGGCCCACCTCGGGCCCGACCGACGGCTGGTAGAGGATCTTCGAGAAGTCCAGCCCCTGGGCCTTCCAGTGGTCGATGGCCTTCTTCATCTCGATGGCCTCGGTGTGGCCGACCATCTCGTTGACGGTGCGGAACCCGAGCTGCGCCATCAGCTCGCGCACCTCCTGCGCGACGAACTTCATGAAGTTCACCGCCTGGTCCGGCGTGCCGCTGAACTTGGCGCGCAGGCGCGGGTCCTGCGTGGCCACGCCCACCGGGCAGGTGTTGAGGTGGCAGACGCGCATCATGATGCAGCCCACCGCCACCAGCGGCGCCGTCGAGAAGCCGAACTCCTCGGCCCCCAGCAGCGCCGCCACGATGACGTCGCGCCCGGTCTTGAGCTGACCGTCGGTCTCGACCACGATGCGGCTGCGCAGGTTGTTGAGCACCAGCACCTGGTGCGTCTCGGCCAGCCCCAGCTCCCAGGGCGCGCCGGCGTGCTTGATGCTGGTGAGCGGCGAGGCGCCCGTGCCGCCGTCGTGGCCGCTGATGAGGACCAGGTCGGCGTGCGCCTTGGCGACGCCGGCCGCGATGGTGCCCACGCCCACCTCGGCCACCAGCTTGACGCTGATGCGGGCCTGCGTGTTCGAGTTCTTCAGGTCGTGAATCAGCTGCGCCAGATCCTCGATCGAGTAGATGTCGTGGTGGGGCGGCGGTGAGATGAGGCCGACGCCCGGCGTCGTCATGCGGACGCTCGCGATGTAGGCGTCGACCTTGTGACCCGGGAGCTGGCCGCCCTCGCCGGGCTTGGCGCCCTGGGCGATCTTGATCTGCAGCTCGTCGGCGTTGACCAGGTAGTGCGGGGTGACGCCGAAGCGGCCGGAGGCGACCTGCTTGATCGCGCTGCGCCGGCTGTCGCCGTTGGCATCG
>JAICYS010000173.1 GCA_025934105.1 Myxococcota bacterium | reverse complement strand
GTACCCGTCGTAGAAGCTCAGCGCCGTCGCGTGCGCCGGGATCCAGATCCCGTTCAGCGCCGCCTGCGCCACCACGCGCCGCCAGCTCTCCTGCGCGCCGTCGATGACGTCCCGGAAGTACGGCGCCAGCAGCAGGTTCGACAGCTTGGGGTCCTTGTCGTACGCCTCCTTGATCTTCCCCAGGAACTTCGAGCGGATGATGCAGCCGCCCCGCCACATCAGCGCGATGCCGCCGTAGGACAGGTCCCACTTCCACTCGTGCGCCGCCGCCTGCAGGAGCTGGTAGCCCTGCGCGTACGAGATGATCTTCGACGCGTACAGCGCCTTGCCCAGGTCGGCGATGAAGGCCTTCTTGTCGCCGGTGAACTGCGGCTTGGGGCCGCGCAGCAGCTTCGCCGCGTTGACGCGCTCGTCCTTCAGCGCCGACAGGCAGCGCGCGAACACCGCCTCGCTGATCAGCGTCAGCGGAATCCCCAGGTCCAGCGACGTCACGCTGGTCCACTTGCCGGTCCCCTTTTGCCCGGCCGAGTCGAGGATCTTGTCGACCAGCGCCGTCCCGTCCTTGTCCTTGAAGGCCAGGATGTCGCGCGTGATCTCGACGAGGTAGCTGTCGAGGTCGCCCTTGTTCCAGTCGGCGAACACCTGGTGCATCTCGTCGGCCGACATGCCCAGCAGGTCCTTCATCATCTGGTACGACTCGCAGATGAGCTGCATGTCGCCGTACTCGATGCCGTTGTGGACCATCTTCACGAAGTGGCCGGCTCCGTCGCTGCCCACCCAGTCGCAGCAGGGCGTCCCGTCCTCGACCTTGGCCGCGATGGCCTGGAAGATGGGCTTGACGTGCGGCCAGGCCGCCGGCGAGCCGCCCGGCATGATCGACGGCCCCTTCAGCGCGCCCTCTTCGCCGCCCGACACGCCGGTGCCGATGTAGAGGAACCCCTTCGCCTCCAGATCCTTGGTCCGGCGGATGGTGTCCGGGAAGTGCGAGTTGCCGCCGTCGATCAGGATGTCGCCCTTGGACAGGAACGGCGTCAGCTCGTCGATCAGCTCGTCGACCGGCTTGCCGGCCTTGACCATCAGCATGATCTTGCGCGGCGACTTCAGCGACCCGACGAACTCCTGCAGCGTGTGGGCCCCGACGATCTTCTTCCCCTTGGCGCGCCCGGCGACGAACCTGTCCACCTTCTCGACGGTGCGGTTGAAGACCGCGACGGTGTAGCCGCGGCTCTCCATGTTGAGGATGAGGTTTTCGCCCATCACCGCCAACCCCACGAGCCCGATGTCCGCCTTTTCCATGTCGATCGTCTTCCTTTTGGTGTCGCGGGCGCGTGGGAGATGGCTCAGCGCTGGATTCGCGCCGAGCCCCCCTTGGCGAAGGCCCGCACCTCGGCCAGGGTGGCCATGGTCGTATCGCCTGGAAAGGTCGTGAGCAAGGCTCCATGTGCCCACCCCAGCCGGACGGCCTCTTCGGCGGGCGTTCCCGTCAGCAGTCCATAGATGAAACCGGAGGCGAACCCGTCGCCGCCGCCCACCCGGTCGACCACGTCCAACTCCGCGGTGGGCGCCTGGTGCGTCTGGCCGGCCACCCAGGCCACGGCGCTCCACGAATGGCGATTCGTGGAATGCACCTCGCGCAGCGTGGTCGCGACCGCCCGGACGTGTGGGTACTTGGCGACGACCTTCGCGATCAGCCCCAGGAACGCGGTCGGATCCAGCTTGGACGCGGCGGCCACCTCGGGGCCGGGGAAGCCCAGCCCCTTTTGCAGGTCCTCTTCGTTGCCGATGAGGACGTCCACGTGCGCGACGATCTGCTCGACCACCTCGGCGGCCACCTTCTGCCCGCCCCACAGGTTCCACAGCTTCTCGCGGAAGTTCAGGTCGAAGCTGGTCACCGCGCCGGCCGCCTTGGCCGCCTTCATCGCCTCGACGATCAGCGCGCCGGTGGTCCTGGACAGCGACGCGAAGATGCCGCCGCTGTGGAACCAGCGCACGCCGTCGCCGAAGATGGCCTTCCAGTCGAAGTCGCCCGGACCCAGCTGCGCCGCCGCCTCGTTGGCCCGGTTGTAGAACACCACCGGGGGGCGGACGCCCACCCCGCGATCGCTGTAGACCGCCGCCATGTTGGGTCCGTTGACGCCGTTGTGCGCGAAGCGCTTGTAGAACGGCCGCACGCCGGCGGCCCGGACCCGCTCGGCGATGAGGTCGCCCACCGGATAGTCGACCATCGCGCTGGCCACCGCCGTCCTCATGCCGAAGCAGTCGGACAGGTTGGCGGCGACGTTGTATTCGCCGCCGCTGACGTGGATGTCGCAGTGGCTGGCCTTGCGGAACGGGATGATGCCGGGGTCCAGGCGGTGAACCAGCGCGCCCAGGCTCAAGAAGTCCAGCGCGCCGTCGGGGCGAATCGTCAAAGTGGTCATGCGGCGGTCCTCGGGTTCGTGAACGGATCCTGTCTCAGACGGTAAAGGATTTCCCCCGCTTTGGGCACATGGAGCAAGCCCTGGTCTTCGCCCCCCTGCCAGTCGCGCGGGTCGATCGAGCGGACGTCGCGGTAGCCCAGGTTCACCGCCCGGCACTCCGCCTCCGAGATGCCGGTCGCCAGCGTGACCGTGATGCGAGGCCGTTCGACCCCGCCCTCGAAGCTGCCGATCCCCTTCACGTGCGTCGAGTGGGCCAGCACGCCGCGCGGGATCCGGTCGAACCGGCCGGGCTGCTTCACGAAGTAGTCCCGCACGTGATACCCGATCTGGCGGATCAGCGCGCCGTGCACTACCGAGATCTCCCGGATGTGCGGCGCGTAGATGACGATCTCGCCGCCGTCGGCGACCACCGGCTCCAGCTTGTAGGCGCACTTGCCGCCCACCCAGAGCTCGTCATACATCGGCGGCGCGCACGAGAGCACGCTGCGGTAAGGGCGCTCGGCGGTCACCACGTGGATCTGGCCGGAGAGCGCGGCCGCCGCCTCCCAGGTCTCCTCGGGAGCGCCCAGGTACAGGCCGGCCAGCGCCGTCCCGTCCACCACCAGGCTGGCGCACTTGCGCTCGACCGGAACCAGCCGGGCGGCGCGGTCGACCACCGCCCGCACCGGCGTGTGTTTGGTGCCGATGATCCCCGGGTTGGTGATGAGCGCGCCCAGCCAGTGGAACAGGTCCAGGATCTCCTGGCCGGCGATGCCCGGGAACAGGTACTTGTTGCCGCCGCTGAACCCGACCACCTCGTGCGGGAACGTCGGCCCCACGATCAGCAGCAGATCGTACTGCAGCGCCAGCCGGTTGATGGTGACGTCCACCCGCTCGCGCATGCGCCCGCCGGAGATTTCCGCCACCTCGTCCTCGGAGATGGCACCGATCGACACCAGCGCGCGCGGCTGGTTCCACTCGTGATTGAAGATGCGCGTCTGCGCGTAGCGGCCGACCCGATCCTGGGCCGTCAGCCCCAGCCGCCGGTTGATGGCCTCGTCGGTCAGGGGCGGGTGCGTGCCCAGCGCGATGAGCACGTCGAAGGCGACGGCGCCCGCCGCGCGCGCCTCGTCGTGGAGCACGCGAAACATGAGGTCGACGGGGGCCGTGCGCGTGTTGTCGGGCACGATGGCCAGCACCCGCTTGCCGCGCAGCGACCACCCGGCCAGTTCCTGCGCGCACAGCGACCGGACGGCCGCCTCGTCCAGCCTCAGCCCCCTTGCGCCGCGGCCGGTCATCGTCAGACGCCCGCGTACGCCGTGAATCCCCCGTCGACCGGCACCACCGCGCCCGTCACGAACCGCGCCGCCGGCGACAGCAGCCACAGCACCGCGCCGCTCAGATCGTCGGGCGCGCCGAAGCGGGCCAGGGGCGTGTGGTCGAGAATCTGTCGACCGCGCGGCGTCAGGCCGCCCGTGGCCCGGTCGGTCAACAGGAAGCGGTTCTGCTCGGTCAAGAAGAAGCCGGGCATCACGGCGTTCACGCGAATCGCCGGCGCGTACTCCTGCGCCAGGTGCACCGCCAGCCACTGCGTGAAGTTGCTGATGCCGGCCTTGCTGGCCGAGTAGGCGGCGATGCGGGTCAGCGGCCGCGACGCGTTCACCGACGACACGTTCAAGATCGCCCCCTGCTTCCGGTCGGCCATCGGGCGCGCGAACACCTGCGACGGCAGGATCGTCCCCAGCAGGTTCAGCTGCGTGACCGCCTGCCAGGCCGCCAGCGGCACGTCGAAGAAGCGCGCCTCGGGCGTCGTGGTGGCGCGCGGGTCGTTCCCCCCGGCGCCGTTGACCAGCATGTCGATCTGACCGTATTCGCCCAGCACGCGCCGGCAGGCCTCTTCCAGCGCCGGCCGGTCCAGCACGTCGGCGGCGACGGCCAGGTGGTGGTGGGCGCGCCCGTCGAGGGGCAAGGTGTCGATCACCTGCTGGGCGCGGCCCACGTTGCGCCCCAGCAGCACGATGCTGGCCCGGCAGGCCGCCAGCGCCCGGGCCATCACGCCGCCCAGCACCCCCGTCCCGCCGGTGACGACCGCGGTGCGGCCGGTGAAGTCATAGAGCGCGCGGACGTCGTCCAGCGTGGAGACCGCGCGCGCGGTCGAAGGGTCGTCGGTCATGGACCGCACTGGAAGTATCCGCACGCGCCCGGCAAGGCTCACGGGCGGGCGGCCAGAACCGCGAACATCGGTGGCCCGACGAAACCCGCGGCGCCTGGCCCGCCCCTCGACGGGACAGCCGGCGGTCGGCCGTCCAGGCGTCCCAGGTCACAGGGACGGCCTTCGCCGAACCGCGGCGCCAGGGACACGCCGAACGTCGATCGCCGGCCAGGTCCGGCCGGTGCACGCCGCCGGCGGCGGCGGCCGGCTCACCGACTCGCGGTGAACCACCCATCCAGGCGCACCCGCGGGCGCCGCCTCGGTCGGCGGCCGAGCCCCGACGCGCTGGCGCCTGGGCCTCCGCGGTCGTCGTGGCGGGTCCTCGTCAGGCGCGCACGCGGATGCGCGACTCGATGAATTTCTTTCCCAGCAGCGTCAGCAGCGCCAGCACGGTCAGGATGGACGCCACCGCGAACGCGCCCGACAGGTTGTATTCGTTGTACATAATCTCGACCTGCAGCGGGACGGTGTTGGTCTCGCCGCGGATGTGGCCGGACACGACGGAGACCGCGCCGAACTCGCCCATCGCCCGCGCGTTGCACAGGATCACGCCGTACAGAATCCCCCAGCGCACCTTGGGCAGCGTGACCCGCAACAGGATCTGCCAGCCGCTCGCGCCCAGGGTCAGCGCCTGCTCTTCCTCGTCGCTGCCCAGGTCCTGCATGATCGGCAGCACCTCCCGCACCACGAACGGAAAGGTGATGAAGGTGGTGGCCAGGACAATCCCGGGGACCGCGAAGATCACGTGCAGGTCGTGCGCCTCCAGGAACGGGCCGAACACGCCGCGCGCGCCCAGCAGCAGCACGAACACCAGCCCGGCGATGACCGGCGAGACGCTGAACGGCAGGTCGATGAGCGTCAGCAACGCCTTCTTCCCCCGGAACCGATACTTCGCCAGCAGCCAGGCGGCGGCGATGCCGAAGACCAAGTTCGCCGGCACCGAGATGGCGGCGGTGAGCACGGTCAGCTTGATCGCCGACAGCGTCTCCGGATCGCGAACGGCGTCCAGGTAGGCGCCGGCCCCCTTGCGGAACGCCTCGACGAACACCGCCACCACCGGCAGGCCGACGAACAACCCCAGGAACAGGAAGGCGATGGCCAGCAACAGCCAGCGCAGCGGGCGCGGGTCTTTCATCTGCGGATCCTCGCCTGCAGCGTGTTGATGGTGAACAGCGCCGCGAACGACGCCAGCAACACCACCAGCGCGATCGCCGTCGCGCCCTGGTAGTCGAACTGCTCGAGCTTGGTGACGATCAGCAGCGGGGCGATCTCGGTCTTCCCCGGCATGTTCCCGGAGATGAAGACGATCGATCCGTATTCGCCCAGCGCCCGCGCGAACGCCAGCGCGAATCCCGTCATCGCCGCCGGCAGCACCGCCGGCAAGATCACCCGGCGCAGGGTGTAAAGGCGCGACGCGCCCAGCGTGGCGGCGACCTCCTCCATGTGGACGTCCAGATCGACCAGCACCGGTTGGACGGTCCGCACCACGAACGGCAGCCCGACGAACACCATGGCGATCACCACGCCCGCCCGCGCGAACGCCACCTTGAGGCCGTGCGGCTCCAAGAATCGGCCGATCCACCCCTGCTCGACGTAGAGCGTGGTCAGGGCGATGCCGGCCACCGCCGTCGGCAGCGCGAACGGCAAATCGATGGCCGCGTCGACGATCGACCGCCCCGGAAAGTCGTAGCGGACCAGCACCCACGCCAGCACCAGGCCGAACACCACGTTGACGCCGCCCGCCACCAGCGCGCCGCCGAAGCTGAGGCGATAGGCGGCCAGCGCGCGCGACGACATCACGGCGCGCGCCAGCGCGCCCGGGTCCATGGAGGCTGTCTTCCAGACCAGCCCGGCCAGCGGAATCAACACGATGAGGGACAGGTAGCTCACCGTGATCCCCAGCGACAGCCCGAAGCCGGGCAAGCTCCCGCGCGAGGCCCGGCGGGCGGGCGCCTCGGCGGCGACGGCGGAGACGGCGGCGGCGCTCATCACGGCTCCGGCTGGTAGATCTGGTCGAAGGTTCCGCCGTCGGCGAAGTGCGCGGCCTGCGCCTTTTGCCACCCGCCGAACACCTGGTCGACGGTGAACAGCTTGAGGTTCGCCAGCTCGCCGGCGTGCTTCTTGGCGACGGCGGCCGAGCGCGGCCGGTAGTGGTGCTTCACCGCCAGCTCCTGCCCGGCCTCGCTGTACAGGAACTTCAGGTACGCCTCGGCGACCGCGCGCGTTCCGTGCTTGTCCACGTTCCGGTCGACCACCGCGACGGGCGGCTCGGCCAGGATGCTGACCGACGGCGTGACGATCTGGAACTTGTCCTTGCCCAGCTCGTTGACCAGCAGATAGGCCTCATTCTCCCACGAGACCAGCACGTCGCCGATGTTGCGCTGGCCGAAGGTGGTCGTCGATCCGCGCGCGCCCGAGTCCAGCACCGGGACGTTCTTGTACAGCTTGCGCACGAACTCCTTGGCCGAGCGCTCATTGCCGCCCGGCTTCTGCAGCGCGTAGCCCCAGGCCCCGAGGTAGGCCCAGCGGGCGCCGCCCGACGTCTTCGGGTTGGGCGCGATCACCGCCACGCCCGCCTTGGTGAGGTCGTCCCAGTCCTTGATCCCCTTCGGGTTCCCCTGGCGGACGACGAACACGATCGTCGACGTGTAGGGCGAGCTGTTGTCGGGCAGCCGCTTTTGCCAATCCCCGGCGATCCGCCCCGACTTGGCCGCGATCTCGTCGATGTCGTAAGCCAGGCCCAGCGTGACGACGTCGGCCCCCAGCCCGTCGATGACCGCGCGCGCCTGCTTGCCCGATCCGCCGTGCGACTGGCTGACGCTCAGGGTCTGGCCGGTCTTCTGTTTCCACTCTTGCCCGAACGACTGGTTCACGTCCTGGTAAAGCTCGCGCGTCGGGTCGTACGAGACGTTCAGCAGCTTGACGCCACCGTCGGCGCGGGCCGGCCGCAACGCGATCGCCGCCACTCCACCGGCCGCCAGCAGCAACACCGCCGCCGTGATTGCCGATCGTTTGTTGACGTTCATGACTGTCTCCCCGTTCTGGAGTCGCTCAGAAATAGGCCTGGAATCGACCGAGCAGGACCGTCTCGCGGGCCCGGGTGCCGCCTTTGAGGCCGCCCCCGAACCAGCTCTCGAGATAATCGCCGCCCACCTTCAGGTTGCGGTTGATCTGCCAGTTCAGCGCGCCGCCGACGTCCTGCGCCTTGGTGACCGACTTGGCCGGATCCGCCGCCGTCGAGAACGCCGTGTCGTCGATGTCCAGCCATTCGTAACGGACGGCGATCTCGAGCGCGCCGAAGGTCCCGTCCGCGATGCTGAGCGGATGCCGGGGCTTCGGCCCTTCGAAGCTCTCGTCGCCGCCGATCACGACCGACGCGGTGACGTGGCCGGCCTGGTTGTTGACGGCGCCCGTCCCGGCGCCGTTCGACAGCTCCTGATATTCCTTCAGCCACTCGGCCAACAGCCCGAACGGCCCGACGTAGTAATAGAGCTGGGGGTTTATCCGGGTGTGGCGGCCCAACGCGAACACCGTGTTGTTCGCGCCGCCCGTCAGGTAGCTGAAGATGGTCTGCTGCCCGGCCGACTTGAACGCGCCCAGCGCGGTGTTGGTGGGCGAGCCCTTCTCGTTGCCGGTCGACGCCGCGATCCCGACGCCCAGGCGCCCGGCCCTCCGCAGCGGCTCCAGCGCGAACGGCTGCAGGAACAGGCGGCCCGCGAAGGACTTGGCGTGATTGACGTCGACGTCGTTGATGCTGCCGTCGGGGTTGCCGTTGACGATGCCGGCGTCCCAATGAACCAGCCCGCTGGCCAGGTCGCCCCACAGCTGGATCCCGACCTCGCGTTGCGAGCTGAGGTTCGAGTCCAGCGCGCGCTCGAGGAAGACCAGATCGTTGTCGGACTGCAACCGCTCGAGGCCCACCGGTCCCTTGAACTTGCCGACGCGCAACCGCAGCCAGGGCCAGGGATGCGTGTCGAGGTACGCGTCGTAGAGCGCGGCGGTGTTGTTGCCGAAGTCGGGCACGACCATGAAATCCGTCAGCCCGAACAGGGTGCCGGCGATGATCGGGCGCACCCGGCGCAGCAGGAAGGTGTCGCTGCTCTCGAGGCTGCTGTCGCCAAAGAAGCGGCGCCCGTCGAACTGGATCTGCCCCTTCAGGCGGAACTGGTACCGCTTGTCGGCGCTGGTCAGCGCGAAGCCGCTGTCGTCGGCCGTCGCGGATGCCGCCGGCCGAGCGGCCGATGGCGGCGGCTGAGCGAGCAGCCGTGCCCGCTCGGCCTCGAGGGCGCGGGTCCGCTGGTCCAGCGCGTCCAGCCGAGTCTGCAGCGCCGTCACGTCTGGCGAGGGCGCCAGCGGCAAGCTGGCCAGGCCGGACGGCGGCACCGCGTCGGGCGCAGGCGGGCGCTCCTCTTGGGCCAGCGCGCGACCGCCGCCCAGGACAACCATTACAGTTACTCTACCGATTTTGTAGATTAACGACCGCGCCCGATTCATCAGTTCCCCTTCTGGCTGGCCCGCCTCAGATGCTGTACGTGACGGTCGAAGCGCTCGACGCGCGGGCGCGGGCGATCTGCGCCTGAACGTCGGCCAGCGTCGTCGAGTCGAGGATGCCGGCGATGGCGTCGCGGACCTTCTTCATCACCTGCCGCGTCCCGCAGGTCGCGTCGTCCGTGCACTCCTCGCACTTGACGTAGGCGCGCTCGCTGGCGCACGGCAGCGGCGCCAGTGGCCCGTCGATGACGCGGATGATCTGGCCGATCGTGATCTGCTCCGGCGAGCGAGCCAGCGCGTACCCGCCCCCCTTTCCCTTCTTGCTCTTGAGCACGCCGGCGTTCTTCAGCTCCAGCAGGATCACCTCCAGGAACTTGCGCGGGATGTGCTCGCGTTCGGCCAGGTCGGCGATCAGCACCGGCCCGCGCGCCTCGTCGGCCGTCAGCCCGTACAGCGCCCGCAGGGCATAGCGGGCTTTGCGCGACATACCATTCATTCTATTGATTTAGTGGAGTATCAGATCGGTCCGGTCAGGTCAACCGTGAAACCGTGGCGCCCCTCCCGGTCAGCCCGGCGCGACGCGGCGGCGGAGTCGGATCGCCCGTTCCTGGCCGGCCGGTCCGGCAGGGATTTCGCCGCGTCCCACCGACAGCGTGAGGTCGGTCGGCTCGTCGGCGTGCCGGCGCGCCGCCGGACTGTCGTCGGGCCGGTAACCGAGCTTTTCGAACAAGCGCCGTGAGGCGTGGTTCGCGGGGATGATCGCGACGTACAAGCGCTGCAGCCGCAGCACTTCGAACGCAAAAGCATGCAGCATGCGCGCGAACCGGCTTCCGAGGCCCTGCCCCTGGACGGCCGGATCGGCGATCAGGATCGCGAACTCGGCGGCCTCGCCGGCCAGGTTGCGGAAATCGGCGTCGCCCGCCAGCTTGCCCTGGCGTTCGAGCAGGAACGGGCGCCCGCCGGCCGCGCGCAACCGAGCGAAGTGCTCGATCGCGTCGCCCGCCGCGAACGCGCCCGGCGCCTGCCCCATCATCCGGCTGTTGTGCGGGTCGCCGTACGCCGCCGCCAGCGCCGGCGCGGCGGCCACGAGCTCGTCGTCCGTCGGCTCGAAGGCGCGCAGCTCCTGGTCGGCCACCTCCCAAAGCTCCATGCGGCAATCGTAACGGCCACTGAGGCCCTCCGCGCAATCCTCCAGAGGTCGCGCCAGCGACCCGGCCGGCGCTCCCGATCCGCATCTGTCCTGCATGGAAGACAAATATCGGTCATGCAGAGCATAAACGAAGGGCCGCGCCCGCGATGGTACGGATGCCGCCCCGCGGGCCCCCTCGATCCGTTCAGCGGCACCAGACGGCGACGTCGGGGCCGGGAGGCTTCAGCGGCGTGAACACCGGCGTGTACACCTTGTCGCCGGTCGGAACCGACAGCGCCATGGGCCCGCTCAGCTGCTGTTCGTCGAAGGCGCCGAACTGACGCAACAGGCTGCCCGACGCCGTGTCGCTGAGCGCGATGTCGTAGAAGTTCCGCACGTGGTCGTGAATCAAGAACGCGGCGGTGGCGGTCACCGAACCGTCGGCGGACATCGTCTGCGTGGAGCCCGGGTTGAAGTTGGTGACCACCACCGTTCCCAGCGACGCGATGGAGGGCGCGCTGCCGGTCCCCGCCGGCGGACCGCACAGCGTCACGGCATCGGCCTGGCGCCAGAAGTGAAACAGCGCCCGCGGGTCGCCGTTGGCGACCGCAAAGCGCCCGTTGCTGGTGAAACGCACCGACGTGCTCGGGAACGGAAACGACTGCAGGACCGCGCCCGTGGCCGACTGGTAGATGGCCGTCGTGGTGCTGCCGTCGGTGCCGACCAGCGCGTCTTGCGGCGTGACGCCGATGAACGAGACGCCGCTCGGCGCCGTGAAGCTGGAGAGCGGCTGCAGGTTGGTGGTCCCGACCGCGGTCACCGTCCCGCCGCTGTCGGTGAAGAGGCGCGCGCCGTCGTGCCCGAATCCCAGCACCTGCGTCGACGAGGCGTTCGGATCGGCGGCGACCTGCGTCCCCGAGGTGGCGTCGACGACGTAGAGTCCGGCATGGTAGAGGCCGCTCGAGCCGACCGCCTCGGGCGAGCCGTCGAGCGCGATGTAGCGGCCGTCGTCCGAGATCGCGTACCCCAAGAGCGCGCGGTCATACATGTCGAACAGCACCGTCTGCGCGCCGGTGGCCGGATCCCGCAGCTCCAGCCGAATGCTGTAGGGCGAGTCTCCGATCTCGTACCGGGTCACGATGAACAGGCGCGCGTCGCCGGCCGTGAACCGGATCTGCGCGACTCCGCCCCCGTTGATGCCCAGGTTCTCCGGGTTGGTCTCGAGCGTGGTGGTGTCCGGCGCGCCCGTCTGCCAGCTGGTGCGCTGCCCGGTGGTCAGATCGATCACCGTGCCCAGCGACGTCGCCAGGCGATGCCCGTCCGAGGAGAACGCCAGCGACGAGACGAACGTGTCGACCGTCGACGCCGGCGGCCCGGCGAAGCTGGTCTGATAGGCGCCGTCCCGCGCCCGCCACAGCGTCACCTGGCCCGCCTCGGACGAGAGCGTGGCCAGCAGGCTGCCGTCGGGCGAAAATGCCAGCGCGTCCATCTCACCGACGGGCGACGCGAGCTGCGCCAGCTCCGCCCAGGTGCTGGTCGAGAGCAATCGAACGGTCCCGGCGGCCGTGCGCGCGGCCAGGCGATCGCCGGCCGGCGACGGGGTCACGTCCCAGTTCTGCTCGGGGCCGAGCGACCCACACCGCACGTAGGCCTGCCCGGCCGCGGCCGGCGCCAGCGTCAGCGCACTGCCCACGGCGAAGTTCGAGCAGGCCGTCGGCTGACCGCCGTCCGACGGAGCACCCCCGCTGCCACCCGTGCCCGGCATGCCGCCCATTCCGGGGCCTCCGCCCGCGTTCGTCATCCCGCCGGTGCCGGTCCCGGGCGCGCCGCCCGTCGGACGGGGAGAAAAGCAGCAACCGCTCGGGTGACCGCCCGTGCCCTGTGGAGCCGGCTGGCCGGCGCCACCCATCCCGGCCGGCGCGCCGCCCATGCCCGCCGGCGCGCCGCCC
>JAICYS010000290.1 GCA_025934105.1 Myxococcota bacterium | reverse complement strand
GCGTTCGAACGCGACGCGCTCGGGCGGGTCGTGAAGGAGATCTGCGGCGACGACTGGGTGGCGTCGGAGTACGACGCGCTCGGGATGCGGGTGCGGGTGCGCTCGTCGAAGGGCCTCGACCAGCGCATCCAGCGCAACGCGCTAGGCCAGGCGACGGCGGTGCGCGCGGCGACGGGCAAGCTGGGCACCGCGGCGACCGACGTGTGGGAAGCCAAGTTCCAGCGCGACGCCCTGGGCCTGGAGCTGGCGCGCACCCTGCCCGGCGGCGTCGAATCCAGGTGGGAACGCGACCGCCTGGGCCGCCCCCTCAAGCACGAGATCTGGTGCGGCGGCGCCTTCCGCGGCGCCTGGCAGTACACGTGGGAAGCCAACGACCGCCTGCGCCTGGTCATCGACGCCCTGCGCGGCCCGGTGCAGTACCAGCACGACACCCTCGGCAACCTGGCCGCGGCGGTCTACGAGGACGGCCGCATCGACCTGCGCATGCCCGACGCCGTCGGCAACCTGTTCCGAACCGAAGGCCGCACCGACCGCAAGTACGGCCCCGCCGGCCAGTTGCTGGAATCGCGCGAGCCGGATGGGCGCGTGGTCGCGTACGGCTACGACCCCGAAGGGAATCTGATCCGCAAGGTCGAGGCACCGGCCGGGGGCGGCGCCGAACGTGTCTGGGCCTACGCCTGGAACGGGGCCGGCATGCTGGCCAAGGTGGTCCGCCCCGACGGCGCGGAGGTCACCTTCACCTACGACGCCCTCGGCCGCCGCCTCTCGAAAACCTTCCGCGGCAAGACCACGCGCTGGATTTGGGACGGCAACGTCCCCTTGCACGAGTGGGTCGAACGCACCGGCGGTGCCACCCCCGAAGGGGCGCCCGTCGAAGCCCCATTGCTCGACGAGCTGACGGCCCGGCGGCGCCGCGCCGAACAGGCCGCCCACGCGCCCCAAGGACCTCCGCCCGAAGAAGGCACCCCCACAGCCCCCATCACCTGGCTGTTCGAGCCCGAGAGCTTCGCGCCCATGGCCAAGCTCGTCGGGGACGCGAAGTACGCCATCCTCACCGACCACCTCGGCACGCCCAAGGCCATGTTCGACGCCGCGGGCACCCAAGTCTGGGCCGCCTCGATCGACGCCTATGGTTCCCTGCGGAACGTCGAAGGCCACCGCTCCGCTTGTCCCTTCCGCTGGCCCGGACAATACGAAGACGACGAGACCGGGCTCTCGTACAACCGGTTCAGATACTACGACCCGGTTGGCGGCATTTACGCCACTCAAGATCCGATTCGCCTCGCGGGAGGCAATGGACTTTATCGTTACCCGCTCGACCCTCTCATGTGGGTCGATCCTGCCGGTCTCGCCGGTTGCACGACGGCGGCTGAGCGACTACCTCCGATGAAAGGCATGAGCGTCGGCGAAGCGGAGGCAGTCCTTGCTGATCACGGCTTCACTCGAACCAATCCCACGAATCCGCGCAATCAGCGCTGGGTCCACCCCGACGGCTCGGAAGCGCAGATTCACGCCTACGGGAACGCCACGACTGGACCTTACAAGAGCGGAAACAATGCCCATATCCACAAAGACATCGGACGCCACGGCACGCCTGGCGCCGTCCCGTTGAACGATCGAGGCATTCCCAGCAGCGATCCATCGGCGACACACATCGGGATCTCGAACCCTGCCGACTTTCCAACCGTTGCCAGCCGTCCTCACGGAACCTGACACAATGGGCTTCGAGTACAAGCTGACCTTCGATGACTCGCGCTGGTACACCGAGAACCAGAACCGGCTCCGGGCCGATCTTCGCGCACTGCCCACGTTCAAGGCTGAACTGCCTGGCAACGAGCTCCGGTTCAAAGCCGACGAGGTTCCGAACTCCTGGTCCTATGACTTGCGGGTCTTTCTTCGCCCGCAGCAGATCGACATCGAGGTCAGCTCGTCAACCAGGAGCTTTTTCGAAGACCTTCGGCGCTTTATCGAACGACTGCGTCGGCACACACCTGTCCATTTCGTCGACGATGATGGAGCTTCGGTGCCGCTGCAGTGATCCGATCGCGCCACGGTTCTGGAGCGGCACCGGACAGGGTGCCAACGCGCTCTTCGAGCCCGGCGGCTCACCAGCGGAGGCGCTCCGGACTGGTGATTGATCCGGCTCCCATCTCGAGCCTGACAGAGAGCGGGCCCTTCTTCTGAGAGACCCAAAGGACGACGCCATGAAAGCGGTATTCACCTCGCCGGATGGGATGTGCGACGTGTATGAAGACGATCAGGGCCAGCTTTATTTGGCGGCCCTCTGTGCAGGGATCGCATGGAACCACGTGGGCATCACGCTGGATGCCGGCGAAGCCGCTGCTTTTCGGTCGCGACCGGAATCGGTGCTTTCGCTGGCACGGAGCATGTGCTTCGACTTCGCCCCCTTCCGAGCGCGGGCGATTCCGGAAAGCGTTCAGAAAGAGATTCACGCCATCGAGACCGGCGTTTCCTGACGTACGAGGACGGGAAAGCCGGCGTCCTTTGCGGCCGCTTTCGCATTACCATTCAACGGCGGCTCACAGCGTTCGATGTCGCAGGTCGCCGCGTCCGCTCCATTCTTGTTGGAGGGAGGCGCGCCATCGGACGAGTTTCCGAAGATGCGGCCTTTCAGCCCCTGGCGGGCTGCTATGACATGGGCTCTGTCAACCAGAACGGGGACGAGCTCATCATCACGTATCCTTCGCCATGAACATGGTGTACACGGTGACCCATTCGGCAGGTGATGGCGGCCGCACGCGAGCCGTGGACTGCTATTTCCAGAGCCAGACCGGGCAGATGGGCTTCGCGCGGCATCCCGCGCTGTGGGCGGCGCTGGTGGACGGCGGCTGGGTGTACGACAGGAAGGCAGCCACCTTCGCGGACGGGGGCCCAAACGCACTCACAATGGTGAAGGCGAATATGCGGCCGTTCGCGGTGGTGGTTTTCCCGACGAGCGCGGAATCTGTCTCCTGGATCGACGCCTACGTGAGCAGCCAGCGGCGGGCCCGCGTGGAGGCGACGCGAGCTCGGCTGAAAGGAGACACTGCCCCACGTCAGGCTCAGACGTTCGCCTCATCGGTTCTCGAGCTGGAGGAGATTGAAGCGGCGTTGCCGGAACAATGCGAGGCTCAGATCTGGAGGTTTGGAGATCGGGGCGAGTTCTGCACGCTCCTCGTCGACGGCCCATTTGATCGCTCTCGCGTGGCCGGCGTGATCGCGCGTCTGGGCGTCCCAACGAAGCCGGCCCTCAGCACGTCCCAGGTGCCCGTCTGGTGACGCTGAGCGAGATTCACCGGTGTCCTCACCTGATCCGCTCGCGCTGGTCGACGTCTCGGAGGGCCTTCGCCGCTCTTTTGACCTGTTCCTCGCGTCCGCGGCGCAATCCTCCATCGACGCGATTCGATGGCTCGAAACTGGTCGTGCCCACGGGAGCCGAACAATGGGCTTTGAGTACAAGCTGACCTTCGAGGATCCGCGTTGGTACTCTGAAAACCGGGCCATCCTGCGTGACGACCTGCGGGCGCTGCCCACCTTCAAGGCCGAACTGCCCGGCGGTGAGCTCCGATTCCGGGCCGACGAAGTCCCGAGCTCCTGGTCCTATGACTTGCGGGTATTTCTCCGCCCGCAGCAAATCGACATCGAGGTCAGCTCTTCAACCCGGAGTCTCCTCGAAGATCTTCGCGGCTTCATCGATCGAGTGCGCAGGAAAACGGCGGTCCATTTCGTCGACGACGATGGAAGCCCGGTGTCCCTGGCCTGATCCGCTCACGCCAGGCGCGCGGTCTTGAGCGCGGTCAGGATCATGCGCGTCGCGGGGGATTGGTTCAGCGTGTAAAAGTGGATGCCGGGCGCGCCGCCGTGAAGCAGCTCGACGGCTTGCGCGGTGGTCTGCGCGATGCCCAGCGACAGCGTGGCGGCCTCGTCCTCGCGGCAGCGGTCCAGTTCGACCTTCAGCGGCTCGGGCAGCGACGCGCCCGACAGTTTGGTCATCCGCTCGATGCCGGCCACGGTGCGGATCGGCATCAGGCCCGGGATGATCGGCACGCCGATGCCGGCCGCCCGCGCGCGGGCGACGAAGTCGAAATAAAACCGGTTGTCGAAGAAGATTTGGGTGACGACGAAGTCCAGTCCGGCGTCGACCTTGGCCTTCAGGTTCTTGATGTCGCGATCGATGTCGCGGCACTCGAGATGCCCCTCGGGATATCCGGCGCCGCCCAGGCAGATGCGCCGGCCGTAGCGCTTGCGGATGAAGGCGATCAGGTCGGCGGCATAACCGAAGCCGCCGGCGGTCCGTTCGAACTTGGTGGCGCCCGCGGGCGGGTCGCCCCGCAAGGCCATGACGTTCTCGATGCCGGCGTCGACCAGCTGGTCCAGCACGGCGCCGATCTCGGCGTCGGTCGCGCCGACGCAGGTCAGGTGCGCCATGGCGCACAGGCGCGCCTCGCGCTGGATCCACTCGACCAACTCGACGGTCTTGGCGCGCGTCGAACCGCCCGCGCCGTAGGTCACGGACACGTAGGCCGGCTGCAGCTCCGCCAGGTCGCGGATGGTCCGCTCCAGCGTGACGCGTCCCCCGTCGGTCTTGGGAGGGAACAGCTCGAACGAAAACATCCGCCGCCGGGGATCGGCGAACAGCTCCGAGATCTTCATTGCGCCAGGTCGCTTTCCAGCCGTTCGGCCACGTAATCGACGTCCAGGACCACTGTTTCACCTTTTCGTTCGGGCGCGTCGAACATGACGTCGTGGCACAGCCCCTCGACCAGGGTCCGCAAGCTGCGCGCGCCCGTCCGCCGGCGGACGCAGTGCTGCGCCACCGCCCGCAGCGCGCCCTCCGTGAACTGCAGATCGACGCCGTCCAGCTTCAGCAACGCCTGATATTCGCGGACCACCGCGTCGGGCGGACTGCTCATGACCAGGAACAGCTCCTCCTCGGACAACGGCGCCAGCTCGACGCGCACCGGCAGCCGCCCCAGGAACTCGGCCAACAGGCCGTAATCGATCAGATCCTTCTCGGTGACACGCCGTCCCGCTCCTGCCGCCCCGTCGCCCGCCGCGCCGAAGCCGACCGGCTTGCCCGCCGGTCCGAGGTGCAGGTCCGAGAAGGTCCCGGCGGCGATGAACAGGACGTCCTGGGTGTCCAGCACCACGAAGTCGTGCTTGTTCCAGTGCTGCGTGACGTTGAGCGGCGCGAAGATCTCACGCCCCTCCAGCAACTTCAGCAGCGACTGTTGCACGCCCTCGCCGCCGATGTCGCGCGTGCCCGCGCCGGTCCGCGCGCCCTGCGTGCGCCGCGCGATCTTGTCGACCTCGTCGATGAACACGATCCCACGCTGCGCCACCTCGACGTTCTGGTCGGCGTGGTGCAAGAGCTCGCCGATCATGACCTCCACGTCCTTGCCGTAATAGCCGGCCTCGGTGTACTCGGTGGCGTCGGCGACGGTGAACGGCACCTCCAGGCACTGCGCCAGCGTGCGCGCGATGTGCGTCTTTCCCGACCCGGTCGGCCCGATCAACAGCAGGTTCGACTTCTTGAGGAGGCGCTTGCCGGCCGCCGTCGGCTGGCCGCACCGCTTCAAGTGGTTGTAGGCGGCGATGGCGACGGTCCGCTTGGCGCGCTCTTGCCCCACCACGTACCGATCCAGGTACGTGTAGATCTGACGCGGGGTCAGGAGCGGGCGCCGCTCGGCCCGAGGATTCGCCTTCATGAACGGCCCGGCAGTATCCCATTCCGCCGCCGCCCCCGCCAGGCGGCCCTTTTTATATGGCGTCTCCGCCACCATCCGCGTTAAAAGGCGCCGCATGAGCATCACCACGAAGGCCAGCATCGAAGGCGTCTTCGCCCGCGAGATCCTCGACTCGCGCGGCAATCCCACGATCGAGGTCGACGTCCTCCTGGACTCCGGCGCCAGCGGCACCGCGGCGGTCCCCTCGGGCGCGTCCACCGGCGAGCACGAAGCGCTGGAGCTGCGCGACGGCGACAAGAAGCGATACCTGGGCAAGGGCGTCAAGAAGGCCTGCGAAAACGTGGTGAAGCTGCTGGGCCCGGTGGTCATCGGGCGCGACGTGTTCGACCAGGCCGGCCTGGATCAGGCGATGCTGGCCGCCGACGGCACGCCGAACAAGGGGAAGGTCGGAGCCAACGCCATCCTGGGCGTCTCGATGGCGGCGGCGCGCGCGGCGGCCGCGGAGCTGGACGTGCCGCTCTACAAGTACCTGGGCGGCCCGGCGGCGCGCGTTCTGCCCGTGCCGCTCATGAACATCATCAACGGCGGCGCCCACGCCGACAACTCGCTGGACTTCCAGGAGTTCATGATCGTCCCCAAGGGGCTGCCGCGCTTTTCCGAAGCGCTGCGCGCCGGCGCCGAGGTGTTCCACACGCTCAAGAAGATCCTGCACGACAAGAAGGCGTCGACCGGCGTGGGCGACGAGGGCGGCTTCGCCCCCGACCTGCCGGGCGCCGAG
>JAICYS010000229.1 GCA_025934105.1 Myxococcota bacterium | reverse complement strand
TCGATCTGCGCCAGGTTCAGGGGACCGGCCCCGGCGGTCGGATCGTCGAGCGCGACGTCAAGACCTTCGCCGAGGGCGGCGGAACACCCGCCGTCGACTGGCACGCCGCCGAGGAGGCGCCCGGCCAGGCCCAATCGGACGCCGGCATCCCGCGCGCCTCGTCGAGCGCGCCGCTGCCCGCGCAGCTGGTGCCCGAGCGCCGCGCCGAGGCCCGTCCGGCCGCGCCGCCGCCCGAAGGCGACATCGTCCGGCCGCTGTCGATGATGCGACGCACGATCGCGACGCGCCTGCTCGAGGCCAAGACCACCGTTCCGCACTTCTATCTGACCGCGGACGTCGACATGGACGCGGCGATGGAGTTCCGCGAGCAGGTGGCCCAGGTCCACGGCGCCAAGCTGTCGGTCAACGACCTCGTCCTGAAGGCCTGCGCGCTGGCGATGCGCCGCGTGCCCGAGGCAAACGCCTCGTTCACCGAGGAAGCTATCATCCAGCACGCCCGCGTCGACATCGGCATGGCGGTCGCGATCGAGGACGGCCTGATCACACCGGTCATCCGGGACGCCGACAAGAAGACCATCGGACAGATCGCCAGCGAGGCCCGCGAGCTGGCCAAGCGCGCGCGCGAGCGCAAGCTGCGTCCCGAGGAGTACACCGGCGCCACGTTCTCGGTGTCGAACCTGGGCATGCTGGGGATCCGCGAGTTCGCCGCCATCATCAACCCGCCCGAATCCGGCATCCTGGCGGTGGGCACCGTCCGCAAGGAGCCGGTGGTCAAGGACGACAAGATCGGCGTGGGCCAGCGCATGTCGATCACGCTCTCGTGCGACCACCGCGTCGTCGACGGGGCGCTGGGCGCCAGGGTCCTGCAGGCCATCGTCCAGATCCTCGAGCGGCCGATCTCGCTGGCGTTTTGACCGTGACCGGCGCCGAGCTGAAAGCGCTGCAGGCGCCGGTCAAGGAAAAATACAGGCAGAGCCCGGAGGCGGCGCTGGTCATGTTGCACGCCGTCGGGCACGTGAACGCCGACGACGTCACCTGCCGCGTCGAGCGGCGCGACGGTCCGGCGGTGGTCGGGCTTCATCCCGCGACGGGCGGCAGCGGGGCCGAGCTCTGCTCGGCCGACATGCTGCTGGAGGCGCTGGTGGCCTGCGCCGGCGTGACGCTGAAGGCGGTGGCGACGGCGATGGAGCTTCCACTGCGGAGCGGCACGGTCCGGGCCGAGGGCGAGCTGGACTTTCGGGGGACGCTGGGCGTCGACAAGACCGCGCCGGTCGGCTTCCGCGCCATCCGCCTCGCCTTCGAGCTGGAGACCGAGGCGCCGCAGGACAAGCTGGACACCTTGCTCAAGCTGACCGAGCGCTACTGCGTGGTGTTTCAGACGTTGAACGCGAAGCCCGAGCTGAGCGCGAGCATCCGGCGGGCCTGACCGGCGCGCGCGTTTTTGCAACCCAGCCGGTCCATGCTATTGAGCACGCATGGCTGACAAGTACGATCTCGTCGTCGTCGGGGCGGGTCCGGGCGGGTACGTGGCCGCGATTCGCGGCGCGCAACTGGGTTTCAAGACCGCCTGCATCGAGCGCGAGCGGCCGGGCGGCATCTGCCTCAACTGGGGCTGCATCCCGACCAAGGCGCTGCTGAAGTCGGCCGAGACCATGCGGGCCGTCCAGCACGCGTCCGAGATGGGGATCGTCATCAACGGCACCGTGAGCTTCGACTGGAAGAAGATCATCGCCCGCAGCCGGACCGTGTCCGAGAAGCTGGCCGGCGGCGTCGAAAAGCTGTTCAAGAAGTACGGCGTCGCGCACATCCCCGGCACCGCCACGCTGACCGGCCGCAACAAGCTGGAGGTGACGAGCGGAACCGCCGGAAAGTCGGCCGGCAAGCAGGCCATCGAGACACCGCGCACGATCATCGCCACCGGCGCGCGGGCCAAGTTCTTGCCCGGCATCGAGCCGGACGGCGATCGCGTCATCACCTACCGGGAGGCGATGGTGCTGCCCGAGGTTCCGAAGTCGGTGGTCGTCATCGGCGCGGGCGCCATCGGCATCGAGTTCGCCGACTTCTGGAACGCCTTCGGCGTCGAGGTGACGGTGATCGAATTCATGCCCCGCATCCTCCCCATCGAGGACGAGGAGATCTCGGCGTCGCTGACCCGCTCGCTCAAGAAGAAGGGCATGACCATCCACACCGGCGCCAAGACCACCGGCGTGAAGGTCGAGGGCAAGACGGTGACCACGTCGTTCACGACGGCCGACGGTCAGAACCAGACGGTCACCTCCGAGCGGGTGCTGATGGCGGTCGGCGTACGCGCCAACGTCGAGGGGATCGGCCTCGAAGGCATGGGCGTCACCCTCGACCGCGGGTTCATCCAGGTCGACGACCAGTACCGGACCACCAGCCCGGGCATCTGGTCGATCGGCGACTGCGCGGGCCCGCCGCTGCTGGCCCACGTGGCGATGGCCGAAGGCGTCCGCATTGTCGAGTGGATGGCCGGCCACCACACCGTGCCGGTCAACTACGACGCCATCCCGGGCTGCACCTACTGCGACCCCGAGGTGGCGTCGATCGGCAAGACGGAGGCGCAGGCCCGCGAGGCCGGGATCGACATCTCGGTCGGGAAGTTCCCGTTCAACGTCAACGGCAAGGCCCTGGGCGCCAACCACCCCGACGGCTTCATCAAGGTGATCACCAACAAGGCCCGCGGCGAGATCGTGGGCGCGCACGGCATCGGGTACGGGGTGACCGACCTCATCGCCGAGATGTCGCTGGCCATGACCTCGGAGGCGACGGCCCACGACGTGCTGGCGGCCGTCCACCCCCACCCCACCCTGTCCGAGGTCATGTACGAGGCGACCGCCGCCGCCCTGGGCGAGGTCGTCCACATCTGAGGACGCGCAGGGGCGCGGTCAGCGCACGACGTCGCTGACCGCGATCTCGACGTCCGGGAAGGCCTGCAGCCGGATGGTCTGGCCTGGGCGGGCGATCCGGAGTTGGCCATAGCCGTCGCCTCTCGGCTGCGTCCTGACCTCGATCGTGCCGGCGTTCACGTCGACGACCCAGTACTCCGGGACGGCCGCCGCTGCGTAGATGCGCGTCTTGACGCGACGATCTTTCGACAGAGATGAATCCGACACCTCGATCAAAAAGGAACGCCCGTGACGGGTGCTCTCGATCGTGGTCCCCGGCAGGGACGACCGCCAGGTCCGGTTCCGGCTCTGAAATGTCGGAAGCCGCGTAGGCGAGCCGTGGTCGAACGGCCGCTCGATCGGCCAGTGCCAGCACGAACAGCCGGACCAGCCGTTCGAGGGCGCCGTCATGGCGCGTTCCGCGCGGGCTCATCTGGACGATGACCCCTTCGAGGAGCTCGACGCGGTCCTCATCGTCGTCGAAGAAGCCCTCTTGCCCCAGCCGCTCGTATTCGACGCGCCGCAAGGGCCGCAGCCGTTCGGTCGCGAGCAGGTCTTCAATATGGGGCTGGGAGGACAACACACCGAAGATACCACGCTGTCTTCGGCCGCCGGCCAGACCAGTTGCGGCCGCCGCGCCCAGGATCGGGTAAATTGAGCCCCTACACCCGATGCCTGAACGGATCGTCGAAACCCGCTCGCGCAAGCTGCGCGTCCTCCAGGCCGAGCGCGAGGCCACCGGCGAGCCGGCCGCGCGCCCGCAGTTCCAGCCCAAGCCGGACTGGATCCGCATGAAGATGCCGCGCGGCGAGGTCTTCTTCGATCTGAAGCAGCGCGTGGCGGAGCTGGGCCTGCACACCGTCTGCGAGAGCGCGTCGTGCCCCAACATCGGCGAGTGCTGGAACCGCCGCTCGCTGACCATCATGATCCTGGGCGGCATCTGCACCCGCTCGTGTCAGTTCTGCGACGTGCCGACCGGCCGCCCGCTGCCGCCGGACCCGAACGAGCCCGAGCACGTCGCCACCATGCTGGCCGAGCTGGGCTTGCGCCACACCGTCATCACCTGCGTCGACCGGGACGACCTGGCCGACGGCGGCGCCGCGCACTGGGCCGAGACCATTCGCGCCGTCAAGCGGCGCAGCCCCGAGCTGGTGCTGGAGGTCCTGACGGGCGACTTCAAGGGCGACACCGCCGCCGTCGACACCGTGCTGGCGGCCGGCCCCGACGTGTTCGCCCACAACCTCGAGACCGTCCCGCGCCTGTCGCGCCAGGTGCGCGTGCAGGCCAGCTACGCGCGCTCGTACACCATCCTGCGGCACGCGACCGAGCGCGGCGCCATCACCAAGACCGGCCTCATGCTGGGCCTGGGCGAGGAGCTGGACGAAGTGCGCGCCGTCCTGCGCGAGCTGCGCGAGCTTGGGGTCCACATCCTGACCCTGGGCCAGTACCTGCGCCCCTCGCCCAAGCACCTGCCGGTCGCCCGCTTCGTCACCCCGGCCGAGTTCGACGCCCTCAAGGCCGAGGCGCTGGCCCTGGGCTTCCCGCACGTCGAGTCGGGCCCGATGGTCCGTTCCAGCTACCACGCCGACGGCCAGCGCGACATCGTGCGCGCCATCCAGGGGCAGCGGCAAGCCGCGCGCGGATGATCCCCTACTTCAACGCGCACCTCTTCGACATCGGCGGGGTGTCGATCTACCTGTTCGGCGTCCTGGTCGCCATCGGCGTCATCGTCGGCGACCGGGTGGTGGTGTCCGAGGGGACGCGCTACGGCCTGGACCCGCAGGACGTGCGCTTCCTGAACGCCCGCATCGTGATCGGCGGGTTCATCGTCGCGCACCTGGTCTCGGTCATCTTCTACTTTCCCGAGCGGATCAAGGCGAGCCCCTGGGTGCTGCTGAACGTCTGGTCGGGGCTGTCGTCGTTCGGCGGATTCCTGGGCGCGCTGCTGGCCTTTCTCTACTACACGAAGAAGGAAGGCATTCCGCGCCTGGCTTACGCCGACGCCGTCGCGCCCGGCCTGGCGGTGGGCTGGATCTTCGGGCGCACCGGCTGCTTCACCGCGCACGACCACCCGGGCCGCCACACCTCGTTCTTTCTGTCGGTGAACTACCCCGACGGCCCCCGCCACGACCTGGGCCTCGACGAGCTGCTGTTCACGATCGTCATCACCGCGGTCCTGTTCTGGTACCGGCGCAAGCCCCGCCCGGCCGGGCACGTCATCGCGCTGCTGGCGCTGCTGTACGCGCCGGTGCGGTTCGGCCTGGATTTCCTGCGGGCCACCGACGTGGCCCGCCCGGACGAGCGTTACGCCGGGCTGACGCCCGCCCAGTGGGCCTGCCTGGCCACCTTCGCGCTGGCGGTGAAGCTCATGGCATCTCGTCCTCGGCCCGCGACGTGAGATCGTCGTAGACACGGGCCTCGGCGTCGAGGTCGCACTCGTTCAGGAAGGCCGCGTAGCTCATGAAGGCGGTCAGGTACGACAGGTCGCGGGCCCAGGCCGGCAGGTGCTCGGGCGCCCGCGCGATGCCTTCCCGCACCAGCCGCCCGAACAGCGGCACGTCCTCGACCGCGATCTTGCCGACGAAGAACAGCGGCGCCGCGCCCGGGTTCCCCTTCACCAGCGCCACGCGCAGGAAGTTGGTCACCCGCAGCAGGCCGTCCAGGTAGCAGACGTCCTTCGTGAACGGCGCGCCGCCGCTCACGATCCCCCCGCGGAACACGCGCCGGGTGTCGTCGTAGGCCGCGCTGCGGTCGTTCTCGCGTTCCAGGAAGAACCGGTAGACCTGACAGAAGTCCGCGCCGTCCTCGGCCATCTTGATGGCCAGCGTCCGATCGGCCAGCCTCCGCAGCCGATCGATGCTGGTCGACTGGGTCAGAAATTCGGTCAGGACGGCCAGCCCCTCCTGCGTGCCGGTGGTGCGGGGCGACGGGTAGCCGATGAAGGGCATCACCGGCTGGCCCCGGCCGTTCAAGGCCGTGGCCACGTGCACGTGCCCTTCGTGAAACTCCAGCTGGGCCAGGTCGCGCTCGGAGAAACGCACCCCGCGCTGGATCCGCACCGCGTCCACGCCGGCCACCGCCTTGGCCGCGATGGCGTCCACCAGCTCGACCCGGATCGGCTGATCGGGGAAGAAGCGCTTGAACCGCTGGGCCAGCAGCGGCACCACCTCCTCGGCGGTGTAGACCAGCTCGTCTTTCGGGCTGGGGATGTGGGCCCGCCCGGCCACGCTGTCGACCACGCGCCGAAAGTGCTGGGCCAGGTCCAGGTTGGTGGTGCGCCGGTCGGCGGTGAGGCTGCCCGGCCGTCCGTAGAGCTCGACCGAGTGGTGGTAAAAGTCGCGGGTTCCGGCGGCCGCCAGCATGCGGGCGGCGGTGGCGAACGCGTCGCAGGTGTCCCGCAGGAAGACCTCGATGGCGTTGTCTCCCGGCAGGCGCGCCTTGAGCTCGCGGAAGCGCGCGCCCGATTCGGCCACGTCGGCGTCGATGCGGTAGTCGGGGCGGGGCAGCTCGCGGCCGTCCGCCGCCAGAAACTTCCGCTCGATCTCATCGGACCACGACAGCAGGCGCAACACCCGGATGGGCCGCTGCGCCTCGAGGATCTGCACCGAGGCGTCGCGAAGAAGCTGCGCTGTCCGGTCCGAGATCGTCGCGGGCTCCTCAGGTCCCGATGCCCACCCGGATGCCGGGCGGCACGGAATACGTGATCCAGGCGTTGCCGCCCACGACCGCGCCCCGCCCGATCACCGTCGCGCCGCCCAGGATGGTGGCGTTGGCGTAGATGGTGACGTCGTCCTCGATGGTCGGGTGGCGCTTGCCGGCCGCCGCGTCGGCCTTGCCGCGATCGCGCACGGACAGCGCGCCCAGCGTCACGCCCTGGTAGATGCGCACCCGGTTGCCGATCTGGCAGGTCTCGCCGATGACGATGCCGGTGCCGTGATCGATGAAGAACGAAGCGCCGATGCTGGCACCCGGGTGGATGTCGATCCCCGTGCGCGAGTGCGCGTACTCGGTCAGCATGCGCGGCACCACCTGCGCGCCGTAGCCCAGCAGCCGGTGCGCCACGCGGTAGATGGCGATGGCGTAAAGGCCGGGGTAGCAGGCCACGATCTCGTCGATGCCGGTCGCCGCCGGGTCGCTCTCGTAGGCGGCCAGGATGTCCCTGGCCATCTCGGCGCGGATGTCGGGCAGCGCCTCCAGCAGGCGCCCGGCGATCTGCCGGGCCCGCTTGCCGCAGCGGTCGTGGCCGCGGTGCTTGGGGCCGCACAGGCGATGCAGGCCCAGGAAGATGGCGGTCTCGAGGTGCGCCTCCAGCTCGCCGATGGTGGCCGCCACGTGGTCTTGCAGACTGCCGCCGTCGGTCCCCAGGCGGTGCGACTCGGGGAACAGCACCTCCAGCAGCTCCTCGACCAAAATGCGGACGTCCCGCCGCGAGGGGAGCGGCCCCTCGGAAGCCAGCCCGGTCTTGAGGTCGCCGGCCGCCGAGAGCACGCGGGCCGCCAGCGCCGCGTAGGTGTCGTGGGGCCGTCGGACAGTCGCCATGCCTGAGACTACACCACCTTCGCGCCGCGAGCCGCCACGGCGGCCGCCAGCTTGGCCATCACCTCGGCCCGGCGCGCCTCGGGGACGGTGATCCGCGTCGGCATCCCGCCCCCGAGATCGAACATCTTGACGAAGTCCAATCCGGATTCGAAGTCGGCCGCGATAGTCAGCGCCCCCGAATCCCGCACGACCGCCACCGGCGCGCGCTCTTGTCCCAAGAGCAGCAGCTCGGTCTTGTCGTAATGGCGGCCGGCGGTCTCGACGTAGGCCACGCCGTCGATGATCTGGTACCGCTCGGCGAGGCGCTTGCTCTCGTCCAGCAGCGGATCGATCTCGCGCGCCGCTTCTTCGATCTCCTGCCAGAGGACCGGCGCCTGAGCGCCTGCCAGCAGGAACTGGATCACCCGGTGCTTCAGCGTCTCGTCGCGAAAACGCGCCCGCAGCGCCCGATCGATGCGCGCCGCGATCGGCCCCGGCTCGCCGCGGCGCGTGTCGATGGCGCGGGCGTCGGCGTCGGCGCCGGCGTAGGGCTCGATCCCGCCCAGCACCCATTTGGCGCCCGAATAGAGGCCGTCCAGGTCCAGGTGCATGGCCACCGTGTCCACCGGACCGGCGCGGTGAACGACATCCGGCGTGACCAGCTCCGGGCAAGCGCCGTGCTGGGCCTTGGTGGCCAGCACGAAGCGCGGGTCGTCCTTGTAGTCCGCGTGCCGGTCGTGGTCATGGTGATCGACCCAGGCGGCCAGGCGCGGCCCCAGCCCGCGGATGAACGGCAGCGTCGTCTTGTCGAACGACCCCCCGCCCCCCTCGCTGGCGAAGGCCACGTCCAGCACCGCCACCCGCCCCTCGATCTTCGCCGCGGGCGGCAGCGTCCGCGGCGTCAAGAATGCAAACCGCGGAAGCGTCGAGGGGGCGGCCATGGTGCGGCGAAGGATAGCTCAACCGCTAGGAGGGCGTTGCCGGAAGGCAACGGTGAGCGACAGCGAACCATGCCCGACGACGTGCCGCCCGGAGGCGGCCTAGGAGGGCGTTGCCGGAAGGCAACGGTGAGCGACAGCGAACCATGCCCGACGACGTGCCGCCCGGAGGCGGC
>JAICYS010000304.1 GCA_025934105.1 Myxococcota bacterium | reverse complement strand
CCGGCCCCACCGCCGCCGGCTCCCTGGCCGCCCAGGCCGCCTGCCTGTCCACCCAGGTCCGGATGGCCGCCGCCGCCGGCGTGACCACCCGCGCCGCCGTGGCCGGCAGGATTATTGCCCGAGCCGCATCCCCCCAGCGTCATCGCCACGCCGAGAGACAGAACCGCCGGCCAACCTCCAACGGACCGGAACACCTTCGCCATCGGCGGCAATGGTACCTCAGATCCCCTTCAGACGGAGATAGGCGGCGATGGACGCTATAAATGCAACATCCAAAGTGCCCACCAGGATGAGATCGCGCAGCCGAAACCGCACCCGAAACTCCGGCTGGTGTCTGCGAACGGCGGCGTAGAGCGCGCCGATCATCCCGAGGAAGATCCAGAGAATCGGGTGATAGGTGAGCGACAGGAAGACGGCCGACGTCACCATCCCCACCATCGACGCCATCAGCGCCATCGCCCACGACCGCGCCGTGGCGGCTTCCGGCCGGTCGCGCAGATCGATCTGCACGCGGACCGTGACCTTGATCGCGAAGTAGATCGCCGCGCTCCAGAGCAAGAGCCCGATCGGCCCGGCTTCGGCCAGCGCCAGCAGGAACGAGTTGTGCGCGGTCTGGAAGTGGTGCTCGAGGAACTGCCCGCTGCCCACGCCGACAACCGGGTTCTCGCGCCACATCCCGAGGGCTTCGCTCCAGCAGTTGAGCCGCTCGTCGGTGGATGATTGCGCGTTGGGGTCCGAGCGCCCCCCGAGCAGGAGCAGCGGCACCGCCGCGACCAGGCCCGCGACGACCCCGCGCCCCCGGTAGCGGCGAATGAAGTAGACGCCCAGATTGGCGAGCAGACTGAGCTGGCCCGAACGCGATCCGGTCATGATGACGCAGGTCAAGGTGAGGCCCACCGCCGCCAGCAGCAGCACCAGGCGCTTGCGCGACGGGCGCCCCTCGTAAAACGCGAAGATGAACGGGATCCCCATGCTGAGCGCCCAGGCCAGCTCGTTCGGATCCTCGAGGATGCCGCGGTACCGGACCCGGCCGGTGAACGAGGCCGTCCCCAGCAGGCCCTCGTGCTCGCACAGGTAGTCGGCGCTCGGGGCGCCCCCCTCGTAGCATTGCTCGCGCGAGGTGCAGGGCCGCCCGTCGAACCCCTCGGTGACCGCGTCGGCGACCTGGACTTCGTAGGTGAGAAAGCAGCCCGTCGGCGCCAGCCCTTGCTCGACGCCCACCGCCGCCAGCCCGACGGTGAAGAGCAGCAACGTCCGCGCGGCAACGCGGAACCCGCGCATGGTCTGGATGCCCTCCGACACGAGCACCACGACCAGGAACGGCACGGCCAGCTTGACCAGCTGCTCGCTCATCCGGTCGGGCGCCTTCACCACCATGGTGATGACGCTCCAGAGCGTGAACCCCCCCAGCAGCGCCAGCAGCGGCGACCCGCGCGGCCTCACGGCCCCGGCGCGCGCGTCCAGCAGGTAGGAAAACACCGCCAGCGACGCCGAGAACTCGATGGTGACGAAGCGGAATAAATCCAGGATCTGCTGGGGCCGCCAGTAGAGATAGGTGAACAGCGTGACGATGGCGGGAACGATCAGCATCGGCTGGGGCGGCGGCTGATGATATCTCGGCCGGCGGCGATCACGCGTTGCTCGGGCGGGTCCAGTCTCAAATCTGAACGACCAAGCACCCGGGACGCCGCCGTCGTTCGCCAAAAACGAGCGAAAGGCTTTCTTCCACCAGCCGGCGGGCGGGTGGCGTCGGGGGAAGCCCGCCAGCGCTCACGCGACTGCTGATAAGCTTTCGCGCCGATGCCCGGGTACGTCCTGATCGTGGAACGCGACGGCGATTTGCAGCAGCGAATCGGGGCCGCCCTGCGCGAGGCGGGCTACGAGCTGGCGGCCGAGACCGACCTGCAGTGGGCCCGGCGCAGCATCGCCGTGCGGCGGCCGGACGCCATCGTTCTGGACACCCAGCTCGGCGAGGACGACGGCTTCCGCCTGGCGGACGAGCTGCGCCGCAGCGACGAGACGCGGGGGGTCCCGATCCTGTTCCTGGCCACCACCGCCCACCGCGGCGTCGCGCACCGCGCGGAGGCCCGGCGCCGCTTCGCGCCGGCTGATTACGTGGCGTTGATCGAGCTCGGCGCCGAGCGAAGCCGTCGCGGCGGCGGCCCGGAAGCCGCCCAGGGGTTCCCGTGGACGATCGGCCGATTCGAGACGCGCGCGCTGCTGCCGCGGCTGGCCGATCTCATGACGGTGCCGCTGCCCGGAATGACGCCCCCGGCGGTCCCGGCCGAGCGCGCGCCCGAGGATCCGGCGCAGCAGCGCGAGGGGCACGAGGTCGAGGACCGGGCGCAGACGATGACCTCGGACCCCGGCACGCCCGGGTTCACCGGGACCCTCAAGCGCACCCCGTTCGCGCAGGTGCTGCAGCGGCTCTACGTCACGCGCGCCACCGGATCGCTGCTGCTGGCCCACGAAGAGGCCAAGAAGATCGTCGACGTCGCCGACGGCTACCCGGTCTCGGTCCGCTCGAACGTCGTCGCCGAGTGCCTGGGGCAGCTGCTGCTGGAAAAGCGGCTCATCACGCGGGAGGCGCTGGCCGAATCGATCGCCCGGATGCACAAGGAGAAGCGCCAGCAGGGGCAGATCCTGGTCGAGATGGACGTGCTGTCGCCCTACAACCTGCGCCGGGCGCTGGTCGAGCAGCTGGAAGCGAAGCTGCTGGAGGTCTTCTCGTGGCCCGACGGCAAGTTCCTGTTTCGGCCGGGCGGCCGCCCGGCGGCGCAGGCGGCGGCGCGCCTGGAACGGACGCCCGCCACGCTGATCCTCGACGGCATCCGGCGTCACTACGATCCGGGGCGGCAAGCCGGGGTGCTGGATCGGTACGCCGGCCGGTTCATCGTGCTGTCGGCCGATCCCATGCTGCGCCTGCAGGAGATCACCTCCGACCCCGACGAGCTGGCCTTCATCGACGGGCTGGACGGCACGCGCCTGCTGGAGGCGATCCTGCAGGAGGCGACCATCCCGAACGCCAAGGCGCGGCTGCTGCTGGTCGCGCTGGCCGAATCCGGGATGATCCAGCCGCACGAGACCACCTCGAAGACGCCCGCCGCGCCGGCGGCCCCGCCGTCACCGGCCCGGGCGCCGACGCCGCCGCCCGAGCCCCTGGCCCCGCTGGGGAGCGGCGAGCTGGCGATGATGCTGCAAATGGCCCGCACCCAGGACCACTTCTGGGCGCTGGGCGTCGAGCGAAACGCGACGGCGCCCGAGATCGACCGCGCCTACCAGGCGCTGGCGCGCAGCTTCCACGCCGACCGCTACCGGCTCTCGCCCGACGAGGACCGGCGGATGGCGGCGGAGATGTTCCAGCGCCTGACCGAGGCGCACGCGGTCCTGCAGGCCCCGGCGCGGCGCCGCGCGTACGTCGCGGCGCTGGCCACGGTCGGCGACGCCGAGCCGGCCGCGACGCCGGCCGACTCGCAGGCCGGATCCCTGTCGCGTGTCACGCCGCCGCCCGAGAACGCGCAGGGCGCGGCGGCCGGTCTCTACCAGGCCGGCCTGGATCACCTGCGGGCGCGGCGCCACCACGACGCCGTCGAGGCGCTTCGTCAGGCAGCGCGCCTGGTGCCCAACCACGCCGATTACCGGGCGGCGCTCGGGTGGGCGTTGTTCCGGCAGGCGCCCGCCGACGCGCGGGCGGCGCGCGCCGCCCTCGCCGAGTTGCGGCGCGCCACGCAGATCGACGAACGGCACCGCGGCGCCGCGCAACATCTCGCCGAGATCTATGCCCAGACCGGGCGAACGGATGCCGCGCTCGCCGAGCTGGAACGGCTATTGGGCGCCGATCCGGCGGCAACCGAGTTGGCGGAAGAGATCCGGCGGTTGCGCGGCGACTGACCCGAAGAGCGTTGCGGGTTCCGCGACGCGCGCGCGGCGACGGCGTGCCAAGGCGAGTCGCGAGCCCGGCACGCGCGACATCGCTGTCAGGGTCGGCGCCGGTTTCCTCAGGAATTGGAAATAGAAGCCCGTCAGGAGCGCCGGTTTGCCGTCCTCCGCGAAAGGGCACGCGGCTTGCTGCAGGTGGGGAGCATGGCGTCTCACACGTTCGACCCCTCCCGTTACGCGCCCGAGTTGCTGGCCCGCGTGGCCGACGGATGGCGCCGCATGGCGGACGACGAACGCCGATCGGTCGAACGGGCGGCGCACCTGGCGGCGGACCTGGCGGCCTTGCAGGCTTCGCCGGCGTTACTGTCCGCCGCGGCGCGGGTCATCGCCGACGAGGTCCGCCATCTGGACGTCTGCAGCACGGTGGCCGACACCATCGACCCGCGCCCGCCGCTGCGGGGCCGTCCGCGGGATGGGCGGCGGCTGGAGCTGGTCCCGCGCGCGCCGGCCGGTGAGGTGGGCGTGGCCCGCACGCTGTTGACCGATTACGCCATCGCGAAACCGTCGGTGGCGGCGGCGCTGGCGGCCGCCCGCGCCGCCTGCCGCGAGCCGTTGATCGCCTGGGGTTACGCCGAGCTCCTGCGGGACGAGGCGCGCCACGCGACGTTCGGCGCCACCGCCGCCACCTGGATCGTGCGGCGCTGGCCGGCCCACCTCCGGCGCAACCTCTGGACCGAGTGCCTGGCCGCGTCCGCGGGGATCGGCCTGCGCCCGCGCGTCGCGGAGGCCGAAGCCCTGGGCCTGCTGCCCGCCCCCACCGGCTGCACGCTGCCGGCGTGGATCCTCCCCCACCTTCAGCCCCTGGGCCTCACCCACGGCCCGGCCAACGAACCCGCCATCCTCCACTGACCTCGGACCCCGGGGGCGAGAGCCGGCCGGGGGGCGAGGCGCCTGTCCCGCGCCGCTTAGTCGTAGTACTCGGCGCCGAGGTGCGTGATCAGATCTTCGCCGCGCAGGTGGCGAAGCGTGTTCTTCAGCTTCATGAGCTGAATGAAGAGGTCGTGCTCCGGGTAGAGGTCCGGGGCGGTCTGCGGGCTCTTCCAGTAGAACGACAGCCACTCCTGGATGCCGCTCATGCCGCAGCGCTGGGCCAGGTCCATGAACAGCGCCAGGTCCAGCACGATCGGCGCCGCCAGGATCGAGTCGCGGCAGAGGAAGTCGATCTTGATCTGCATCGGGTAGCCCATCCACCCGAAGATGTCGATGTTGTCCCAGCCCTCTTTGTTGTCACCGCGCGGCGGGTAGTAGTTGATGCGCACCACGTGGTGCATCTCGCCGTAGAGGTCGGGGTAGAGGTGCGGCTGCAGGATGTGCTCCAGCGAGCCGAGCTTGGAGACCTCCTTCGACTTGAACGACTCCGGATCGTCGAGCACCTCGCCGTCGCGGTTGCCGAGGATGTTGGTCGAGTACCAGCCCTCGACGCCGAGGAGGCGCGCCTTGAAGCCGGGCGCCAGGATGGTCTTCATCAAAGTTTGGCCGGTCTTGAAGTCCTTGCCGCCGACGGGGACGTTGTTCTGCTTGGCCAGCTCCATCAGCGCCGGCGTGTCGACGGTCAGGTTGGGCGCGCCGTTGGCGTAGGGGATGCCGAGCTTGAGCGCCGCGTAGGCGTAAACCTGCGACGGCGAGATCTCCGGATCGCTCTCCTGCAGGCCTTTCTCGAAGGAGGCCAGCGTGGCGTGGCACGGGGCCGCGCTGCGGTAGACCTCGGTCGAGCCGCACCAGACCATCACCAGCCGGTCGCAGTTGTTCTTCTTCTTGAACTCCTTGATGTCGTCCATCACCTGCGCGGCGAGGTCAGCCTTGTTCTTCCCCTTCTTGGCGTGGGTGGCGGTCAGCTTCTTGACGTACTCCTGCATGAACACCGCCGGCATCGGCTTGATGGCCGACAGGAAGTCCTTGAGCTCGGCCAGGTGCTCCTTGGAGAGCACGCCCGCCTTGGAGGCCGCCTGGTAGGCGTCGTCGGGAAACAGGTCCCAGCCGCCGAAGACCACGTCGTCCAGCTTGGCCAAGGGCACGAATTCATTGATGAGTGGCGTCCGACCCTCGGTGCGCTT
>JAICYS010000268.1 GCA_025934105.1 Myxococcota bacterium | reverse complement strand
TCCGGATCGGGCGGCGCCGGCGGCAAGACCGGCACCGGTGGAGCGGCCGGCGCCGGGCAGACCGGCTCGGGCGGCGCGACCGGGATGGCGGGCCACCCCGGCTCCGGCGGCAGCACCGGCATGGCCGGGCGGTCGGGCAGCGGCGGCTCGGGCGGGACGGCGGCCACCGGCGGTTCCAGCGGCACCGCGACGGGCCCGTGCGACATTTACAAGAGCGCGGGCAATCCCTGCGTCGCCGCCCACAGCACCGTCCGGGCGCTGTTCGGAGCGTACAGCGGGAAGCTGTATCAGGTCCGCAACTCGGCGGGAACCACCAAGGACATCCTGACCGTGGCGCCGGGCGGCGTGGCCGACGGACCGTCGCAAGACACGTTCTGCTCGGGCACGACCTGCGTCATCACGGTCGTCTACGACCAGTCGGGCAAGGGCAACGACCTGTGGTACCAGGGGTCCACCCAGGTCCCCGGCTCGACGTCCAGCCAGCCCGCGAAGGCGACCTCCGAGTCGCTGACCCTCAACGGGCAGAAGGTCTATTCGCTCTACATCAACCCGCACAACAGCTACTGGGTCGACGCCTCGAAATCCGGCATCGCGCTCGGCGCCGAACCGGAAGGCATGTACATGGTGACGAGCGGCAAGCACTCGAACAGCGGCTGCTGCTTCGACTACGGCAACAGCGAGGTCGACCGCAAAGCCGACGGATCGGGCGCCATGGACGCCGTCAACTTCAGCTCGATCATGGCCTGGGGCGAGGGCGCGGGCTCGGGCCCCTGGGTGATGGCCGACCTCGAGTACGGGGTGTTTTCCCGCGAGGGCGACAGCGGCTCGACCAAGGTGAACCCCAACGATCCGACTCAAACCAGCGCCTACGTCACCGCCATCCTGAAGAACAACGGAACCACCGAGTACGCGTTGCGGGGCGGCAACGCGGCGTCGGGGGCGCTCGGCACGTATTACAAAGGCGCGCTCCCCGGCGGCTGGAGCCCCATGAAAAAGCAGGGCGCCATCGTGCTCGGCAGCGGCGGCGACTGCTGCAAGCCGGGCGGCGGCGCCAACGACAGCGACGGAACGTTCTACGAAGGTTGCATCGTGACGGGCTACCCGACCGACGCGACCGAGGACGCCGTCCAGGCCAACATCGTGGCCGCCGGCTACGGCAAGTAGCACGCTGCCCCGAACCGGCTCCGCAACGGCGGCGGCCCTGGTGGCAGCGCCAACCCTCGTCATTGCTCGCCTACCAGGTTGGCGAAATCAAGGGATGGGGCCGGCCGGCCGGCACAGAAGATCGACACGATTGCCGGCACCGGCGTTGCTACGCGTCTGGAGCCGGTGGGCACGTGAATCAGTTGGCGGCAGCGGCGTTGATCTGGGCAGCGACGGCCGCCGGGGCCTGTTCCAGCGGGCATCTCGGCGGTTCCAGCGACGGGAGCGCGGATGCCCCCCCTCGCCTCGACGGCCCGTCCGCCGACCGCTGCAGCGGAAGCCTGAGCGATGTGAGCCGCGGCTGTCAGACCAGCTTCGACGGCACCGCGGCAGACCTCCCCGCGTGCGCGGGCCTGACCCAGACGGTGACGTTGTGTGGCGGCCTGATCGCGCTTGCCCGAGGCACCGGTTTCACGGCGTTGACCTGCTACTACGACGCCGCCGACCACATCCTCGTCGGTGCCCTGGAACAGAGCGACAGCCCCGAGTTCTGCGGCCAGAGCTTCGGCCGGTTCGCCGGCCAGATCCCCGGACCTTCGTGCGACGCCGTCAGGCCGGTCCTGGTCCAGCGCTGCCCCGCTCGAGACGGAGGCGCCGACTGAGCCGGGTTCGAATTGCGGCGCGGGAATCGAGCTTTCCCTCCCGGCGACGGCCGCGCACCAGGAAGCCGGCGAGCAAGACCAGCAACCACCCGGAAGCGGTCGAGCGGCCGGCTCCAGCCGTGGCGCACGAGCAGCCGGAGCTGCTGTCGCCCGCGCCGCCGCTCACGTTCCCGGCGCCGCCCGACCCGGACGAGCCGGGCCCGCCCCCCTCGCCGGAGCTGCTGCCGCCGGCCGCCGTCGTGCCCCCCGTCGCCATCGGGCCGCCGGTTCCACCGGAAGCGCCGCCCGACGCCGCGCCGCCGCCGCCCGTCCCCATGGCCGATCCACCCGCGGCGCCGCCAGTCGCCAGGGCTCCCCCGCCGGAGGCGTGACCACCGGCGCCCGCTCCGCCGCTCTGTCCCGCCGCGCCCCCGGCCGATCCATGGCTGCCCGCCGCACCGGGGCCGCCACTCGTTCCCGCGGCGCCCCCCGCGCCCCCGGTGCCGGCGCCCGTGTCCGCGTCGAAGGTCACCCCGTCGAAGGGGATCACGACGATCTTGCTGCCGTGGTTCGAGCCCGCCGGGATCTGATTGTTCTTGTCGACGTCCGCCACGGCGAAGGTGACGTGTGTGACGTGACCGTTCTCGACCAGCACGCCCGGCCGCTCGATCTTGTACCACTTGTTGACGGTGCTGTTGCCGACGTAGCCGAACAGCTTGGCGGCGTCCCGCGGGTCATAGGCGTAGCCGCCGTCGGTCCAGTTGTGGACGCCGTCGACCGACGTCAGGTGATAGCCGACCCGGTCGTCCGGATAGTCGTAAAGCACGTGGTACTGGCCGCCGCTGTACCAGATGACGGGATCCTCCGCCAAGGAGTAGGTGGACTCCACCGTCGACGGCGCGTACGGGTCTGCCGACGAATGCTTGCTGCGGTTCGGGTAGATGCTGGCGATGCTGGGCTGCTGGTTGGAGGGGTATGTGTTGGTCGGCGTCTGCATCACGTACGGGCCGCAGATCGTGCTGGCGACCGCGATCAGGCCGTGCCGCTGCACGATCTCGAACTTGCCGTCCGCGCGCGCGACCATGCTGACGTTCGAATCCAGGTGCCCGTCGCTGCCGGCGTTGACGCCGTTTTTCTGAATCAGCTCGCCGCTCGGGTTGGGACAAAGCGTCCAGGGGCCGTTCAGCGACGGCGACGTGAACACGCTGAACGGAACGACCTCGCTCGCGATGACCGCGTAGCTGCCGTCCAGCAGCGCGACGGCCGACACGTTGTGGCCGTGGTGGCGATCGTTGCCGTCAGGTCCGTTGTCGTAGACGTACCCGAGCCGCTGGTAGGGACCCAGCACGGCGCTGCCGGTGGCGTGGACGGCGTCCGAGCTCAACCAGCCCGGATTGAATCCGCTGCTGCCCGGCCAGCTGCTGGCGAACAGGTGATAGGTCCCGTCCGCGGCGCGGATGATCTTCCCGTCCCAGTAGTAGTAGGCCGGCGGAACCGCGGCGCTCTCGATTCCGTTGCAGGTGTCGCGGGGCAGCACGCCGGAGACGCCCCAGGTGTTCGAGCTCAACGGCGAGCAGGTGATGGGCGTGGGCTGGAAGTAATCGATGAAGGTCTTGGCCGTCTGGGCGGCAACGGCGCCGCCCGCCAGCGACGCGCAGAACGCGATGAGCGCTGCGGCATGCGCCAGTCGGCGGCCCATCATCAGATTGGTTCGGCGCCGGCGGCGGTCGCGAGCGGACATCATGCAGGAGACCTGCCGCTCGATCGGCAACTGTGGAACGAAAACGGACGGTCCCGCCGCGGCCGGACGCCGCCCCGGGTTTTTCCTGCAAAAGGTGGCCACAGATGACAGTTGGGGATGTGCGCACGAGTTCCCTCATCGCGGGTCCCTCCGAGGCTGGCCGGTTTTTCCGTTACGTGTTGATGCTGGCGGGCCTCTCCGTCGCGTGCAGCTCGGGCGGAGGCGGCTCTCCGCAGGGGTCGGGCGGCCAGGTCGGCAGCGGCGGCAGCCCGGCAACCGGCGGCACCGGCATGGCGTCCGGCGGGACGGGCGGCACGCCCGTGACGGGGAACACAGGGGGAAGCGCGCCCACCACCGGGACGGGCGGCATGACCACCGGCCACGGGGGCAGCGCCGGCGGCAGCCCGGCGACCGGCGGCAGCGGCGGGCGCTCGACCGGCGGCGCGGGCGGGTCCGCGTCGGGCGGCTCGGGCGGCGCGCCGGCGGGTTACTACGCATCCCCGGCCGGCACCGGAACCGCCTGTTCCAGCGCGGCGCCCTGTTCGCTCACCGAGGCGCAGATGCTGGTCCGGTCGGCGGCGCCGACCATGCAAGGCGACATCACGGTCAACCTGGCTGACGGCACGTACCGGCTGACCGCGCCGCTCATGTTCACGGCCGCCGATTCCGGCGCCAACGGACACAAGATCACCTGGCAGGCGGCCAGCGGCGCGCACCCGGTGCTGTCGGGCGGCATTCCCGTCACCGGCTGGACGGTCAGCGACTCCGGCAAGAACATCTGGAAAGCGTCGGCCCCGGGGACGTTCGCCACCCGGCAGCTCTACGTCGACGGCAAGATCGCGACCCGGGCGCGGTCGGCGTCGATCAGCCGCTCGGACATGACGTTCACCAGCACCGGGTGGACGTTCACGAACAGCAAGCTGGCCTATCTGAACAGCCTCGCCAACCCGGCGCGCGCCGAGCTCAACATCATCGGCTCGTGGACCAACCGCTACTCGCAGATCCAGACGGTCAAGAACAACGCCGTCACCATGGCGCAGCCCGCCTGGGACGAGAACACCTGGGGCTACGACACCGTGCAGAGCCCGTACCGGCAGGGGCCGATCTACGCCGAGAACGACCTGACGCTGCTGGACCAGCCGGGTGAGTGGTACCAGGACACCACCGCCGGCGCGCTCTATTACATCCCGCTGAGCGGCCAGGACCTGACCAAGGTCGACGTCGAGCTGCCGCAACTGCAGGTGCTGCTGGTGGTGGGAGCCGCCTGTCCGTCGGGCTCGACCAGCGGCGCGTGCGTGGCGCCGCCCACCAGCAACCCGACCCAGGCCGTCGCCTACGCGCCCCCGGCGGCGGGCGACCCGTACGCGCAGCCGGCGCACGATCTGGTCTTCAGCGGCCTGACGTTCTCGCACACCAGCTGGCTCGAGCCGAACACCGACGGATTCGCCGACCAGCAGACCGGGGGCTTCCTGGTGGGCCCGCGCTCCAACTTTCCGGGGGGCGGGCAGGCGCCGGTGTTCGAGGCGGCGCGCCCGCGTTGGACGCAGATGCCGGCCGCCGTCCAGGTGTCGGCGGCCAAGAACATCTCGTTCGTGCGGGATCGCTTCGTGGACCTGGGGCAGGTGGCGCTGGGGATCGGCAACGACGCCGACGCGCACGCGACCGGCGTCGGCCTGGGCGCCAGCGGCGTCAGCGTCACCGGCTGCGTGTTTTCACAGGACGCTGGCGGCGCGATCGTGGCCGGCGGGATCAAGGCCTGGGCGCACCACCCCTGCGGCGACAAGACCTGCGGGTCCAGCGACGCCGGGTCGCGCCTCGTCGACCAGAACATCACCATCAGCGACAACCTGATTCACGACGTCGGAATCGATTACCGCGACTTCGCCGGCGTGATGATCACCTACACCCAAAGCGCGACGGTCTCGCACAACGAGCTCTACAACCTGCCCTATTCCGGAATCAACACCGGCCTCGGCTGGGGAACCAACGACGAGGGCGGCAACAACGATTACAAGACGCGCTCGACCGGCGACCTCTACATGTACCAGCCGCTCTACACGACCGCGACCGTCGCCAAGAACAACATGGTCAGCGCCAACTACGTGCATCAGGCGATGCTTCAGATGAACGACGGCGGCTGTCATTACAACCTGGGCTTTCAGCACGGAACCGTCGTCACCGGCAATTACTGCGAGGGCAAAGGCTCGGGCCTGTCCGGCACCTACTGGGCCGAGTACAACGACGAAGGCTCCGCTTACATCACGGAGACCAAGAACGTGTACGCGAACTTCAGTTTCTACGTGACCGCCAACGCGAACGCCTCCAACAACACCGGACACATCGCGTTCACGAACAACTGGGGGAGCTCGGCCAGCCCGGGGCTGAACGGGCCGGCCAACACGGTGTCGGGCAACGTCGCCATCAGCGGCGACACCTTTCCCGCCGACGCGCAGGCGGTGGTCAGCGCGGCCGGGCTGGAGTCGGCCTACGCCGACCTGAAGACCAACCCGTAGCGCCGCCATGAAGCCAACCACGATCCTGGCTGCGGCGCTGGCGCTGGCCCCCGCCGGCGCGCGGGGCGCGCCACAACCGTTGATCAACTACTTCCAGCCGATGCCGATCGTGGGGAAGCTGTCCACCACGGTCTGGGGCGCCGCCACGGTCGGCGCGCGCGACCCCGCCAACGGACTGGAAGACAACGGGCACGCCGGAGGCGTCGGGCCGCAACAAGAAACCAACTTCTACTGGGACGGCAAGATCGTCAAAGGCGAGGACGGCAAATACCACCTCTACGCCAGCTACTGGCCGCACAGCGGCGGGTTCGGCCCGCCCGCGGGAGCCAACGGATCCGGCTGGCAGAGCTCGGTCCCCATGCAAGCCGTCAGCGACGACGTCATGGGGCCGTACGTCTTCCAGGGCGAGTGCTACACGAAGAACCAGCAAGGCACCAACAAGGGACACAACACCACCGCCCTGGTCGCGCCGACCGGCGCCAGCCCCTACACGCTGTCGGTGGGCGAGATCGTCCCGGGGCAGATGTTCAGCTCGCCCTCGGCGAACGGGCCCTGGACGTTGCTGGGCCTCACCGCGACCAGCGACAACGGCCACGGCGGGTGCGGCACGCTGTCGTCGAACTTCACCTTCACCGTCGGTCCCAGCGGGCGGTTCTGGGCCACCTCCCGCGGCGGCTGCGTCATGGACAGCGACCAGGTGCTGGGCCCGTACAAGGTCGAGACCGACAGCGTGCTGCCCAATCTCGAGAACAACGACAACGGCAACGCCGAGGACGAAGTGATCTGGTATAGCGGCGGCTATTTCCACATCGTCTACAACTACTGGAACGTCCAGCGCGCCTACCACCTCATGTCCAAGGACGGCCTGACCAACTGGAAGAGCACCGGCCTCGCCTACCAGGCCGCCCAGTCGCCGGCCAACGCGAATTCGCGCTGGCTGCGCTACACCGACGGCACGGTCAACCAGTGGCACAACATGGAGCGCGTCGGCGTGTACCAGGAGGGCGGCCACGTCACCCACTTCACCTTCGCCGTCACCGACGTCGACAAGAACAGCAGCGCGGTGAATTCAGGCGGCAGCAAGATCCTGGTGGTCCCGTTCGACGGCGTGCAGTTCGACT
>JAICYS010000109.1 GCA_025934105.1 Myxococcota bacterium | reverse complement strand
CGCTGCCTCACGCGACGCCGTGACGCTGGCGGTGGCCGCCTGCCGCGCGGCCATCGCCGAGACGCTGGCCGCGTCGGGCGACGCGCTGACGGCGGCGACCACGTCGTCCCGGGAGGCGCTGGCCGAGTCGGCGGCCGGCTCGCGCGAGGTGGTGGCGCTGGCGGCCGCCGCGTCCCAGGAGGCGTTTGCAAGCGCCGCCGCGGCCCTGCGCGAGGAGACGTCGGCCGCCCTCGCGACCCTGGCCTCGACGGCGGCGCGCACGGTGGAGTCGGTCACGGGTGCCACGGCGGCGGCGGTCACGTCTTTGGGCGAGGTGCGCGGCAGCCTGAGCGCGCAGCTCGAAGGGGCCTCGCAAGCGCTGGCCACGGCGGCCGCGCAGCTCGGCGCCGCCCTGGGCGGCTTGTCCCCGGCCCTGACCGAGCTGGGCCCGCAGCTGGGCGGGCTCACGTCGGAGATCGCGCTGCTGGCGGCGCGCACCGACAGCCCCGAGCAGGCGAACGCGGTCCTGGACGAGCTGGTGCGCCTCAGCGAGGACGTCGAGCGCCTGCTCGCCGCCAGCCAACCTGCGCCGGCCGCCAGCGAGGCCGCGGTGCGCGAGACCGGATCGTGAGACGGCGCCGGGCAGCCGTCGACCTGTTTCCCGTCAACGTCTGGCCGCCGTTCATCGACGCCGTGGTCCTGGCGCTGGCGGCGTTCGTGCTCTTGACGGTCGTCGCCCTGGCCGCCCAGCACGCGCTGCAAGAACGCCTGCGCGACGGGGACCGAGAGCTTCAGTCGCTGCGCGCCGACAAGGAACGGATCGAACGCCGCCTGCGCGCCCTGGCGCCGAGCGGCACGATCGAGATCGAAGAGGGCAAGGTCATCTTGCAGGGCGAAGTCCTGTTCGACTCGGGGTCGGACGCGCTGCGGCCCGGCGGGCGTCTGTTCCTCGAGCGGATCGGTCCGAAACTGGAGGCGTTGCTGGAGGCGGAGCCCGGGCAGATGGTGCTGGTCGGCGGGCACACCGACGATCGCGCGCTGCGCGGCAACGCCGCCTTCGCGTCGAACTGGGATCTGTCGACGGCGCGCGCGCTGGCGGTGACGCGGGTCCTGATCGGCGCGGGGCTCGACAGCCGGCGCATCGTCGCCGCCGGGTTCGGCGCCGGCCACCCGCGGGTCGCCAACACCGACGAGGCCGCGCGGCGCAAGAACCGCCGCATCGAGGTGTTGCTGGTCCCGATGGTTTCGGTGGCCTCGCGGTGACGAGCGGGCAGGAGCCGCCGGAGAGTCCCTCGGTCCTGCCGCCGCTCCGCCGGCAGGCGCCCGGGGTCGCCGAGGCGGTCGAGCGCCTGGCCGGGCCGTTGTTGCGGTTGGCCGCCCGCGTGCTGGGCGCGCTGCCGCCCGTGGAGGCGCGCGAGGCCGCGCACGCGCTGCGCGCCTTCACGGACGGCCCGTCGGCGGCCGGCTATCTGGCGGCCAGACGCGTCCTGCACCAGGTCGAGCGGCGGCACAAGCTGGGCGCGCTCGGCCGGCTGTCGAACCACCGGCGGACCGAGCAGAGCCTGGACGCGCTGGCGCGCGGGACGGCGCTGTCCCCCGAACTGGTGGTGGCGTTGCGCGCGCTGCCGCCCGATCCGCGCAACGGCCGCCGGCTGACGCTGATCTCCGAGCTGCTGGCCGCCCATCACCTGATCGAGGCGCGCACCTCGGGCGCGCTGCGCGAGCTCCGGCAGGCGCTGGGGCCGCTGCCGCCGCCCGCCGGAGCGGAGCGCCGGCGCAAGTCTCGCGGCCGCTGAGGCCGCCCGCCCGTCCCGGCGTCTCGCTGGAACGCCGGTTCAGCCAGGCGAGGGCGCGCCCTGCGACGAGCGCATCCTCTCGATCACGTCGGCGCGGATGACTTCCTTCACGCCCGGCTCTCCGGTCAGGCGCAGCCAGGTCGTCCCGCCGTGAGGCTCGCTGACCAGCTCGTGGCGGATGAAGCCGCAGCAGAGGCGATCGGACGCGATGAAGCCGCACAGCTTGGCGAGCAGCTCGGGCGACGCCTGCGGAAACCCGAGGGCGAATCCGTCGGGGAGTTCCTTCACCTCGCTGGCCTGAGCGAAGATTTCGCGAGAGGTCCGGATCAGGCGCTCCTTGTCGGCCGCCGACAGGCGGGTCAGGTCGCACGCGAACAGGGGTTCAGACGGGCTCATGGGGTGGCTCCTTTCGCGCGGGTCGGGACCCTGCCGGCAGGGCCTCTGTTGGCGGGCCGGTCCGCGCCGATCCAGAGTGTGGACCCTGGACCTAGGTCCAGGGTCAAGGAGAAAACATGCGCCGCCAGCCACGTCCACCGCGGCTCCCCGCGGCCGGGGAGGACCAGACCGAAACGTTGAAGATCGGGCAGCTCGCGCGGCGGGCCTCGGTCTCGGTCGACGCGATCCGGTTCTACGAACGTCGCGGCGTCCTGCCCCGTCCCGCGCGGCGGCCCTCCGGCTATCGCGTCTATCGCCGCGCCGACCTCGACCGGATCCGTCTGACCAAAGCCCTGCAGAAGCTCGGCTTCACCCTCGACGAGGTGATCGCGGCGCTGGCCTCGTTCGACGGCAAAGCCGCCAGCTGCGCGGGCGAGCGATGGCGGTTGCAGGCGGTCGTCCGGCGCATCGACGGCAAGGTCGACGAGCTCTTGCGGCTGAGGCGCGCGGTGGTGCAGGCGTTCAAGAGTTGTCGCGCCGGCAAGTGTCCAGTCCTGCCCGGCGATCGCGCCTGACCGGTCCGCCGGGCGGCCCGCCAAGACCGGGCGGCGAGGGGGCGGCGCCGGATGCGGCCGACCGGCGCCGTCACGCGTCCTGCCACATTGGGGGATGTTCCCCATGGTCGGTGACCGGAAGGGTGAGCCAGACTTCGCCGTCGGTCGCCGTCCGGGCGGCAGGTTGCGGCTGGGAGGTGTGAACATGGAAACGGCGAAGCGGTGTCGCGGGGTGTGGGCGTGGATCGCGCTCGGTTCGGTGGCGGCAGCGGCGAACGGGTGCGGCGACAACAGTCGGCCGCCGACGGCGACGACGGAGCTGCGGCAAGGTCCGGTTCAACCCGCACCCGCGCCGGTGATCCAGTTGCCGGCCCTGGTGGAAGCGGTCGACGAGGCGCCGGCGGCGGTCGTGGCGGCGGCCCCCGCCGGTTCGGTCATCGACGCGCGCCTGCTCGTCATCTCGGCCGACGGCAGCGACCCGGAGCTGGCGGCCATCGAGCAGACGCTCGAGTATCTGGGAACGCCTTTTGACGTCCTCGTCGCGACGCAGACGACCTTGACCGCCTCGCAGCTGGCCTCGGGAACGCACGGGAAGTACAACGCGATTGTCCTGACCCGCGGCAACCTGGTCCTGTCCGACGGAACCAGCGCCTTCTCCAGCAGCGAGTTCCAGACGCTGGCGAACTACGAAGCGACGTTCCAGGTGCGGCGCGTGTCGCTCTACACGTCCCCCGACGCCAGCTACGGGTATGCGGGCTCGGTCTCGCAGGACACCTCCTCGACGCCGCTCGCGACCCAATGCACCAGCGCCGGGAGCGCGGCGCTGCGCTACGTGAACTGTTCGGGCGGCGTCACCATCAGCGGCGCGTTCGCCTACCCGGCGACGGCGCTGGATTCGGCGACGGTGCCGCTGCTGGTCGACTCGAGCGGCCGCATCCTGGCCGCCACGCGGGTGTACGGCGACGGGCGCGAGGCGATGTCCCTCGACTTCTCTCAGGCCGGCAGCCTGTTTCACACGCTGCAGCTCTTGCCCAGCGTGGTCAACTGGGCGACGCGCGGCGTGTTCCTGGGCGACCGGCACGCGTATGTCGGGGTCCAGATCGACGACCTGTTCCTGGCGGACACCTTGTACACCGGCGGCACGCTCCGCATCAGCTCCAGCGACCTCCAGGCGGCCCTGGACGATCAGGACGCCCGGCGCGCGCAGCCGGTCACCGCCGGCTTCAAATACAACATGGCGTTCAACGCCAGCGGCGCGTCCTCTTCCGACGCGCTCACCGTGGCGGCCCAGCAGATCGGCAGTGCCTTCAACTGGATCGATCACACCTGGGACCACACGACGCTGGATCCGTTGTCGTACAGCCAGGTCCTGTCGGAGCTGACCCAGAACACCGCCGCCTCCAGTCAGTTCGGTCTCAAGCCTTACAGTGTGCTCAACCTGGTGCCGCCCAGCTACAGCGGGCTCACGTCGGCCAACGCCATGCAGGCGATGCTGGACTCGGGCATCCGATACGTGGTCGCGGACTCGTCGGTGTCCGGCTACGACAATCCCACGCCCAACGCGGGCATCTACAACCCGCTCCAGCCGCAGATCCTGATGATCCCGCGGCGGCCGACGAACCTCTATTTCAACGTGTCGACGCCGGAGCAGTGGACGACCGAGTACAACGACATCTACCGATCGTTCTGGGGACGCGATCTGAGCTACAGCGAGATTTTGGACCACGAGAGTGACACGCTGGCGCAGGACCTGCTGAAGGGCGAGAACGATCCGTGGATGTTCCACCAACCGGATCTGCACATCTACGGCTCGGGCAGGAGCCTGCTCGGCGATCTGCTGGACCAGGCCTTCAGCAAGTACACCAGCCGGGTCACGGTTCCCCTGGTCGGACCGACCATGGAGGTCCTCGGCCAGCGCGTCGCCGACCGCATGCGCTACAACGTTTCCGGCGTGTCGGGGACGATCGATCCGGTCGCCAACGACATCACGATCCGGGTCGCGAACGCGGCCACCGTCCCCGTGACCGGCGCGTGCGGCGGGACGACCGAGCTCTATGCGGGCCAGCCGTTGTCGTCGGTGGTGTTGCCGTCGGGCGGCTCGGCGACCCTGCCGCTCTCGAACGGGGCCTGCGGTGGCAGCGGCGGCGCGGGCGGGACGGGAGGCGCGGGCGGGACGGGAGGCGCGGGCGGGACAGGCGGCAGCGGCGGTTCCACCGTCGCGATTCCCTGCACGACGCTGACCGTCGTGGCCGGTCAGATCGGCGCGGGACAATCGGCCTCCGCGCTGGCCGCCGCCGAGCTCACCGGGACCACGGACGACTGGAACGATTACGTCGAGCTGTCGCCCGCCTCGCGCATCGTCTGCGGCTATGACCTGCCGGCCGGCGTGAGCGCCAGCTCCGTGACCGCGCTGGCGCTGGACGTCAACTACCGCGGGCCCAGCACGAACACGATGACGTGGACCTTCGAGGTTCTCGACCCGACGACGGGAACCTGGACGTCCCTGGGCGACAACTCGTTCGCGACCGGATGGGTGTGGACCACGCACACCTTCACCCTGCCCAGTCCGGCGTCGCGCTACGTCTCGTCGGGGACCTTGCAGATCCGCTACGGAACCACCAGCAGCGCCGATGCCTCGGACGTCGATCAGCTCTTGATCCGCGCGGCCCTCGGCGGCGGCACGGGGACGGGCGGCAGCGGTGGGGCGGGCGGCAGCGGTGGGGCGGGCGGCAGCGGCGGGGCCGGGGGAACGGGCGGCACCGCGTTCACGCTGCCGTGCAACGCGCTGAGCGTCACCGCCGGGCAGATCGGTCCGGGCCAGACGGCGGCCGCGCTGACCACGGCGCAGCTGACGGGAACGACGGACGTGTGGGCCGATTACGTCGAGCTGTCACCGGCGTCGCAGATCGTGTGCAGCTACGCGCTGCCCGCCGGCGTCTCCGCCCCCAGCGTCACCTCTCTGGGTGTGCTGGTGAACTACCGTGGCCCCTCCGAGGCCCACCAGCTCTGGACGTTCGAGGTCCTCGACACCACCACCGGCGCCTGGACGTCGCTGGGAGACAACGCCTTTGCGAGCGGTTGGGTCTGGACGGCACACACCTTCCCGGTCCCGGTCCCCCTGGCCCGCTTCTTTTCGGCGGGGACGCTGCAGGTTCGCTACGGCACCACCAGCGACGTCGACGCATCGGACATCGATCAGCTGGTCGTCACGGGCATGCGCTGACCGGCGCGCCGTGGTCCTCGTCGTCGTCCCAGTCCTTGCCAACTGGTGGAGGTCTTCCGGAGCGACGCCGCGCCGGCGCACGATGGTCGATCCGCGACGCGATGACCTTGATCGTGGCGCCGCTCATCTCGCGCCGGGCAGGCAGAGGGCGCAGCCTGGGCGTGGGGTCGCCTGGCGGGCAGGGGAAAGAACCGTCAAATCAAATTGTTGATCACATTGTGTTGATTTTGCGCTCGCCGCTCGTGCACACTCCGTCCCTGTGCGGCGGCATTCGGGCCGCCGCATCTTCGCGGGAGGGTCGTGATGCGGGCGATGAAGCGCGCGGGTGGATGGTCGACGGCGGGTGCGGCGGTGGCGATGAGCGCCGCGGCCCTTCTTCCAGGGTGCACGAAGGGCGCGGCCCCCGCCGAGATCGAGGTGAGGTCGGCCGCCGTCGTCAGCCGAGCGACGGTCGGCGCCGCCGCCGACGCCGACGAGATCGAAGGGGACTTCCAGGAGTTCTTCGACCAGCGTTACGCGCTGCCGCGCGCGTTCCCGTCCAGCGACCCCGCCAACGTCAACCGCCAGGGCCCTTACCTGTCGCTGGCGGCCCTTCGCGAATCGCAGGGAACCGTGCACGTCCCCGCCGAATGGCTGACAGCTCCCGTGCCACCCACCTGCACGCCGGCCTGCGGCGAGGGGGAATCCTGCTTCCGCGGCTCCTGCTACACGCTCTGCGACTCGGGCGAGGTCCCCTGCGGGGCCGAGGGCGCCACGCCGTTCACCACGTCGGACGGGACCTGCATCTGCACGTCCTTCTCCTCACCGCCGGCGCCGCCGTCCGGGGTTTGCGGATGGGTGTCCGTTGGCCCCACCAACATCCACGGCCGGGTGACCGGCCTGGCGATCGACCCGACCAACAATCAGCGCGTGTTCTCGTCCGGCGTGGGCGGCGTCTGGCGCAGCGTCGACGGGGGGCGCCGCTGGCAGCGGGTGAGCGATGACGTCATGATCGGCACCGCCTCGTTCGTGGCCGTGAACCCCAGCAATCCCAGCGAGGTGCTCGCCGGCCCCGGTGAGCCGGACTATCCGTCGTCCAGCGGCACCGGCGTGATCCGGTCGACCAGCGGGGGTGACCCCGGCACCTGGTTCAACGTGGGCGGCACGACGCTGGCGAACGCGCTGGTGATGAAGGTGCTGTTCGATCCGGGGCCGGCGAACACCATCTACGCAGCCACCAACATCGGCGTCTTCACCGGGACGCGCACGTCGTCGGGCATCACCTGGACGCTGGTGGGCAACTCGTTCGGCGCGGTGGTCGACATCGCGATCGACTTCAGCGTTTCGCCGCCGACCCTCTACGCCTCGACCGAAGCGGGCGACATCCGGAAGTGGGACGGCACCACCTGGAACAGCCGCACCGGCGGGATCGACACGGCGAACGCCGCCCGCATCGCGCTGGCGCTGTCGCCCGCCAGTCCCAACGTGCTCTACGCCCGGGTGGTCTCGACGACGGGAAAGCTGGTCGGCCTCTATCGCACCAACACCGCCGCCGAGCAGCCGAGCGACGCCAGCCAGGCGTGGAACCTGGACAGCGCGGCCAACGCGAACATCCTCGACGACTCCAGCTTCGGCAACGGCACCGGCTACGCCTGGTGGGCCAACTTCCTGGTGCCCGACCCGCGCTCGGCCGAGGTCGTCTATGCCGGCGGCGTCAACGCGTTCAAGCGCACGGCCAGCGGCTGGACGAGCATCTCCGAGGGGCCCGACACCACCTATCCGCTGGGCGTGCACAGCGATCAGCACACGGTGGTCCTGGATCCCAGCGATCCCGACGTGGTCTGGATCGGCAACGACGGAGGCATCGAGCGCAGCACGCCCCAGTCCGGAAACTGGCACTGGGTCGCGACCGCGCACGGCATGGTCATCACCGAGGACTATCAGATCGCGACCCAGCAGAGCTTCACCACGCTGGTGGCCGCCGGGACGCAGGACAACGGCACGATGGTGACGTACGGCAACCGCACCTGGTACCCGTCGGCCGGGTGCGACGGCAGCTTCGTCGCCGTGGATCCGGCCAATGCCTCGACGATTTACGGCTCGGGTAACTGCGGCCTTTACGAGGTCACGCAGCCGGTCCCCTACGCGGCGCCGGGGAGCAGCTCGATCGGAATCAACGTTCCGCCGACCTACGCGAGCACCGAGGTGCCGCTGGTCGCCGATCCGAGCGTGGCCCACGTCGCGCTGGTCACCGGGGTTCGCCGCGACCCGGCCAGCGACGGTGGGACGCTGAACGGGCGGGGGTTGCTGAGGACCACCGACGGCGTCACCTGGTCGGAGATCCTGACCCTCGCCAGCGGCTCGTTCAGCAGCTTGGCCATCTCCCCCACCGCCGGGAGCAACGGCAAGAAGAGCTACTACGTCGGCGTTCCGGCGGTGCCCAGCATCTTCAGCTCTCCCGACGAGGGCGCGACCTGGAACCAGAGCCCGGCCGGCCTGCCCGGCAACCTGAGCCCCAACAGCATCGCGGTCGACTGGTCCAACCCGGGCCGCGCCCTGGCGGCGTACGGTGGCGCGGCGGGCGGCACGGTGGTGTTGACCAGCGACAACGGCGCCAACTGGGCCACGCTGACCGCCACCGCCCCCACCACGCTTCCCGCCGGCGCCGCGGTCACCGGGGTGGCCGTCGATCCCAACGATCCGAACACCATCTATGCCGGCACGTCCGTCGGCGTGTTCAAAGGAACGTTGACCCCGTCCAGCAATGCCGTCGCGTTCGTTCCGTTCGACGAGGGGCTGCCGAACGGGCTCGACGTCAACAACGTCTACGTCGATCGCGCGAACAACGTCCTGTCGATCGGCTCGATGGGGCACGGAGCGTACCAGCGCAACATCGCGCCCGGCGCCAGCTGCTCGGGCCCCATCCTGGTCGCGCGCGACAACGTCTACGATCGCGGCGTGACGCCGTCGCCCAGCGGGATGCCGGACCCGGAGCACCCGATCCCCGATCCGACCCGGCCCAGCTTCTTCAAGCCCGACGACAGCGTGGGAGGCAGCGTCTACTGGTGGAATTCCACCGACGTCCGGATCGACGTTCCGTCGCAAGACGACCCGGCGCACACCATCGCCGCGGCCGACAACTTCGAATTCGAGAGCTGTCCCGTCGAGGTCGCGGGCTGCCCGCCCGGCACCATGATCGACCGGTCGCCCGTGCGCGGGACCGCCGCGAATGCCTACGTACAGGTGACCAATCACGGGCTGCAGGCGGCCAGCAACGTGCGCGTCGTCTCGCTGTTCACCGACGCCACGCTGGAGGTGCCGCCCTTGCCGTCGAACTTCTGGACCACGACATTCCCGGCCAACAGCGCCTCGTGCGGGGCGCTGGACACCAGCACGGGGTGGAGCTTGGTCGGCTGCGCGGCCATCCCGGTGGTGAATCCGGAGCTGCCCGAAGTGGCCAAGTTTCCCTGGAACGTGCCGGCGGCCGCCGCCGAGCACTCGTGCATGCTGACGGTCGTCGACTCGCAGGACGATCCGGTGCCTGACACGACCCGCGCCGTGTTCGACTCGGGCACGCTGGTTCCGGGCGACCGCCACGTCGCCCAGCGCAACCTCCACATCGTCGATGGGCCGATGACGCCGGGGGCCGGCGGTGGAACCGGCGGGGGAGGCACCGGCGTGCCGTTCCTGTTCACGCCCGGCGGCGGCGTTCCGAGCACGCCGTTCCACGGAATCGTGGACGTCCTGGTCCCGAACCGCGGGGGGACCAACACCACCGTGAGCGTGATCGTCTCGCCGAGTGGCATGCCGCCAGACGGGAAGATCGAGATCCTCCTGCCGCCGGGGATCGCAGGCCACACCAGTGGCCTTCCGCCGGCCTGCGGGCAGGCGCCGGGCACGGGCGGCGGCTCGACCGCCGTGGTCGCGGTGCACCTGCCCGCGGGGGTCGGACTCGATCAGATCGCCCTCGGCGCCGATGGCCAGCTGGCCGTCGCCGATCGCGTGACGGTTCAGGACTCGGCCGGCGGGTTTGCGTCCATCAGCAACATGGGAACCACCCAGTCGACGTTCGGGACCGACCTGAAGGCGGCCAGCCTGTGGAGCGTGCCGTCGATCTCGCTGGGGCATCGGGACGCGCTCTCCGGAACGCTGCGGACGCAAGGCACGGTGACGAAGCCGGCGGACGTCACCGTTACCGGCGGCGTGCTCGAGCACGTTCAGCTGCAGCCCGGCCAGACCGTCACCTGGAACGTGGTCATTCCCGCCACGTCACGCGGCACCGTCGACCTGGAACCGGGCGCGAATCAGACCATCACGCCGGGCCGCTACGGCAGCGTGGCGGTGAAGTCCGGCGCGACGCTGCGCCTGTCGGCCGGCGTTTACGTCTTCGGGTCTTTGGATCTGGAGCCGCAGGGGATGATCCTCCTCGACAAGTCCGCCGGCGAGGTGTTCGTCTACGTCCAGACCAGCCTCATCGAACGCGGGACGTTTGCCGGCACGAACCGCCAGCCGATTGACGCATTCCTGGGCTACCTGGGGACGGCGGACGCGGCCATCGGGGCGGCCTTCGTCGGGACGGTCGTGGCGCCGTCGGCGAAGCTCACGCTCAACAGCGTCGCAACCCCACATCGGGGCACGTTTATCGCAAAGAACCTACAGGTCGACGCCGGCGCGACCATCGTCCACCAGGCCTTCGGGGGTTTCTCGCAGCTCACCACCTGCTCGACCCTGGACGCGACCGAAACCGCCAAGGCGCAGTCGCTGGGATTGACGCCGACGTTGTTCGGCGTTCCCAATCACGAGATCACGATCCAGACCGCCATGACGACCGGCCAGACGTTCCGGATGGGGCTGCGGTACGAGTCCGGCAATTCGCAAGTCGACACGGCGGGCCGCTTCCACGCGCTGTTGCGGCGAGGCGGCGTGATCCGCGGGGGCAGCACGTTCATCCTTCGATTCCGCTGATTTTCGCGATCGGCCGAGCGGCTGCCCCGCTGGCCATGCCCGGCGCCGGTGGCCGCGGTCGTTGGGGCGCAACGGCAGCCCTCGGCCGTCGATTTCGTTCAGCCCCCGCCCAAATAGGTTAAGCTGGCACAATGCGGAGAATATTTTGCTTGGTTGCGTTGGGGGCGATGGCTGGGGCGTGCAGTTCCAGCCCGAAGGCGAGCTCGCACACCGGAACCGACGGAAACAGCCAGACCGTCGAGGCCGGGGCAGACGCGCCGCCGGCCTGTCAGCCGTTGTTTCACGCCTGCGTGAACGACGGCGAGTGCTGCGCCCCGAACCGCTGCCTCAACGTGAGCGGCACGCTGATGTGCCAGCAGGAGGGCCCGGGCTCCGCCGGCACGGCCCGGGACGGGACGGTGGACGTCTCGCGCAACCAGAGCGACGCCGGCCACACGCCGACCGATGCGGCCTGCTATCCGATGTTCCACGCCTGCACGAGCAACGATGAGTGCTGCGCCCCGAATCATTGCCTCAACATCACCGGCACCCCCGCCTGCCAGCAGGAAGGGCCGCGTTCCGACGCCGGTCTCTGATCCGTCCGCGCGGCGGCGGGGGCGGCCAAGCGCCGCCGCCTGACCGCGCGGCCCGCGGCTACGACCGGCCCCGCGGCTACGACCGCCTGATCGATCGCGCCGGCCGCCGGCGCCGGGCGGAGGCGGCCAAGATCGACAAGATCAGCAGGGCGGCGAGCGCTCCCGTCCCGGTCGATTCGCTTCCCCCGGTGCGGCAGCTGCAGCCCGAGCTGGATCCGCTCTGGCCGGAGCCGTCGCCGGAGGGGGCGCCTCCTCCGGTCCCGGTGGCCCCGCCGGTCGCCGTGCCCAGCGCGCCGCCGGTGGCGTTGCCCGGCGTGCCGCCGGTGGCGTTGCCCGGCGTACCGCCGCTGCCGGTCCCGGTGGTCGAGTTGCCGCCGGTCCCGTCGCCGCCGCTGCCGTTGCTGCCGCCGCTGGCCGTCGCGCCGCCGGCGCCCGATTTTCCTCCGCTGCCCGTCGCGGAGGTTCCGCCGGCCCCGTTGGTGCCGCCGCTGGCGGAGGTTCCGCCGGCCCCGTTGGCGCCGCCGCTGGCGGAGGTCCCGCCCGTTCCCGACTTCCCGCCGGTCGCCGAGCTTCCGCCGGTGCCCGAATTGCTGCTGTCGGTCGGATCGGCCGGCGGCGTTCCGCTGTTGCCGGTCGCGTTGTCGGCCGTCATCGACAGCACGGCGATCCCGTTCGAGAACGTCACGTTGGCGGGATTGTGCGTCGACAGGTTGTTCGGCGCCGCCCAGTTCCCGGTGGCCCACCCGCTAGGAACCGCCGAGGCGTTGAAGTCCTCGCGCCATTGCACCTGGAACGCGCCGTTCGCGTACGACGAGTACTGCACCCAGCTGACGTATTCGTGCACGGGCAGGATCGACGGGTCCAGCGTGCCGCCGAACGTCGAGTTCCCTTCCCAGGTGTTGAAGTGAATCGTCATCCCCTGCGATGCGTTTTGCGTGTATTCGGTGACACTCGAGCCGGTCACCTTCCGGATCTGCATGCCGTCGATCGACCAGGCGATGTAGTCCGGCGTCCACTCGAACGCGTAGGTGTGGTAGTCGCTGCAGATGTTGAAGCTGGGGGTGTCGATCTGCTGGCTCTGCGTCCCCTTGCCCGTCCAGATGTTCGTCTGCAGCTTGCAGGTGGAGTTGATCTTTTCGAAGTCGAGCTCGTTCCAGGAGGTCGTCGACGACGAACCGTCCTTCCAGAGAAAGAACGAGCTGACCACCCCTTCGCCGGGCGCGAAGCGGATGCGGGCCTCGAACCGGCCATAGAAGTTGGCCTGGGTTCGGTAGAGCTCCGAGCTCTGCACGGCGGAGGCGGCGCGGGGCGCCAGCGCCATACCAACGAGGATGGCCAGGGTCAGGCCGGTCCGGGACGGGGCCAGGCGTCCGAGTCTGCGAGATAAATAGGTCAAGATCGGCTCCTGTGGGGTTGCGAGCAAGAATGCGCGGCCAGAACGGCGCGCCTTCCAGACTGTCCAAAGTCGGGGCGAATTGACATCTAATATTAGGCGGGCGGCCGCCGGTTCGCAGGCCTCGCCGGCCGCCGCTCACCGCCGCCCCCCGCGCACGAAATCGCCGCCCGCGCGCGGCCTTCTGGTTCTCGCGCCGCCACCGGCCACGCGCCTGGCCAGGCGCGATGCGCCGCCGGCCCGCCGACGCGGCGCATGTGGTCGGGCTCGCGCCCGCTTGGCGCGCTGGCTCGGCGCGGCGAGCGGTGGCCGTGGGGTCACGCCCGCTCGGCTGCCGCGATCGCGCGGGCGATCGAGCGGGCATCCTGTCGAATCTGGTTCAGCATCCCGCGCGCCGACAACCGGAACCCGCACAGGTGCAGGCCGGGCCGGGGGTTGATGGTGCCCTGCGGCCTCAGCCCCGTCGGCCCGCACAGAGCTTGCCCGTCGGCCAGCGTCTCGCCCAGGTTCGCGCCGTACCCGGTGGCGGCCACGACGGCGTCGAACGGCTCATCGCGGCCGCCGGCGAACTGGACGCCCTCCGCCGTGAACCGCTGGACCGCTCCCCGGACCGCGATCCGCCCGGCGCGGATCTGCGCGATGGTGCCCGAGTCGATGAGCGGCACCCGGCCCTGCCGATCCACCTGGGTCAGCGCGCCGTAGGGGAGCCGCCGGAGCCCCAGCGCCTCCAGGTTTCCGACGCCCAGTCGAATCAACGGCCGGCCCAGCAGGTCGCCCAGCGCCGGCGGCAGCACCCGCAGCACGGCGCCGACCGCCAGGATCGGGACGCCGAGCACGTCGCGCGGGATCACGTTCACCGCTCCGCGCACGGAAATCGTCGGCGTCGCGCCGTTCTCCAGCAGATCGACGGCGATTTCGCCGCCGGAGTTCCCGATGCCGATCACCAGGACGCGCCGGCCTCGCCAGGCGGCCCCGTTCCGGTAGCGCGCACTGTGCAGCAGCTGGCCGCGGTACTGGTCGCGCCCCGGCCACTCCGGAAGCCGCGGGACGCGCGCCAGCCCGGTCGCCACGATCACGTGACGGCAGCGGTATCGACCGGACGGCGGCGCTGGGCGGGTGCCTGGCGTCTCCCGCGACGGCTCCGCCGCGCCGACGGCCCCGTCGGCGGGAGCGCCCCCCGTCTGGACGAACCACCGGCCGGCGTCCCGGTCGTCGCCGTCCGGGACGGATTGGATGGCCGTCACCCTTTCGCCGAGACGTGGGCGCAAACCCATCGCACCGACGTATCGTTCGAGGTACGCGATCACGTCGTCGCGCGACGGATATCGGGGTGCGCCGCGCGGGTACGGAACGTGAGGCAGCGCGGAGATGCCCTTCGGCGTGTGCAGGTGCAGCCGTTCGTAGTGCCGCCGCCAGCTGGCGCCGATTTCCGCCGCCTGCTCGAGGAGCACGTGTTCGACGCCGGCGCGCGCCAGGCAGGCGGCCGCGGCGAGCCCGGCCGGTCCCGCCCCCACCACCACGACTGGAACGCGAACTTCCGCGCCGTCCGGCGCCGCCATCCGCGCACCTTACGCCGATTCTCGCGGCCTGCCCAGCGGCGGCCGCAGGGGACTTGCCCGTCGGCGCGATCGTGCGTCAACTGCTCTCGAAGATGCGCAAGCTGATCCCGATCGTGCTGGCCGTGGCGGCGGTGGCTGCCTACGTCGTCTATCGCGTGCGCGCCGCCCACGCCCCCTATAGCTGGAGCGGCACCGTCGAGGCCCGCACCATCGAGGTCGGCTCCCGGGTGGGCGGCCGCGTGCAGGACGTGCTGGTTCGCGAGGGGTGACGCGGTCAAGGCCGGCCAGCCGCTGGTGGTGCTGGAGAAAGGCGATCTCCCGGCGCAGCGCCTGCAGGCCGAGGGCCAGCTGGAACAGGCGCAGGGCGCGCTGGCGAAGGTCTCCAGCCAGCATCTCTCGAGCGCGCGCCGCGCCGAGATCGCCGGCGCCCAGGCCCGGCTGCAGGCCGAGCAAGCCACGCTGGAGAAGACGCGCCTCGACGACGACCGCATGCGCAAGCTGCTGGCGTCGGGGGCCGCCACGCGGGCCGACGCCGAGAACGCGGCGCTGGCCCTGCGCAACAGCACCGCGCAGGTGGCGGCGCTGCGGGCCGGCCTCGAGCAGCTCCTGCACGGGACGCCGCAGGACGTGAAGACCGCCCAGGGCATGGTCGACGCCGCCAAGGGGCGGGTGCAGCAGATCGACGTCATGCTGGACGAGCTCACGATCCGGGCGCCGCGCGCGGCCCGGGTCGAGGCGCTGGACCTCCGCCCGGGCGACATCCTGGCCCCCAACGCGACCGCCGTGCGGCTGCTGGAGCCCGACCAGCTCTACGTCCGCATCTACGTGCCCGAGACGCAGATCGGCCACATCCACCCCGGGATGACGGTCCGGATCTCCGTCGATTCATTTCCGGGGCGCACCTTCGCCGGGCGCGTCGAATCGGTGGCCGGCGAGGGCGAGTACACGCCGCGCAATCTCCAGACCGCCGACGAGCGCGCCGACCAGGTGTTCGCCGCGCGGGTGCGCATCGAGCAGGGGATGGACGTGCTGCGCGCCGGAATGGCCGCCTTCGTGCAGGTGCCGAGGTGAGCGACGAGGCTGCCATTCGCGTCGAGGGGGTGAGCCGCCGCTTCGGCGATTTCGTGGCGCTGGACGGGGTCACCCTCGACGTCGCGGTCGGGCAGATGTACGGCCTGCTGGGGCCGAACGGCTCGGGGAAGTCGACGCTGATCCGGATCCTGTGCGGGCTGCTGGCGCCGTCGGCGGGCCGGGCCTTCGTGCTGGGCCTGGACGTGGCGACGCAAGGGGAAGAGATCCGCCGCAACATCGGCTACATGAGCCAGCGGTTTTCGCTGTACGAAGACCTGACGGTGCGCGAGAACCTGGACTTCTTCGCGGGCGTTTACGGCCTGTCCGGCAGCCGCTTGCGGCAGCGGCGCGACGCCGCCGTGGCCCTGACCCACATCGCGCCGTATCTCGATCGGCGCGCCGGGCTGCTGTCGGGCGGGTGGAAGCAGCGGCTGGCGCTGGGCGCGGCCCTCATGCACGAGCCGCGCATGGTGTTCCTGGACGAGCCGACCGCCGGCATCGACCCGGTGGCGCGCCGCGAGCTGTGGGACCTGCTGTTCAAGCTGGCCGGCGAGGGGATCACGTTCCTGGTCACCACGCACTACATGGACGAGGCGGAACGGTGCGGCGAGGTCGGCTACCTCTACATGTCCAAGCTGCTGGTCAGCGGCACGCCCGAATCGCTCATCGCATTGCCGGACGTCAACCCGCCGCACACCCGGCGCATCGAGATCGCGAGCCCCCGCCCGGCCCGCGCCCTGGCCTGGGTGCGTGGTCAGCCCTGGTGCCTGGGCGCCACGATCTTCGGCCAGTCGGTGCACACCGTCGTGCCCAGCGACAAGACCGACCAGGCGGTGACGGCCGACATCCACCAGGCGGGGTTCGCCGAGGCGCAGGTGCGGGCCATCCGCGCGTCGCTGGAGGACGTGTTCGTCAAGCTGACCGAGGACGCCGCCCGCGCGCGCGGCCAGGCGCGGGGCTGATCATGTGGCGTTCGTTCCTGGCGGTCTTCCGCAAAGAGTTCCTGCACATCTTCCGCGACAAAGGCACGCTGCGCCTGGCGCTGGTGCTGCCGCTCATGCAGATGGTGCTGTTCGGGTTCATCGATGAGACGGTGCACGATCTGCCGCTGGTGGTGGTCGACCAGGATCGCTCGGTCGACAGCCGACTGATTCAAGACCAGCTGGTCGCGTCCAAGACGTTCAAGATCGTCGGCGTCACGGCCGATCCGAACGCGGCGCGCCAGCAGATCCGCGCCGGTCGGGCCCGCGCCGCCGTCATGATCCCGCCCCTCTTTCACGATCGGCGCGTGCGGCGCATGAAGGCCGAGGTGCTGGTGCTGATCGACGGCTCCGACTCGACCGCCAGCTCCCAGGCGCTGGCCAGCGTCAACGGCATCGCCGCCAACGACAACTTGCGCCAGTCGCAGCCGGCGCCCGGCAGCCTGGGGCCGATCGCCGTGCAGCCGGTCGTCCTCTTCAACCCGGAGGGGCGCACGGCGAACTACATCATCCCGGGGCTGGTGGCGGTGCTGTTGCAGCTTCTGGGCGTCGTGCTCGCCGCCGGCGCCATCGTGCGCGAGCGCGAGAAGGGGACGCTCGAGCAGCTGCTGGTCACGCCCATCAACCCGCTGGGGTTGATGCTGGGGAAGCTGGGGCCGTACCTGGCGCTCAGCCTGGTCGAGATGAGCATGATCCTGCTGGTGATGCGCTTCGGGTTCAGCGTCCCGATCCGCGGGAGCCTGCTGCTGCTTTACGCCATCGCGCTGTTCTATCTGTTCGCGCTGCTGTCGATGGGCCTCCTCATCTCGACGCGCGCGACGACGCAGATGGAGGCGCAACAGTTCGCCCAGCTCCTGTTCCTGCCCGGGATCTTCCTGTCGGGCTACATCTTCCCGTTCGAGGGGATGCCGCTGCCGTTGCGCCTCTTGGGCCTCTGCTTCCCCGTCACCCACATGATCGCCATCATGCGCGGCGTCGTGCTGCGCAACGCAGACCTGGTCGATTTGTGGCGACCGATCGCGGCCCTGCTGGTGATGAGCGTCGTCCTGGTGGCCCTGGGGGCGAAGAGCATCAAGAAGGTGGCGGCCTGAGATCGATGAGCCGTCCCCGCCAATTTGAGCAACCTCGCAAGCGAGCCGTTCCGGTATCGTCCGAGGTCCCATGAAGCCAGCTGATCGTTCAATGGCCGTCTCGGTCCTGTTGCTGTTCGGTCTGGCCGGGTGCGGCGGTGGAGGCGGGGGGAACTCCGGGTCAGGCGGCTCGGGCGCGACCGGCTCGGGCGGGACCCAGGCCGGCACGGGCGGGGCGACCGCCACCGGCGGCGCCAGCGCGACGGGCGGCTCCGTCGGCACGGGTGGCGCCACCAGCACCGGCGGGACGGCCAGCACCGGCGGGCACGTGGGCACGGGCGGCGTGCTCGGGACGGGGGGCGCGGCGGCGACCGGCGGGGCGACCGGGACGGGCGGCTCCTTCGGCAGCGGGGGCGCCGCCGGCAGG
>JAICYS010000236.1 GCA_025934105.1 Myxococcota bacterium | reverse complement strand
GTCGCGGCCGAGCGTCGTGGCCTGGGAGTCGTCGCAGCCGAGCGTCGAGGCCCTGGAGTCGTCGCGGCCGAGCGTCGTGGCCCGGGGGTCGTCGCAGCCGAGCGTCGAGGCCCGGGAGTCGTCGCAGCCGAGCGTCGTGGCCTGGGAGTCGTCGCAGCCGAGCGTCGTGGCCTGGGGGTCGTCGCGGCCGAGCGTCGAGGCCTGGGGGTCGTCGCAGCCGAGCGTCGTGGCCCGGGAGTCGTCGCAGCCGAGCGTCGTGGCCTGGGAGTCGTCGCAGCCGAGCGTCGTGGCCAGAGGTTTCTGTCAGCTCGCCGTCGGTGGCGCCGCCAAGGTGATCGCCGCCGCGACCGTCGCGATTCTCGTGACCTTCGGTAAGCCCGACATCACCGGCGGCGGTTTCGTCCAGCGCGCCGACAAGGGCACGCCGGAGGCTTGGTCTAACTACTACGGCCTGCAGATCGAGAACGGCAACGTTCTGCTGTTCAAGGCGGTCCAACAGGACTTTAATTCGCCGCGCGGCACATCCTACGCACCGGGGACCGCTCCCGAGGCGCCCGACTGGGATGGCGGGGAAAAAGAATGCGGCGGCGGTCTGCACTTCTCGCCATCGCCGCGGCATGCGCTGACGTTCTTCGAGATGGCTCGGAGCACGTTCTTCGGGATGGCTCGGAGCACGCGCATGGAGGCCCGGTTCATCGCCTGCCCTGTCGCGCTCGCCGAGATGGCCGTCCACCCGGACGGGCAGTATCCCGAGAAGTGCAAGGCTCGCCGGCTGTCCGCGCCCGGCTGGGAAGTCGACATCGACGGTAAGCCTGTTGCCGGCGCGATTGTCAACTGGCCCACGGGCGTTTCCGGCGACAGGCCAAAGACGCGAAAGAGAAAGGTCGTCGGCGCGCGAGCTCGCAGGGTGCGCCCATGACCCTCCCCGAGCTGGCCGCCGTGCGGGACGAACTGTCGGAGCGTCGCGAGAAGGGTGAGCGCCCGGGCATCTCCGACGTGATGCGTGCCGCGGCAGAGGCCAGAGCGGAGAGGGGCATCCCGATTCCGAGTCGCGCATACGGAATGGGCAAGAGCTTCTCGGACAAGCTCCGGTGCCTGGCGGTGGGCGACTCGCTGCTGCTCCCGGGGCTGGCAAGCACGGAGGGACTGCACGGCTACTGGAAGCATCTCGCGCCGCAGCGGTACAGCACGAGGGCGGTCCCGGGCGGCGTGCGGGTCTGGAGGGTGGCGTGAGGCGGCGGGAGATGAGCGACGCGGAGATCGGCGAGCTGGTGGCCCGGGTGTACAGGGACACCGGCGGCGACCTGGCCGCAGCTCACCGCGCGGTCTACGAGGCCGGGCGGATGTTCTCTGGCGGGAGGTCGGTGGAGAAGCGGCGCGCCTGGAAAGCGGCGTCAGAGCGCAAGGGGGCGAAGCGGGCCGGGGTCGCTGGCGAGTTCCTGCGGCGCAGGTGGGCGCGGGTCTTCAAGGCGGTGGCCGAGCGCAACGGGACGACCGTCGACCGGCTTCTTTATCGCACTCACGCCGGCGGCACGGAGGCTGAACGGCGCGGAATCGAGGACCTGTGCTGGACGCTGCGCCAGGTGACGGGGCTCGGATTCATGAGCCTCGGAGGGATGCTCGAGCGTCACCACTCGTCGGTCATCGCCGCGTGCCAGCGAATGGAGGCGAGGATCGCGGCACGGCCGGAGCTGCGAGAGGAGCTGCTGGCGATGGTGGGCGAGCGCGGGCGGAAGGAGGTGGCGGCATGACCCGCAGCGCTCGCGACGTCTCTCACGACATTCTCGGCGTCATCTGCCCGTCTTCTGGCTGTGTCCCTGCATGTGACAGGGTGACGGAGCTGGTGGCGAAGGACCGGAGATGGAGACCAGGAAGACTCGTCTCGCTGCTGGACGCCATTTCAACGGTCTCTGCTTTTGCGGTAGCTCCTGCGCTGGCCATAGACCTATCAGAGAGATGTCACCCCGCGATTGCTGTTGCCGTAGCTGGAGTGTCGTGTGTCATAGGCGCGCTCGGGTTCATTCAGATCCATTTTATCCGAACGGAACGCTCACTCAACGAAAAGGCCAAGCGGGATGCCGACGCCGCATTTGACCGGTGGAGTGCCGCCATCGAGAAACAACTGCGGGCGATTAGTCTCGGAGATAAATCATGACGGCCAGGGAGGCGCTGGAGAGGGCGCGGGCGACGTTGAAATGCGGACGCGATGGTGCAATGGGCGCGCTGCCAATCCGGTCGTGCCAGTTCATGCAGCCAGGAGATAAGTTCGAGTTGTGGTCCGCCTTCGGCAGTCCTCAGGCACGCTGGAGCAATCGCACGGCTCATGAGGTAACCGCGTCGCTGCTACTCGACGGTGTCAGCGTCGACGAGATCACCGCCGCTGAACGGGAGTTGGAGCGATGACCGACTTCGCTTTCCCCAAACCCGTCCGCGCCCCGCGCCCCCCCAAGCCCCCGAAGCGCAAGAATAGGTTAAGGGCAAAGTCGCGGGGCGTCTCGCGCGGTCCCTCGAAGACCGCCCACGCCCGCCGCACACGCGAGTGGGGACGCATGGCCTTCGTCCGCACACTCCCCTGCGCAGTCTCGATGGCCTACTGCATCGTCGCTGGGAACCGACCGGGCGCGCCCCTCCCAGGCCCCTGCTATGGCCACATTGAGTGCATGCACCTCGGGGACCGGGCCGGGTGGCGGCGCTGCCCCGACGCCGAGACCGCCCCGGGGTGTCGCGCACACCATCGCGACATCGATGGACAGGTCGGGGGCCGCGGCAAGTGGTACGTGGCGCTCGGACGTGAGGGCCAGCGAGCGTTTCGGGACGAGCTGGTGTCCATGGCCTCGGACGCCTGGGAATCGCTTGGCGTGGCCGGCCGCGCGCACTGGGACGAGCTGGCGGCGGCGAGCCGCGCGGAACGGAGGTGCGCGTAGATGTACCTCCAGATCGACGAGGGGTTTGTCGGACACCCCAAGACGCGAGCGTTCTGCGGCCGCATGCAGGACCCGAACGCCGCGATGTACCTGATCAAGCTGTGGACGTGGGCGGTCCGCAGCGCCCCGGCCGGCGACCTGTCCGAAATGAACGCCTGGTCCATCGAGGACGTGGTCGGGTACAGGCTCGCCGACGGCAAATGCTACGCGGCCATGGTCGCATGCGGCTTCATCGACGAGGTCGAAGTCGGCGCCCCGAAGGCGATCCACAACTGGGCAAGGCGCACCGGCGGCGACATCGTGAAGATGGAGAACGAGGCCGAGCGCAAGCGCGTGCTGCGCGCGCACAGGAACAACAAGTGCGATCCTGGGAGCTGCCCGTTTCACAAGCGGTCGGGCGACGTCAGGACGATCGTCGGACCGACGTCTGGGGACGAATCCGACCGCGGCGAAGGAACGGCGGTCGGACGTCCGCAGGACGATCCCGACCAAGACAAGACAAGTCCAGTCCAGGCAAGATCCGGATCCGGGTCCGGGTCAGATCTCTCCGGCCCTATTTGCTCAGGTCAGGCTCAGACGCCCGCGCCTGCGCTTAGCAATCGAGGTGCCGTCTCGATCGACGTGACGCCCGTCCAGCCGGAGCTTCGCCGCTGGGGGGCCGAGGAGTGGTTCGAAGCCTTCCGGATGTCCTGGCTCACGTACCAGCAGGGTTCCTACGGCGGCCGGCCGAACGACTTCGCGGCCGTGGGCGATCTGCGTGACGTCCTGGCCCGATTGCCGAGCCCGGAAGCGCTGGCGGCGCAAAGGCGCGCCCCGCAGATGTTCGCCGAGTTCTTCGCCGATCGCAGCCCGAAGGTCGCTGAGGCGCGGCACCCGTGGAGCTGGTTCGTCCAGCGGTTCGATGGCCTCAGGTTCCCGCAAAAGACCGTGGGCGCCCGGGCAAGCCCGACCGGCTACGCGCCGCTGACAGGGACCAAGAACTACGCCGAGGGAGCCGAGAGATTCGCCAAGGAGACCGCATGACCGAGTTGGAAAACTTCACCGCCGCGGTGCGCCTCCAGGCCGCGCAGTGCGGACTGACCGAGGTGGAAATCGAGGAGGCGTCCGGCGCGCTGATCGAAACCGAGGCGTTGCGCGCGATGACCGACGCTGGCGGCTCCGTCTTGGCCATCGGGGAGCCCGGGACCGGGAAGACGCTGGCTGCGATTCGGTGGCTGATCCGGCCGCTCTACGACTTGCGCGACTGGTACCTCGGCGGTGACGTGTGGCTGCCAAAGCACCGGAAGCCGTGGCCGTTCCTGTTCCGCCCGGCCAAGTCACTCTCCCGGATCGCGCAGTACGACGAGAAGGCGGTCGAGCCGCTGTTCTCGGCCGCCCGGCTGGTGGTCGACGACCTCGGCCAGGAGTACCTGGACAAGAGCGGCTTCTTGGTGTCGCTCATCGACGAAATCGTGAGCGAACGGCACCGGCGCCGGCTGCCGACGGTCATGACCGCGAACCTGACCGCCGAGGAATTTCAGCAGCGCTACGGCAAGAGGGTCGTGGACCGCATCGCTGGAACGGGGCGGCTGGTGGTCTGCGGCGGGGATAGCCTGCGTCGCAAGAGTGCCGGCGCGCGGACGGTTCCGGCGCTGGTCGCGGCCGACGCGCTTATCGAGCGGCGAACCGAGTTGGCCGCCGCGGCCGCGAAGGTAGCGGCCGAGCACGCGAAGCGGCTGGACGCGCAAGAGCGGGCGTGGATGGCAGAGCGGGTTGCCAGGGGGCCGTCTCGCATCTTGGAGCCGAAGTCACCCCCGCGCGTGACCATGACCGAGGCCGAAGTCCAGGCGCGAAAGGATCAGATCGCCCGCGACCTCGAGGAATGGCGCCAGCGCAACCCGCAGACGGAGCCGACATCGTGAGCATCGCCGACGAGAATCTAGAGCGCGCCAAGGAGGTCTTTCGGGTGGCCGTCTCGACGTGGGACGCAGAGCGCGGCCGCGGTGGGATCGTCGAATTGGATCGCACCGACTCGAAGGATGCGGAGGACTGGAAATCGGGACAGCGGTGGAAGACCACCACCACCGACGGTGCTCGCGCGATGGGGCACTTCCAGAAGGCGAAAGCCGAGATGGACCACGCCGCCGCCATCGTCCAGGCGGAGCGCGGGCGCACGGGTTGTCCGACGTGCCCGAGGAACGAACGGCCGGAGCCGGCGGAAGCGCCCGAGTATGTGCCGGACGTTCGCCTCCCCCCGGAGCGCGACGACGAGGTGTTTGCGCCGTGAGCGGCCAGTGTGCCCCGTGCGTGCCGACGTCAACCGAGATGGCCGAGGGGAGGACAGAGTGGGATTGACCCGCATTCAAGCAAGTCTCCATGTCACGCGGCACCGCGCCGAAAGTTGGGGCGGCGCGGTGCTCGCGTGTGTCGTCGGGGGTGTGGTGGCCGTGATGCTGGCGGCTGCGTGGCGGGCGGGCGTGCTGTGAGCCCCCGCAAGATGCCCAAGCAGAAGCCGGGCAAGTCCGAGCAGGCTGTGGGCACGCCGCCGGAATTCCTGTATGCCGTCCAGGAGCGATTCGGCTCCATCTGGTGGGACCTCGCGGCCACCAAGAAGAACTCGGTGTCGGGGTCGCGGTTCCTCGGCCCCGGGTCATCCGCTGACGAGAACGCGCTGGCTGCCGACTGGGCGGTGCTGCCGCAGGCGCCCGGCGACGTCATGTGGCTGAATCCGCCGTACGGCAACATCCGACCGTTCGTGGCCAAGGCGGCCGAGCAGGCGCCCGCTCTCCGCGCAACGCTGGTGGTGCTGGTGCCCGCCTCGGTCGGGACCGAGTGGTTCGCCCGGCACGTCCATCGCAAGGCGCTGGTGCTGGCGCTCCGTCCGCGCCTGACGTTCGTCGGGAGCACGGACCCCTATCCCAAAGACCTGATGCTCGTCGTGTTCGGGCGGTGGGTCGTGCCTGGGTTCGACGTTTGGCGTTGGGACGGAGGCAAGGAATGCCCGTTTTGAAGCTGCCGCGCTGGTACAAGCTTCGGCGCGGTAAGCAGGCGGCGGGAATCGCGCTCTGCGCGCGCCATCTCGAGGCACGCAAGATCCTCGGATGGACCGCCGACCGCGGGCAGAAGCTGCTCGGAGACTGGTGCGTCGACTGCTCGCGGACCGAACCGACTATCCTGGAGCGCGTGGTCGAGGCCGCCGAGAAAGCTGCCGAAAAACAAGAGCCGCAGCCGGTCCCCGCCGACCCGCGCCAGGGGACGCTTCTGTGAGCGCCGTCGCGCTCGCGCACCCGTTCGGCGCCGCGTGGACGCCTGCCGAGGACGCCGTCCTTCGAGAATGCTACGTCGCCGAAGGCCCTGTGCGCGTCGTCGAGTTGCTTGGCCGCTCTCTCTCGTCCGTCCAGCACCGAGCGGCCCGGCTTGGCCTCTGGAGGCGCCGACGGTGGACGGCCAACGACGACCGTCGCCTTGTCGTCCTGTGGGGTGAGCGGTCCCTGGCGGCAGTTGCCAGAGCGCTGGATCGCACCGAGGCGACCACCTACTGGCGCGCCCAAAAGCTCGGGCTGCCGCTGGGAATCCAGCCAGGCCATGAGACGCTGACGGAAGCGGCAGAGCGCACGGGGTTCTCCGCCGACACGCTGCGAGGGATTCTCCGCTGGGCCGGAGTGCGGCGCTCGCGGACCATGAGCCGCCCCGAGGCGGGCATCCGGTACGCGCGGCAGATGCTTGAGCCAATCGACGTGGACGACGCGGTCGCCGCATGGATGGCCTGCGAGGTGGTCAACGACGCGGCCAATCGGCGGGGGATGTTGGGCGACACCCTTGGGCGGTGGCTGCTGGAGAGTGGCCTGCCGGTGCCGCCGAAGCCGCCGTGCAAGCGCCGCTGGCGGGTGCCCACCGAGCTCATTGAGCGGGCCATCGCCGAGCGCCAGACGCTGGAGACGATGCCCCGGGCCGCGCGGCGGGTGGGGATTACGCGGTGGACGCTTTCGCGCTGGCTGGATGCCGCGGGCGTGGAGCGGATGGGCGCGCGCGGGCGGCAGGTTCGTGCGGCAGACGTTGATCGGCTGGTCGTCGGCCTGACGCCCAGGCAGCGCGACTACATCGCCCGCGGGCGGAAAGGACGTGCCGCTTGAGCGCCGATCCCACTCCGCCCCTCACGCCACCCCGCACGATTCGCATCTGGGCCGTGTACCGGTCGCCCTTCGGCGCTCCGGCCGACTACTACGCCCAATCTGTGGAGTTCTCCGTGGAAGGACATCCGCACCGAGGGGAGCCGCTCTACGGCGCGTCTCCCGATCGAGTCTCCGAAATGTTCGACCACGCGGACCTCGAATGGCACGAGCCACGTGAACTGCCGGATGAGCCGCCCAATCTGATCGGAACCTGGGAACCGAGGAAGGAGCCGAAGAAATGAGCGCCGTTCCCTTGCTTCGAGTCGTGCCAGACGATGCGACCCCGCCGGCCGCGGAGCAATATGCGCTGCGCCCGTTTCGGATGTTCGGCCGATTCATCGACCCGTTGCCGACTGCCGTGCGTGTGCTGCGAGCTGAGGAGAAAAGGCGCATGCGTCGCCGTGCGTCCAGGCTGAAGCCGCGCGCGACTCGGCCCGCCACCGCTGAGCCACCAATCATCCTTCCGCGTTCATCCCGCCGCCCGGTGGCCGCACCCCGATCCATGCTTGGAGGAGAGAGCCACGAGAGTCTGGGCATCCCCACTATCGCCCAACAGACGGAGACGCGCCGTGACCTGATCCGCGAGCGCTGGCACCTGATGCCCTATGAGGAAGCGCGGTTCGGGCCGCCGGCGGATGATCGAGACTGCCCGCCTGGCACCTGCCACCACGTGGGGTGCCGGTATCACCTGTATCTAGAGGCCAACGGGAACCAGATTGTGTTGAACTGGCCCGGTCGCCATGTCGATGAAATCCCAGAGACATGCAGCCTGCGGGTGGCGCGGGCTGCGGCGGCGCGGCGGCAGGAATCTGGCCGATCCAATGACTGCGCGATGAGTTGTGCTGAGATCGGACGCTTCTTGAACATGACCCAGGAGACCGTGCGGCAGGACCTGCATCGAGCGCTGCGGAAGCTGCAGTCCGCCGGCGTCCGCCTGCAATAGGTCAGCGAAAAAGGGAGCGGCTCGCATGTCCGGGCGAGCATGGGGAAATGAAGACGATCCCCTGCGCCGCGGCGTGGCTTTTCGCCTGGCTGTTTGTGCTCACCACGTCCGGCTGCTGGTTGACCAAGCCGCCGCCCATCTCGCCGACCGCGCCGGACGGCGGCTTCGCGGACGCGAGCGCCGGCCAGACGTTCGTCGACTGCTCGCAAACGGCGCTGCACGACGCCTACCTGGGCATCCTGCCGGACATCGAGACGGCGCTGGCGACGGGCAACTACGTCGGCGGACTCGCCGCCCTGGTCACC
>JAICYS010000054.1 GCA_025934105.1 Myxococcota bacterium | reverse complement strand
GGGACACCCGGGGGCCCCGGGCGCCTGCCGCCCGCCGGGGGCCAATCGGGGGCCCACGGCCGCCCGGTCGCGCGCTACGCGGGGGCGCCCGGCCGGCCGGACGGCGAAGCCCTAGCCCACAGCGGACCGGAGTTGATTTGCGTCAACGAAGACCGAAACCGCGCGGGCCCGGCGCCGCCACCCGGCCGGATCGCCGGCCGGCGGTCAAGCGACGGCAAAGTGAACTGCTTGGGAGCGTTAGGACGGCGTTGCCGTAAGGCAACGATGAGCGGCAGCGAACCATGCCCGACGACGTGCCGCCCGGAGGCGGCCTAGTGCACCGCCGTCGAAATAGCGTCACGTTCGGCCGACGATCCGCGCCGGACGCTTCGTTGCTTCTCGTCACAATACCTACGGGTATTCCTCGTCGTCGCGCCTCGCGTCCAGCGCGGGCTTGTCGGCCTCGGCGTTGACGCTATTCGACGGCGGTGCACTAGCGCGGGATCGTCAGCGTCTTGGCCAGCTCCGGCGTCAGCGGCTTCGGCAGGTCGACGCCGTTGGCGTGCAGGTCGAAGGCCAGAATGTCCCAGTACTGGTCGGCCGGCAGGCTGTTCCCCTTGCCGGGCGGCATGTTAGGGACCACGAAGTCGGCCACGTCGGCCACCGTGACGAACCGGTTCTTCCGGTATTTGCGGTCCGCCGGCGGGTTCAGCGGAAGCGCGCCCTGGGCGAGGCCGACCACGCGGGGCGCCTTGGTCCCGCCTTCGCCCTCGTCGCCGTGACAGTCCGCGCAATGCTCTTCATAGAGCTTCCGCCCTGCCGCGACCTGCTCCTGGAAGGACGGCGCGGCCGCCGCCGGCGGGGTGGACGGACCCGGGGCGGCCCCTTCGTTGCCGGTTGCGCACGCGGCGGCCAGCAGGCCCAACCCTCCACAGAGCGACAGGCTCACCCAGCTCACGGTCTTCGATCGCAGCATCGTCAGTCTCCTTGGCGTTTGCCTGCCATGGAGTGCCGACCGCCCCTGAAGTGACGAAGAATCAGCGCCGCGTGGGGATTTCCAGCCGCGCCATCACCGCCGCGGCCACGCGGTCGCAGCGGCGGGCTTCGAAGGCGTAGGCGTCCTCGACCTGCTCGCCGATGCGATGCTCGATGGTGTCGCGCAGCAGGCCCCGCGCCCGATGCAGGCGGGTCTTCACGACGTTCTCGTCGACGGCCAGGATCGAGGCCGTCTCGGCCGTGCTCAGCCCCTCGATCTCGCGGAAGATCAGCACGCTCCGATAGATGTCCGGCAGCTCGTCGACGGCTTCCTCGACCAGCCGGCCCAGCTCGCGCGTGCGGGCCTGCCGCTCCGGGTCGGGCCCCGTCGCCCGCCACCCCTCCGCGCCGGGGGCCTCGCCGCCGGTGTCGATCGAGACAAAGCGCCCCCGGTGCCGCAGGCGGGCCAGCGCCTCGTTGAAGGCGATGCGGCATAGCCAGGTCGACCAGCGGGCCGTCCCCTCGAACTGGTCCAGATGCGAGAACGCCAGCAGGTACGCCTGCTGCATGACCTCCTCGACCTCGGCGGCGTCGCGCAGCACCGTCCGCACCGCGCGATAGACGCGGCGGTTGTTACGGCGCATGAGCAGCTCGAACGCCAGATGGTCGCCCCCGCGGGCGCGTTCGACCAGGGCTTCGTCCGGAATTTCGGCCGCCGATCCGGCGGCCGGCTCGCCGGCGACGTTTGCGGAATCGGCCATGTCCATCCAGAGGCGAGAGGCCCCCGGAGGTTACAGCCAAAACGTCAGGCGAACAGGCCCGGAACGGCCAGCAGGCGCTCGACGGTCTCCGTGAAGTTGGAGACGACCGGCAGCGGCCGCGCCGCTTCGTTCTTCAGGCGCTCGACCATTTCGGCGATCCGCGCCCGCTCGGCGGGGCCGCGCTTGGCGACCGACGGCCCCAGGCGGCCTTGCACGAAGGCGACGATCTTGGTCATCACGTGGTGGCGGCCGGCGTTGGTCAAGCTGTCCAGGCTGGCCACCATCTCGCCGATGACCGCGAGCTCTCCGGCGAGCAGGAGTGGATAAGGAGCGCGACGAGAGGTCGGAGGCGAGGCGAGGGAGGGGTCCATGGGCAGCATCCCTCTCGGAAGCCCAACCGGGAAACTTGAGCGCGTCGCCGGCAGGCGCCCGCGTCAGGGCGTGGCGGCCGGCTTCTCGTCCGCCTGCGCCTTGGCGGTATCCGGCTGCTTTTCGCCCGGGTTGGCGGCATTTTTCAGGAAGAACGCCTTCAGCAGGGCCTTGTCGGAGTCGGACAGCTTGGCCGACATGTGGAACGGATAGAGGTACTGCACCGGCGGCATCTCGCCCGCGGCCACCTCGTCCCAGCAGGACTCCAGGTCGTCTTGCCGTTCCTCTTCGTCGGCGTCGCCCCACTCGGAGAAGTTCAGGTGGTTCCGCCCGCGGTGGACGTCGCGCGCCATCAGCCAGGACCCGGGCGCGATCCGGCTGTAGAGCGGCCAGCGGGTCTCGTTGCTGTGGCAGTCGAAGCAGGAGCGGCGAAGGATGGCGGCCACCTGGGGCGGCGCATCGACGACGAATCGCTCCGGTGGATTGCTCCCGATGTCCTTGACCGGGACGAACTGGATGGCAATGCCGGCCAGCAACAGACCAAGGAAGACGAACCTCAAGAGCCTCCGCATGGCGCTCCATGGTAGCCGGTTTCCGTCTACTTTACCCAGCCCGACAGGGACGCTACCGTCGGGCCATGAACTGCTTCATCGTGTTCCCAGAGTCGTTTCGTCGTCGGATCGCGATTCCCGCCACGCTGGCCGTCTGCCTGACCGGGGTCGCCGCCTCGCCCGCCCAGGCGCTGGACCTGGGCAAGCTGACCGGCAAGGCGGCCGGCGTCGCCGGCAACGCGGCCCGCGACAAGGCGGTCAAGGAGGCGAACGCGCGCCTGCTGGCCGAGGGGCGCAAGAACCAGTGCAGCTTCAAGACCGACAGCGACCAGTTGATGCCGGGGTGCGACGCCAAGATCCGGAAGCTGGCGGACACGCTGGTGGATGTAAAGAAACACTTGAACATCGCCGGAGTAACCAGCTTCAAATTCGAGGTTTCGGGCCATACCGACTCCAGCGGGAAGCCGGAGCACAACAAGGAGCTGTCGGCCAAGCGCGCCGCCGTCATCGCCAAGGAGCTGGAGGGCCGCGGCATCCCGGCCAGCGAGATCGTCTCGGTCGGCATGGGCTCCGAGCGGCCGCTGGTCACGCCCGACAACACGCCGGCCAAGAAGGCCAAGAACCGGCGCTACGAGATCCAGATCCGCTTCTGATCTCGCCGGGCGCGGCGCCCCGCTGGCGTCCGGCGCGGGCGGCGTCTGTTCCGGCGCGCTTGCCCGCTGAACGGGCGGCGCCCGGGTCGAGGCCCGCCCGCGCAGCCAGCCCCGCCGGTCGAGCCCGACGGAGCGACGGCCCGCGGCGCATTTGACGGACGCGCCGCCGCGATTATGGTTCGCGAACGGCCGTGAGGCGGATGCCCACGGTCCTGACCCGCCGGGAGCTGAGGGCCCCGGCGAAAGGAGACGCATGAACACCGCCAGCCACGAGCTGGACCGCGGCCACGAGGCGGCGGTCCAGGACGCCTATTCGCAAACCATCACCGCGGTGGCCGATCAGGTCAGCCCGTCGGTCCTCCGACTGGACGTCGAAGGCGTCCGGTCGCCGGGTCCGGCCCGCCGCCGCGACAGCGGAGCCGGCAGCGGCTCCGGATTCGTCTTCACCCCCGACGGCTACGTCCTGACGAACAGCCACGTGGTCAGCGGGGCCAGCAAGATCACGCTGACCACGCTGGAGGGGCGCCGCATCCCGGCCCAGCTGGTCGGCGACGACCCGGACAGCGACCTGGCGGTGGTCCGCGCCTTCACCACCGACCTGCCGCCGGCCGCCTTCGGCGATTCGTCGTCGCTGCGGGTCGGTCAGATCGCGGTCGCGGTCGGCAACCCGTACGGGTTCAACTGCAGCGTCACGGCCGGCGTGGTCAGCGCGCTGGGGCGGTCGCTGCGCACGCCGACCGGGCGGCTCATCGACGACGTGGTCCAGACCGACGCGGCGCTGAACCCGGGCAACTCCGGCGGCCCGCTCTGCGACGCGTCGGGGCGGGTCATCGGCGTCAACACCGCCGTCATCCTGCCGGCGCAAGGGATCTGCTTCGCCATCGCCATCAACATCGCGGCCTTCGTGGTCGGCAAGCTGATTCACGAGGGCCGCGTGCGGCGCGCCTACCTGGGCGTCGCCGGTCAGACGGTGCCGCTGCACCGCCGGGTGGTGCGGTTCCACAACCTGCCGATCGAGAGCGCCGTGTTCGTCGCGTCCATCGAGGCCGGCAGCCCGGCGGCGCGGGCGGGGCTGCGCGAGGGCGATCTGATCGTTGGGTTCGCCGGCCAGCCGACCGCCGGAATCGACGACCTGCACCGGCTGCTGACCGAGGACCGGGCCGGCGCGCCGCACGCGCTGGCCGTGATGCGCGGCGCGGAACGGCTGACTCTCTCCGTCGAGCCGTCCATTCGAACCCCGCGCTGACCTCGCGGGCGCGACGCCCCGAAGGCCCCTGCCCCCCATCCAGCCCGACGACCATCCAGCGCGACGACATCCCCGGCCGGCGCGGGGGACGTCGGGCTCGACCTGGCCGTGAAGGACCTGGTCTTAGTGCACCGCCGTCGAGATAGCATCAACGCCGAGGCCGACAATCCGCGCTGGACGCGAGGCGCGACGACGAGGAATACCCGTGGGTATTGCGAGGAGAAGCAACGAAGCGTCCGGCGCGGATCGTCGGCCGAACGTGACGCTATTTCGACGGCGGTGCACTAGACGCTGGACTCGGCCGCCGAGAGCGCGTCGGCCAGCTGCGGCAGGACCTGGCCGACCGGCGCCGAGACGCGGGCCTGCGCCAGCGCGTCGCCGCGGGTGGGACCGAGGTTGACGATCCCGATCGGCAGCCCCTGCTCGTGGGCGCGGCGCACGAACCGGAACCCCGAGTAGACGGTCAGCGACGAGCCGACCACCAGCAGCGCCCCCGCCTCGGCCAGCAGGGCCCAGGCCGCGGACAGCGTCGGCTCGGCGACGGTCCCGCCGAAGAAGACCACGTCGGGCTTGAGTACGCCGCCGCAGCCGCGGCAGCCGACCACCTGAAAGCCGGCGACCGCTTCGGCCGGCAGTTCGGCGTCGCCGTCGGGGCGGGCCGCGCCGGCCGCCGCCGCCAGCCAGCCCGGGTTGGCGTCGAGCAGCCGCGCCTGCAGCGCCGCCCGCGGCTCGACCTCCCGGCAATCCAGGCAGCGGACGTCGGCCAGGGCGCCGTGCAGCTCGACGACGCGCCGGCTGCCGGCGGCGTGGTGCAGCCGATCGACGTTCTGGGTGATGACGCCCGCCAGGAGGCCGGCCGCTTCCAGGCGCGCCAGGGCCGCGTGACCGTCGTTGGGCTGCGCGCCGTGAAAGCGCTCCCACCCCAGCGTGGCGCGCGCCCAGTACCGCTGGCGCACCTCGGGCCGGCGCATGAAGGCGTCGTGCTGGATCGGGTTGCGAGGGCCCGGCCGCCCGCCCCCGCGATAGTCGGGGATCCCCGACTCGGTGCTGCAGCCGGCGCCGGTCAGCGCCACGATGCGGCGGCCGGCCAGCAGCTCGAACAGCGGCGCAACCTCGTCCGCCGACATCCCCTCATGATGCCACGGCCGGCAGGCTGACGCCGCTCAGCGCCGCGCAGTGCGCGAGCAACCCTTCCTGAAGAGCCGGGTCGCGGGCGGCCGGATGCGGCGAGCGGCGCTTCCGGTGGAAAAAGTATTCGCCGCTGACCTGGGCGGCCCGGTCCTGGCTGACGGCCAGCCAGGCCTGGGTGAGCGCCCCTTCGGTCAGGTCGTCCGGGGCATGGGCGCCGCCCATGCGGGTGGGCACCCAGCGGGCTCGAGCGCGTTCGACAGCACGTCGGACCACCGGCGCGCGATCGCGAAGGCCAGGACCACGTCCCACAGCTTGCTGTCCGAGTAGGCCTGCGCGCCGTTCCAGCGCCGGGCCGTCCACTGCGGGTCCGCGAGGTCGGGCGTCCCGCCCCGGTGCATCCCCGAGCTGAGATACACCAGGCGCCGGGGGCGATGCATGAGCGCGGTCAGCACGTAGGGGGCCAGCACGTTGACGGCGAACACCTGCTCGACGCCGTCCGGCGTCTCCCGGCGCCGCCGTTCCTGATAGCCGATGCCCACGTTGTGAATGACCGCGTCGAACGTTCCGAGGGCGTTGGCCTGCCGGGCGACGGCGCGCACGTCGGCCAGCCTCGAGACGTCGCCGACCACCACCGCTTCGCAGTCGGGCAGCGCGGCGCGCGCGTCGGCCGCCCGCGCCTCGTTGCGCGCGTGCAAGGTCACCGCGTGCCCTTCCTGGTGGATGATCTCGGCCGCCAGCAGCCCCAACCCTTCCGACGATCCGGTGATGAGCACGCGCGCCATCCCGGTGGGCATAGATCCGGCGCGGCGCCCGCGCCAGTCACAGGAGCCCGGCGAACGCGATCCCCGCCCCGCTGCCGACCTGCGGCCGAAAGGCCATGACCCGGACGCGCCAGCGCCGCGCGTGCAGCAGCGGAACGGCGGCGCCGACCAGAGTGCCGGCGGCGGCCCCCACCAGCACGTCGGTCGGGAAGTGATAGCCGGCGACCACCCGCTCGACGGCGACGCTGCCGCCGATCAGCAGGGTGACGGCCCAGGGTTCCCAGGTCAGCCCGTAACGGAGATTGGCCGTGACCGCCGCCGCCGACAGCGCCCCGAACGCGAACGACGCGTGCCCCGAGTAGAACGATCGGTACGACCGCACGCTGGCCGCCATGGCCGGATCGGTGTACGCGCGCGGAATCGGGCGCTGGACGGTGTACTTGGACAGCGTCACCAGCGCGCCGTTGACGCTCACCGCTTCGGCGAACACCACCATGTCGTCCAGCCAGACGCGCCGGCGGCGCAGCGCCAGCCAGTCGGCCAGCGGCGGCACCGCCAGGGTCAGGGCGACGGTCGCCGTGCTGACCCAATCGGCGACGTCGCTCGCGTTGCCGATGGCGCCGCGGTCGAAGGCGTTGACGGAGCCGGGCGAACAGGGGCAGCTCGGGTGGATCAGCCGGGAGGCGAGCGCGTAGGGGACGATGCCGCCCAGGGCGCCGGCCCCGATCACCGTCAGGTCGACGGGCAGGTTCACGTCGTAGACCGCCGCCGGGTCCTCCGCGCGCGCGGCGAGCGGCGTGCCGGACGCGATCGCGAACATCACGCCGAACCAGAAGGCGCGCCGCACCCCTGCAACGTAGAGCCTGGTGCCCGCCGCACAACCAGGCCGGCGGCCCCTATTTGCCGAGCGTCTCGTTCAGGATCCTGGCCAGCCGCGCGCCGGCCAGCGCCACCCGCCGGCGGGCCAGGTCGATGGCGGCCTTCTGGTACTCGGGCGTGATCGCGAACGGGCCGTCGCCCACGCCGATGGGAGGCACGTACACCGCGCTTCGAGCCAGCTCGAGCCCTTCTTGGATCCAGACCTTCTCGTCGGTGACGGCCGCCAACTTCGGATCGGGCCGGGGCAGGCGCTCGGCCGCCTGTTGCGGCGGGCCCACGGCGTACCCCGCGCCCAGGATGTCGTCGTAGAACGCGTGCAGCTCGGTGGGCGGGCCGAACGGGCAGAAGCGCGGGTCGTCGCACACCGGCGGGGGCGTGTTGCCCATGATGCGCACCGCGTTCCCACCGCGATCGCCCTGCCGGTCGGCGGCGTCGTAGCGCGACACGCAGTGAAGCGGCTGGTGCACGTCGCCCACCAGGTGCAGCAGCCAGACCAGGTCGTACGACTTGAGGTCGTCGCCCGCCCGCGGATCGGCCAGCGCCGCCCGAAACAGCGGGAGCTGCGTGGCCGCGTTCGGCACGCGCGCCGGGACGACCGGCGTCCGATCGGGCGAGATCGGCTGGTCGACGAAGTGCCAGTCGGCATGGCGCGACCGGTCCGCGTACCCGACGTTCTGCCCGGCGGTGGCCGCCGACGGTGGATCGCTCGTGTAGCGTGGATCGAGCTTGATCGAGTCGGCCCAGGTCGACGCGCGCATGAACGCCGTCCGGTCTTCGTCGCCCCGCTTGGCGCCGACGATCCAGTTCGTGTAGCGCGGGTTGATTTTCAAGAGACGGGCCACGTTCCGTCTGGTCGCGGGCGTCAGGTCCTTGAACGCCACCGCGGCGACCTCCATGTGCGCGAAGTGGTCCCACGCCCGCGCCGGGCCGGCCGGTACGGCCAGCACCGCAGCGGCGATTCCGGCGCCGATCCAGTTCCGCATGTCGCGGTCAGATTATCGCGAGCCGCCGTCGCTGGCGCGGGGAAGCGTGAACCAGAAGCGGCATCCCGCGGCGGTGGAGTCGACGCCGACGCGGCCATGGTGGGCCTCGACGATCCGGCTCACGGTCGCGAGGCCGAGGCCCAGGCCCCGCCCGCGCGCCCCGGGACCGCGCATGTACGGCTGGAACAGCGCGGCCGGCTCGACGCCGGGCGGCAGGCCCGGCCCGGTGTCGGAGACCGTCACCCGCACCTCGGCGCCCTGGTCGTCGATCTCGATGCCCACCCGGCGCGCCGTCGCGCCGTCGACGTAGGTCAGGGCGTTGCTGACCAGGTTGCCGATCACGCTGGCCAGCATCCCGGGCCCGCACATGACGCGCGCGCTCGATCGCGCCGCCACCTGCAGCTCGGCGGAGACCTGCTCGGCGCGCGCGCGCAGCACCGCCGCCACCTCGTCCGCCACGGCGGACGGCGCGGAGGTCACGCCCGGCTCGGCTCGGGCGCCGGCGCGCGCGAAGTTCAGCAAGCCCTCGATCACCTCGACGGCGTGGGCGATGGCGCGGCTTCCGCGGGCCGCCGACCGGCGCGGCTTGTCCTCGAGGCTCGGGTTGCGCGCCAGGTCGTCGAAAGCCAGCTTGGCGGTGGTCAGCGGGTTCCGGATGTCGTGCGCCATGCGGGTCGCGAACGCCTCCAGCTCGCCGGCTTTTCGTTCCGCCACGTGCTGCAGCTCCTCGACGGCGCGCGCGTGCGCGTGCGAGATGCGCAGCGCCAGCGTGGCGGCGAAGATCGCCAGCAGCACGCCGACGGCGTCCAGCTCGACCGCCCAGATGGCGCCGCGCCGGCGGCTGGTGCCGATGCGGCCGGCCAGGCCCGAGGCGGCCGCGACGTTGGCGTCGATGCCGGCCGACAGCGCCCGCCCCGCCTCTTCGCTGTCGCTGTCCAGCAGATCGCGGGCGGTCAGGGCGGCCGGTTCGTCGCCTCGGCGTAGCCCGTCCAGCACGGCCCCCACGTCGTCGTTGACATGCGCCAGCGACGCTTCGGCCCGTTGCCAGGCCACCGCCTCGCTGGCGAACAGCGGCAACCGCCGGTAGGCGGACAGCTCGCTGTCGAGGAGGGCGCGGCCGCTCTCGATCTCGAGCGTCCGGTTGCCGCCGCCGTCCGCGACCGCCCGGTGGATGAGAAGCTGCAGCCGCCGCAGTTCGGCCCGGGCGTTGGCCAGGTGCCGGATGCTGGGCGCGGCGTCGCCCTGGATGGTCAGCGCCGCCCCTTCGATCTCGCGCGTTCGATGCTGGGTGTAGACCGTCGCGGCCACGAACGTCGCCACGACCGCGGCGAAGCAGGCCACGAGGACGCCGTCGACGCGCTGAAGAGACATGGATCCTGTTTGTCGCGCGCCTGCCGCGATGGCCAGGCTGAACGTTCGTCATGGAGAGCACCCAGCAGGGTCGGCGTCACGCCCCGCCGGGCTTCCTGAGCCGGTGATTCGCCACGGCCCCGCGCCTGGCCGGCCGGCCAAGCCCAGCTTCGCCGCCGCGGCCGGCGCGGACGATCGGCCCCCCGAACCAACGGCAGGCCAAGGACCTGGTCGCGGTGGCCGCGACATCGCCCGAGCGCTGGACGCGACGGCGCACGCGGCACGCATCTGACGCCAGATACGGCCCCGCCCTGTTGCAACGGCCGGTTTCGAATCATGATTGGGGGATGATGAGTGGTCCGGCTCGCCGACTTCGCCCCTTCGCCATCCTTACCTTCGCGCTCGCTTGCGCCTCCTTCGCGGTCGCGCGGCCGACCGCGCCGCCGGACGCCCGCACGACCGAAGCGAACATCGCACGCGTCACCACGTCGCTGCTGGCCCAGTCGCAGCTCTCGCATCACCCGCTGGACGCGCAGCTGGCCGGCAAGCTGCTGGACCGCTACCTGGACGCGCTGGACGGCACCCGCTCGCTGTTCCTGAAGTCGGACCTCGAGGAATTCGCGGCCATGCGCGGGACCCTGGCCCAGTCCATCCGCGCCGACGGGGACACGCACCCCGCCCACGTCATCTTCGCGCGCTACCTGGATCGCCTGAAGCAGAAGGTCGCCTTCGAGACGGCCCTGTTGCGGGCGGGGGGCTTCACCTTCACCGGGCATGACACCTTCGCCTTCGACCGCGAGCACGCCGAGCGCCCGGCCGACCTGGCCGCCGCTCACGCGCTCTGGAAGCAAGAGCTGCGGGCCGAGGTCCTGCAAGAGAAGCTGGCCGAAAAGCCCGTGCCCGACGTCACACAGACGCTGATCCACCGACATGAGCAGCAGCTGAAGACGGTCAGTGGCCTCGGCAACGACGACGTGCTGGAGATCTACCTGGATGCGCTGGCCCACGTGTACGACCCGCACTCCGACTACCTGGGCAAGGAATCGATGGAGTCGCTGTCGATTGCCATGAACCTGTCGCTGTTCGGGATCGGGGCCACGCTCGCCAACGAGGACGGGGCCTGCACGATTCACGAACTGGTCCCCGGCGGCCCGGCCGCCCAGAGCGGCGCGCTCAAGACCGGCGATCGGATCGTGGCGGTCGCCCAGGCCACCGGCGCGCCGGTCGACGTGACCGCCATGCCGCTGACCCGGATCGTGCAGCTCATCCGGGGCCCCAAGGGCTCGCCGGTGACGCTGACGATTCTGCCGCCGGTGGGCGCGCCGGGCGGCGCCCGCACGGTGCGGCTGATCCGGGCCGAGGTGCAGCTGGCCGATCAGCAGGCCAAGGCGCGCATCCTGGACCTGCCCCAGGCCGGCGGGCGGCCTCTGCGGCTGGGCGTCGTCGATCTGCCGTCGTTTTATTCGGGGCGCGACGACGCGGGCGGCAGCGGCGCCACGGCCGACGTGGGCCGCCTGCTGGACAAGCTGCGCGCCGAACAGGTCCGCGGCGTGGTCCTGGACCTGCGCAAGAACGGCGGCGGTTCGCTGCAAGAGGCGATCGACATGACCGGCCTCTTCATCAAGCGCGGCCCGGTCGTGCAGACCCGCGACGCCAGCGGCTCCATCGAGGTGGGGAGCGACCACGACCCGTCGGTGCGCTGGGCGGGACCGCTGATCGTGCTGACCAGCCGGCTCAGCGCCTCGGCCTCGGAGATCCTGGCCGGCGCGCTGCAGGACTACGGGCGGGCGGTGATCGTCGGCGACACCTCCACGTTCGGCAAGGGGACGGTGCAGACCATCGTCCCGCTGGCCAACGTCATGGACAGGGCCGGTCTCGGGCACAGCTTCGATCCGGGCGCGCTGAAGGTGACGATCAGCAAGTTCTACCGGCCGAGCGGCGCCTCGACCGAGCTCAAGGGCGTCGCCTCCGACCTGGTCATTCCGTCGCCGACGGAAGCGGCGCCCGTCGGCGAGTCCAAGCTGGCCGACCCGCTGCCCTGGGACACGGTCCCGGCCGCGCCGTTCGACCGGCTGGGCGAGGTGGCGGCCGCGCTGCCGTCGCTGCGCACGTCGTCGTCCCGGCGGCTGGCCATCGACCCGGCCTTTCAGGATCTGCGCAAGCAGATCGACCGGCTGCGGGTCCGCCTGTCGACTGGCACCGTCTCGCTGAACGAGTCCGAGCGGCGCCGCGAGCAGAGCGAGGACAAGCGCCTCGACGACGCGATCGCGGCCCAGGTCCGGCGCCAGAGCGCTGACATTCCGGCGTACGAGATCACGGTCAAGAACGCCGGCCGGGCCGGCCTGCCGCCCCGGTTGGCCGCCACGCCACCGGCCGCGCCGGATGCCGGCGCGACGCACCCGCCGCGGTCCGACTTCGACGTCGACCCGTCCGAGAGTCACCCGGCCGACCAGCTGGTCCTGAACGAGGCGTTGCGCGTCCTCATCGACTACGTCCAGCTGCGGGCGCCGGTCAACGGGCGGACCTGAGCCCGGTCGGAAAATAACCAGGCCGCGGGCGGCCGCTCAGAAATCGACCGGCCCGGCGCGCGACTTCCGCGCGTTGAGCGGGGCCGTCCGTGGAACGCGGCATGCACGAGATCGCGCACGTGCGCGCGTCACGTGGATTGTCTTCTCCACTGTTGATCGTGATCGGTCTGGTGCCGCTGGCGGTCGACGCCGCCCCGGTACCGCCGGCGGCCCCGGCCGCCCCGGCCGAGCCGCCGCCGCTCTGCTCGGGCAGCTACGCCGACGACTTCCGGGTGCTCTCGTCGCAGGCGCGCGAGTTCGATCGGCAGCCGCAATCGGCGTTCTCGTACTGCGTCCGCAACACGGCCGTCTACGAGTGCCTGTCGTACGGTGCAGACGGCGCGGTCCGCCATGACCGCCGCACGGCTGTCCTGCACGGCACAGCGTTCGCGTACCGCAAGCAGGGGCCGGACACGCTGCTCTTGACCAACGACCACGTGGCCGCCTGGCCGGCGGTGACCGATGCGCAGCACACGGTCGACGGCGTGCCGGCCGGCTGCAAGAAGGTCACGGAGACGCTGGCCCTGGTCGACGATGAGCACGACAGCTACGGCCGCGACGACATTCCCGTGACGCGGGTCGTGACCGACCCGCAGCTGGACGTGGCCGTCCTGAAGAGCTCGACCGACCTGCACGTCATGCCCTGGAAGATCGGCCACGACGCCCACCTGCGCGAGCGCAACGTGGTCGAAGTGCGCGGCTTCCCGCTGGGCGCCTTCCGGGCCACCAACGCGGGCACGGTGATCTCGGCCCACGACCACGACGACTTCGGCGACTGGGACCACGACGACTTCGTGGTCGACGCGCTGCTGTCGCACGGCAACTCCGGCTCGCCGGTGCTGGCCGTGTCGTGCGCGACCGGCGAGTACGAGCTGGTCGGCATCTACCACGCCGGGTACAGCGAGGGGAGCGCGCTCAACGTGGTGATCGGGATCGACCAGGTCCGCGATCTCATGACCACCCTGAAGCGAACGCCGCACCCGCACCAGGGCGATCCGCCGGCGCTCGACGCCAGCACCCGGCACCTCTTGCGTTCGGCCGTCGACGAGCTGGGCGAGATGTTCTTCCCGTTCGGCACCCAGCTGGCGCTGCTGCGGCCGGGCGACAACGACGCGCTGCTGTTCGTGCTGTTCGGCAAGGACTTCCCGCAATCGCCCGAGCCGGCGCTGGTCCTCGAAGACCTGGCGCCCGGCGCCGACCCGGCCTTCGGGCGGCTGGGGCGGCTGTGGGTCGGGTCGTCGAAGGGCCTGGTGGCGCGCGACGGAACGACCCTGGACGCCGAGGCCCAGGCGCAGATCGCGCGGGTGCTGGACGGCTTGCGGGCCGACGCCGCCGCGACGGCCGCCTATCAGCGGGCCCGGCGCGCCGACACCGCCTCGCGCCAGGAATCGGATGTGCTCCGCCGGATGAAGCGCACCCTCACCCGCACGGCCGCCACCCGCGGCGAGCTGGTCCAGACGGCGGCCGATCTGTCCGAACACTTCGGGCCCCAGTCGGGGGAGCACGGGCTGACGCTCGCGGACGTGGCGCCCGGACGGGCGGCGTCGACTCCCGCCCGGATGCCGGTGGCGACCGCCCTCAAGCCGGCGGCCCCCTCAGGGCATGCAGAAGCCCTCCGGGATCCCGTCGGCGCTAGCCGATAGGATCTGGCAGCGTCCCGGCGCCGTGCCCGGACAATCCAGGTCGCTGTTGCAGATGAGATAGGTCTCCGTCCCGTCGCCCGGGCAAGCGGAGGCCGCCTGACAGCTGCTCGTCATGAGGTGGATCTGCGCGCAGCAGACCCCACCGTCGCACTCGCGTGGCGACGCGCACATCGGGCTGTCGGTCGAGAACTTCTCACACCCGTCGGCGATGTAGTCCTTGGGGTCGATGCAGCTCACGAAGGGCGGCGTCTTGGTCACACAGCAGGCCTGGTTGGTGGCGCAGGTCAGATTGCCGCACCCCAGGGAGGCGTCCGAATGGCTGCCGGAGTCCACGTCCGGGGGCGTAAAATCGCATTTGTGGGTGGACCCGCCGCCGCAGCAGCCGCTCGTCCCGAGGAGAGCAATGGCCAACAACCGGGCGCGCCATCTCCTCTTTCGCGACATCTGGATCATGCTTTCACAAATTTGAGAGAGAATCATGGGGTTCTCCGCACTAGAGCTGGTGGGTTTTCATCGAAAAACCCGCGCACGAAAGTTGCTTGATGCACCCGCGGGGCCAAGGAGCCGAACCCCGATTGCGCGCCCCCCACCCGACCGAACAGACCGAGAGCCGCTCCGGCGGAGGCGGGCCAAGCCAGTCAGGCTGGCGGGCCCGCTGCCGCGCATTGGGGCTGGCCTTGCTGTTGACCAGCCCCGTCCTGGCGTCCGGCGGGTGCGGCCCGCTGCTTTTTCTTCCGTCGGCGTACACGCCTCAGAAAGTTGAACTGATCTACAGCGTTCAAGAAGACATCACTGTCGTGCGCTGGCGGATCACCTCTGGCGATCCGACGGACCCGGACCTGAGCTTCCAAATCCTTGACCAAACCGGCGCCTACCAGCCCATCGACTTCTCCCAGTCCGTTTTCCCGGGGGGCGGAGCTCGTTGTGGCGACGGCACGGGCTCCTGTTTCCAATACGTGGTCCGGGGCGCCTACGCGCCTCCGTCGGCCAGCCGGCCCATCCGCGCCGTCCACGCCTCCGAAGGGGCGCTGCCCGGTGAACCTGCCACCTCGGTCACCGCGCCGACCACGCTGGACGTGGTGGCGTTCTTCTCGGACGGCAACCACCTCGTGTACCTGAACGTCGCGGATTCGGTCGCCTCGGACGGCGTCTACGCGTTTCCGCGGTCCTACGACCGGACGATGTGGCCAACCAAGGGGTTGTGCGTTTCGGGTTCTCCGCCCGACAGCGCCCAATTCGCGCCGCTCGATCTCAGCACCGGCGGTTTTCCGCCGACCGACCCTTTGACGGACGACGGGCTCTACTGCGTCGGGTTGCGCGGGATCCCGGCCGACGGCGGCGGCTCGGCGCTGGCCCAGACCCGCGTGGCGACGCTGCCCGAGGTCGCGCCCGTCCACCTGTCGTACACGCCGCCGATCGAGCGGTCGCCGATCATCTACCTGATCGTGTTGGACCTGCAGATCGTCCCCGAGCGCTGCGACAGCTCGATTCAGCAGATCGAGCAGCTCGTCAGCGACACGATGGCCGGCGTGGGCGTCCCCGTCACCCAGCTGCCGACGATCAACCTGGCCGTCGACCCGAACGCCGCCGGGGGGCCGTCGTCCTGCTCGCAGCCGCCGCAGCGGGCGCTGCAGGCGGACCAGCTGGCCGAAGCCGTCAAGCAGGCGGTCAGCAGCCATCCCGAGGTGCACCAGCAGTTCCATTTCTTCTACTTCAACAACCTCAGCGCGCCGCTGCCGCCCAGCCTGACCACGTCGCTCACCACGCTGTTCAACGATCTGAGCGCGGCGCCGAGCGGCCACGATCTGAGCCTCCTGTCCTGGCTGTTCAACCCCGGCGCAGCCGCGCTGACCGGCCCGCACTGGTGGAAGACACAGTCGTGGCAGGCGGTCCTCGATGATCCGACCTTGTCGCGGACGCTGACCTCCTACGCCCAGGACAACCTCCCCTACACCAGCCAGATTCACGATCCGTCGGTGCCGGTCCCCTTCTTCACCGATGACCAGGTGACCGCGTACGGCGGCGGGCAGTTCAAGGTCTGCAACTCGAACCTTCCGTTCAGCATCGTCGACACGACCGAGGTCAAACAGCTGCGGGGCGGCCCGTCCTGGCCGATCGACGCCGGCGATCCACCCGGGCTGCTGGTCTACTTGCAGACGCCGACGGCGGTGCCGGCGCCCCTCTTCGTCCCGGTCGGGGTCGAAGCCGATCTGCAAGTCTGCACGCGATACTGCACCGACCACCCGTACGTCGCGACCAACGACAACGGCGTGACGTCCTGGGCGACCAGCCCGTTCTGCGAGGCGACGCCGTGAGCGGACGTCGGACCTTGGCCGCGTGGCTGGTGCTCGCCGCCGCCGCCCGGGCGGCCTCCGCGGAGCCAGCCCCCGCCGCGCCTCCTGTTCCACCCGCGGCGGCGTCACCGCCGGCGGCCTCCATCCACGAGCCGGCGCCGCGGCCGCAGCCCGCCGCGCGCGTGCAGGCGCGCTACGCCGAGAAGGCGCATCACCTGCTGGTGTTTGCCGGCGCCGAGTACCTGGCCCGCGGCGACTATTACAACAGCCCCGGCCTGCGCCTGGGCGGCGCCTATCAGTTCCTGGAGTCGCTCGCGTTCGAGATCCAGCTGTCGCATTACTGGAGCTCGCTCAACGACTCCGCCCAGCGCATCGTGCAGACGCTGGGCGCCGTGCCCGACAGCCGGCCGCCGGCCTGGCTGGGGCTGGCCGGCGCCCGCTGGTCCTTCGGCTACGGCAAGCTCCTGGTGGGCGGGGTCGTGATCCACCTGGAACCGCAGCTCTTCGCGCACGTGGGCATTCACGATTACGGCGGCGACGTGGAACCGTCGGGCGACGCCGGGCTGGGCGTGCTGGTGTTCCTGACGCCGCGGGTGTTCGCGCGCGCCGACGCCGCCATCACGCTGGAGCGCGAGTCCCGCTCGGACCAGGGCGTGGCGGTCTGGGGCGCGCTGCCCGCCTTCACGCTGGGAAGCTTGTTGTGACGCGGCGGGGAACCCTCTTGCTGGTGGCGTCCTGCGCGGCCCTGTCGTGCCGGCACGGGGCGGCGGTGGGCCCGCGAATCGGCGCCGCCATCCCGCCCGAACCGACCCGCGACGCGCTGATGGCCCGCGCCGCGCGCGATCTCCGGGGCGGCCGCCTGGCGGATGCCGGCGTGACGCTGACGGTGATGGCCGATCGCGAGCGCGGGCAACCCGACGCCGAGCTGGACTTCTGGTCCGAGCTGCTGGCCCTGGCGCGCTGCGAGCCGCTGTCGATAGTGCCGCGCCTGCGGGCCGGCGATCCCCCGCTCCTCGACCCGTGGGAGCGGCTGCGCCGGCTGGCCCAGATCGAACGGGTCCGGCTGGCCCGCAACCCGGCCCAGCTGGCCGCGCAGCCGACGCTGCTGGACGACCGCATCAACCGGCGGCTCAGGCGCCTGGAAGATCGGGCGCCGCCCATCCGCTGGCCGCTCGAGACCGAGCGCTGGCCGGATGAGACCATCGTCCCGGCGCTGCTCGATCGCTGCGCGCCGGAGGGCGCCCCCAATCGGAGCCGGCCGGATCGCGCCAGCGCTGCGGAGGTGGCCCTGGTCGCCTCGGTGGCCGGAGCGCTGCCCGCCGGTCACCCGGCCGCGGCCACCGTCTGGCTGCAGGCGGCGATTCTGGATCTGTCGCACGGGCGCGCGCCCCTGGCCAGCCAGGTCCTGTCCTGGTTCGCGGCGGCCCCGCGGCAGGTCGATCGGCTCGACCCGCGCGAGCGGCGCGGCCTGGTGCTCGCGACCGCGCTGGCCGCGATCGAGGACCCGGCCGTGCCGCCCGACCGGGTGCTGGCGGCGGGACGCGCGGCGCTGCGCTTGGATCTTCCCGGCCGCACCGTGCGGGCCCTGTCGCTGCGCCTGGCCGATCGGCTGGTCGCCGCGCAACGGCCCGACGACGCGGTGGCCATCCTGGGGCCGCCCCCGCACGGCGACGACGAGATCGGCCGGTACGTGGCGTTCCGGCAGGCCCAGGCGCACGCCCGCGCCAACCGCCGGGCCGAGTTGCTGGCCGAGGCGCGTGAGGCGCTGGGGCGCCACGGCCATCGGGACGTGGACGCCGACCCGGCGCTGGCCGCCATCATGGACATGGCGTTGCGGACGCTGCGCGCGTCGCCGGTGTCGCCCGAGACGATGGAGGTGCTGGAGGCGCTCGGTCCCCCGCGCGAGCGGCTGGCGCGGGCCGAAGCGTTCGCGGCCGGCGCGCTCGATGGCGGCGCGCCGCTGTCGGCGATGGCCACCTTCGACTGGCTGTACCAGAACGACCCGGATCCGACGCGGCAGCTCCAGCACCTGGCCCACACCTGCGTGGCCGCCGCACGCGCCGGCGCGCGCGCCGAGTTCGCGCGCACCTTCCGCTTGCTGGCCGGGCAGGAGATCGAAAGCGACCCACGCAAACCGAAGGACGGTCGGGCGCGCCCGGCGGGCGGGCTCATCGCCTCTTCGGAGGCGGACGCCCGGCGCGATCGCCGCCGGGCCTCGCGGTCGGCGGACTGGCAGCAAGCCCTGCTGGTGGTGGCGCGCGACGCGCTGACGGCGCTGGTCGACGCCGACGACCAGGTGGACCTGGCGACGCTGGTCGCGACGCTGAAGCGCCACCTGGACGAGGCCGGCCGCGGCCCCGTCGACGACGAGCTGACCACGCTCTATCGGGCGGCCAGCGCGCACCTCGAGACCGGCGCGCGCGCCTACGCCGAGACCGTCGGGGCCGAGCGCCGCCCCATCCTGCTGGGCGACATCCGCGTCGATCGCACCTACGACGTCCAGCCGCCGGCGCTGGATCTGACTGGCCTGCTGGAAGAGGCGGGGCCGCTGGTGTTCGTGCCCGAGGCCCGCGACCCGAACCTGGCCCAGCGCTGGACGGGACCGCAGCTGGCCGTGCTGTCGGGAGGGGTGCCGTGAGGGCGTGGGCCGCCGGGGCGGCCGCGGCCGCCTGCCTGGCGCTGGCGGCGGTCGCGCGCGCCCAGTCGCTGGTCGAAGTGGTCCCCGACGACCCCTGCGCGCAGGCCCAGGCCTTCGCGGACGACGACGCCAGCCCCGCCGCGGAGCACCTCCGGCGCGCCTGCCGCCTGCGCCGGCTGGACCAGCGGCTGGCAGCCGAGCGCCGGCAAGAGGTGATCGCCGCCGAGCAGGTCCGCGCCGATCGCATCCAGCGCTGGATCGACCAGACGCAGCCGCCGCGGGTCACCCGCCCGTTTGCGCTGGAGGGACTCCTCGGGACCGGGATCGCCAGCTACGGTCTTTCGGTGGCCTGGGCCTTCCTGAAACAGGCCGAGCTCGCCGCCTGGCTGGGGCGGCGGACGATCAGCTGCGACACCCTGTCCACGACGGGCGGCGCCGATTGCAGCCGCACCTCCTACGGGCTTCGCGGGCGCTGGTATCTGCTGCCGACCAAGATCGCCCCGTTCGTCAGCAGCGGGCTGACCATCACCGGCGCGCACGTGCAGATCAGGCAGGGCGGCGCGCTGCTGAGCGGCGACGCCCGCGCCAACAGCTACAACCTGGCCGCCGGCGTCCTGCTGGCTTACGCGGCGGCGCGATTGAGCGTGGAAGGGATTTACGAGCGCGCGTTTTACACCGGCGCCAGCAAGGACGACCCGAAGAAGACGCCCAACGGAGATCTGAACGGGATCTGGAGCGACAGCTTGAAACAGGATCGATTCGGCATTCGTGTCCAGGTGGGCTGTGCGTTTTAGCGCCGCCATCGCCTGCGCCGGGGCGGCCGCCCTGGCGATCGTCGCGCCGGCGCGCGGGCAGGAGACGCCCCGCGCCGGGGCCGCCGCGCCCGGTCCCAAGGGGCACCCGGCGGAGGTGCCGCAGCGCGCCGACCCGGAGGTCCCGCGCCGGCCCGCAGGGCGGCCGGCGCCGCCGGTGACCGATGGCGACCGGCCGGTGGTGTCGGTCTCGGGCTCGCGCCCGCGCGCCAGCACGATGGCGCCGCGCTCCGGGCCGCCGCAGGCGGTGCGCCGCTCGGCCAGCCCGACGCAGATGGAACAGATGATCCAGCGCTCGCACGACAGCGTGGATTTTTTCGAGCTGGTCGACGACATGCTGGACGAGGTGGCGCGGCAGGTGTCGCTGCTGGACCCCAACCTGCTGTCGCCGATGGCCATCCGGTTGGTGCGCCTCTCGCCCAACCTGCGGCCGGAGTTCGCGCAGACGCTGGAGGCGCGCCTCATCGCGCGGCTCGTGCAGTCGACGCCGGTGAAGGTGACCATCTGCGCCGAATGCGAGGCGCTTCGCTCTCGCGTCGAGAACGGCGCCTGGGTCGTGACGCTGGGCGCGGTCAAACAGGACGATCTGCGCCGGCTGGGCGAATCGGCGGGGATCAAGACGTTCATGGACCTCGACTTCAGCTACAGCGCCGACAGCGGGGTCATCTGGATGGAGGCCACCGCCTTTCGGGCCTCCGACGGCGGGGTGGTCTGGAGCGATGCTTATCGCTCGGACGGGACGATGGCGGTGCTGCTGCGCGACGGGAACCGGATTCCGTCGCGCGCCGAAAAGGCCGCCGAGCTCGAGCAAAAACTCGCCGGGCGGCCCAACTATGGCTATGCGCTGTCCATCGGGATCGCCCAGCTCGGGTACTCGGCGCCGACCGGCGACGTGATGGGGGCGCAGGTGTCGTTCCGGTTGCAGGAGCGCTTCGGCGAGGACCAGCGGACGTTGTTCGGCCTGAGCGCGGGCGTGCTCACCACCGGGCCGCCCAGCACCAGCAAGAAGCCGCAGGCCCTGAACTCGATCCTGTTCGGGGCCTACTTTTCGTACGACCTGTCGCGGCCGAACCTGAACCGGCCCGAGCTGTGGGCGTACGGCGAAGCCGGCGGCATGTTCAGCGGGAACGAAGGGAACACGTTCTACGCCGAGAGCGGCGTCGACGTGCACCTCAAGTTCCGGCTTTCGTTGATGGCGGGGCTCATGTACGTGCTGCCGACCCTGTATTCGAACTACGATCTGGGCGGACTGGGGTACCGCCTGCGCGTGGCGCTGAACTGGTGACGAGATGCGCAAACACCTTCCATTGATGATGGTTCTGGCCGCGACGCTGGCGGGATGCGCCACCGGCAACGTCCCGTCCGACGTGCGGGTGCCGCCCGAGCTCCTGCGCGGATCGCCCTATGCCGCCAACGGCGAGCCGGCGCGCAGCCGCTACGTGATCCGGATGACCGACGGGCAGCGCGACTGGGAAGTCCAGCTGCCCGAGATCGCGACGGCCTACGAGGTCCGGGTGCCGCTGACCGGCGCGCCCGGCGCGGGCCTGGGCGTCGACCTGGCCGGCGTGACCTCCGCCGACCGCGAGATCCTGGCCCAGAGCGAGGCGGCGCGGCGCGCGGCCAGCGACGACGCGGCCGAAAAAGACGATCAGACCGACAGCGGCGACGTCGCCGACAAGGGTGGCGCCAGGGATGCCAAGAAGAAGCCGGCGGCCGCCAAACCGGCGGCCGGGCAAGGGCCCGCCCCCGCCAAGGCCAGCTACCTGCTGACGCTGGAGCGCGTGAAGGAACTGTACCGGACGCGCCACTACGAGCTGGGGTTGGTCGAGCTGGTCGAGCTGGAAAAGCAATACCCGGAGGACGAGCACATCCTGTCGATGAAGGGGTCGCTCTACGAGCGACTGGGCAACAAGCCGCTCGCGCGGGACGCCTGGCAGCAGGTCTTGCGCATCAATCCGTACAACTTGGCGGTGCTGGAAGCGCTCCAGCGCCTCGGAAAGTAGAAGGCAGACGGCCATGCACATCCTGATCGGGCTCGCGGGGTTGTGGGTGACGCTGGTGGCCACCCACCACAACATGCCGACCGGATTCAACGGGTTCTTCCACCCGGCGGCGCTGATCCTGCTGCTGGGCGCGCCGCCGTCGATCCTGCTGGTGGGGCACGACCTGCGCGAGATCTGGAACGCGGTGGTGGTCCTGTCGCAGGCGCTGCGGTATCACGCGCGGCGCGCCGAGGCGCAGATGATCGCCGACCTCTATCGGTTCGGGCGCGAGCTGAAACAGGGGCGCACCGTCGAAGCGTCGAAGGTGCTGAGCGAGGCGGCCGACCCGCTGCTGCGCGACGTGGGGCCGCTGCTGCTGCAGCCGGGCGGCGGCTCCGACGCGCGCGAGACGATCCTGACGCTGTCGTACGCGCGTCTGGCGCAGGTGAAGGAAGGCGAGGACGTGTTCCGGTTCCTGGCCCGCACCACGCCGGCGGTGGGCCTCATGGGGACCATCGTCGGCCTGGTCAACATGCTCATCAACCTGCGCAACTTCGAGCAGCTCGGACCGGCCATGGCGGTCGCGCAGCTGGCGACGTTCTACGGCCTCATCCTGGCGTACGGGCTCTGGTCGCCGTTCGGCAAGCGCGTCGAGAACTACGGGCGCAACCTGTCGGTGTCGGCGCGCCTCCTCGAGCGCGGGCTGACCAGCATCGCCGAGGGGCGGTCGCTCTACGACCTGCGCCTGCTGGCCGGGTCGGGCGGCGCCGGCACGCCGCCGCCGGCGGCGGAGGCGGCGTGATCGGCCGGGGCGGAAAGTCGGGCAGCGCCAGCCAGCCGCCCGACCTTTTGGCCTACTCGCAAGAGGAGGACACGTCCTGGCTGCTCCCCTACGTCGACGTGATCAGCCTGCTGCTGTCGTTCCTGATCCTGGCGCTGGCGATGTCGAAGGTGGACCTGCACCGGTTCGAGAAGGTGTCGGCCGCCATCTCGAAGCACAGCCCACCGCCGTCGCTGGACGTGCTGAAGCAGAAGATCGACGGCGTCATCGCGTCGCAACATCTGACCGATCAGGTCAAGACGGTGGTGGACGAAAACGGGCTGCGCATGGAGCTGAAGAACGCGCTGCTGTTCGAGAGCGGGCAGGCCGACATCACGCCCACCGGCCGCGCGACCATCGACCGGGTCGGCAAGCTGCTGCCCAGCATCGACGACCGCTACCAGATCGCCATCGAGGGGCACACCGACGACGTCCCGATCCACACCGCGCGCTTCGATTCCAACTGGGAGCTGTCGTCGGCGCGGGCCATCAACGTGCTCAAGCAATTCACGGCGGCCGGGGTCGACCCGCACCGCGTGTCGGCGCAGGGGTACGCCGACACGCGCCCGACTTCGCCCGTCCAGGGGGACGCGGCCTCGCAGGCGCGCGCGCGCGCCGAAAACCGGCGGGTCGTGATCCGGGTCCACTAGCAGGGAGCAGGACGATGAAGCGCAAAGCCATGCACAAGGTGTTGGGAGGCGCGCTGGCGCTGGCCGCGCTGCTGGCCGCGTCCAGCGCGCGCGCCGAGCGGCGCCCGCCGTACGGCAACGACAGCGCCATGCTCGAAAATCGGGTACGCGAGGACGTGCAGCGGCGCGTGACCCCGATCCTGGAAGAAATGGCGCCCGGCCAGGCCGAGCTGAAATACATCGACGTGCGCGTGAACCGGCCCACCGCGCTTCCGGCCGGCGCGGCGCCGGGCTTCGAAGACCTGACGCCGGGGACCGAGTTCGTGGCCGAGCAGGTCGAGGTGGCGCTGACGCTGGATTCGAAGCTGCCGGCCCAGTTCCGGAAGGACCTGCGGGCCCTCATCAAGGCCCGCCTCGACGCCCTCGACGTGCCGGTGGAGGTCACCGAGAGCGTCATCTCGTTCCCGACGCCGCGCCCGCAGCCGCAAGCCCCGCGCGAGCCGCTGCCCTACCCCTACGCGCCGCCGCCGCAGCCGCCGCCGCAACACGCGGACAAGCCGGCGACGCCTCCCGCGCCGCCGCCCGCCCTGCCTGCGCCGGCCACCGAGCCGCCGGCCCGCGGCGTTCCGTGGGTGTTCGCGATCGGCCTGGCCGTGCTGGGCCTGCTGATCGGCGCCCTCCTCTTCGCGCTGACGAGCGCGCTGGCCGCCGCCCGCGGCCGGCGTCGCGAGGAGGCGGAGGCGGCTCCGGCCGGCGGGCGGTCGGGCGCGGCCGACGCCAAGGCGGCGCCGCCGCCCGTCGACCACCTGCCCGAGGTGCGCCGCGCGCTGCGCGAGGATCGCCTGCTGGCCCGCCGCGTGATGCGCGAGCTGCTGGTCGAAAATCAGGTCGAGACCGTGGCGGCGGCGGTCGAGCTGGTCGGGCCGAGCATCGTCGAGGATCTGCGGGGCGACCCGGCCTGCGCCGGTCCGCTGCGCGAGGCGGCGGCCCTGCTGGTCAGCGCCGGCGCCAGCGCCAACCCGCAGGAGGTGGCGGAACGGCTGCACCGACGCATCTTGAAGCACCGGATGGTGGGGAGCGACGATCCGGTCGAGCAGGAGTTCGCGTTCCTGCTCGGTCTGTCGGCCGCCCGGCTGACGGCGCTCCTTCAGCCGGAGCCGGCGGCGGTCTGCGCGGCGGCCTTGCGCTACGCGCCGGCGCATCTGCGCGCGGCCTATCTCGAGGGGTGCTCGCCCGACGAACGGGCCGCGCTGGCCGCGGCCATCGCCTCGCCGAAGGCGCTGTCCCGCGATCACCTGCTGGACGTGGCGGCCACGCTGCGGGCGCGCGCCATCGAACTGGCGCACCTCGACACCGGCGAGACGGGCGACATCGAGCTGGCCGTCGAGCTGGTCGAGGAGCGCCCGCCGGCCGAACAGGCGGAGATGCTGGAAGCGATGCGGCGCGCCGACCCGGCCCGGGCGCGCGCCGTCGAGTCGTCGCTGATCTCCGACCTCACGTTCGAGATGGTGGGCGAGGACGTTCTCAGCGCCGCCGTGGCGGGGGTGCCGGGCGAAACGCTGGCCCGCTACCTGCGCGCCGCCCCGCCGGCGGTGGCGGCCCGGATCATGGCCGCCCTGCCCCCCACCCTGGCTGCCGCGCTGCAGGAAGACCTTTCGCTGGCCGTGGCGTCCAGCCCGCGCGACACTTCAGAGGCCCGGCGCGCGGTGTTCGGCGCGCTGCGGGCGGCGCTGCGGGCGCGTGGATTGCGCGCCCCGCGGCCGGCTTCGGTCGACACGCGAGACACCAGCAACACGAGTGGCACGAGTGGCACGAGCGACAAAGGAAAGGTGGTGGCCCTATGAAACGCTTCGGAGCTCTGCTGGTTACCTGCGCGGCGGCGCTGTCGGGTGCCGCCTGCACGATCGTCGCGCCCGACGCGCCGGATGCCGGGCCGCCCAAAGTCAAGACCGTGCTGGTGCCGTTCCCGGTCACCAAGCCCCAGACGCTGCCGCCGCCCAAGCCGCTGGAGGCGAGCGTCCTTTACGTGGCCAACCTGCAGAAGTCGTCCGCCAACCTGGCCGGCCAGTACGCCTCGATCATCGTGGACCTGGCGGCGACCTGGCAGACGGCGGGGCTGCAGATCGACAACATGGGCCTCATCTCCACGTACGCCGATCAATACGGGCCGCGCCTGCTGCTGGGCCGCTCGGCGGGGGCCGGGCCACCCGTGTCGTCGCTGGCCCTGCTGGCGGCGGTGGCTGCCGCGGCTGACGCCGGCGTCACCGACTACGCGACCCTGCTGGCCGCCCTCGGGCCGTCCCTGGGCAACATCGACGACACCGACCCGATGTCGCTGACGACGGCGCTGCAGTTGCTGGCTTCGTCGGGCAGCTTCGACGGAGACGGCCAGACCTCCGAGGGGAAGAACCTGATCGAGTTCGGCCAAGGGCTGAACGCCGCCGCGCTGCCGCCCGAGCTGGGCGGGATCGACCGCAGCGCGTTCTTCGCGGTCCCGCACGACCTCTTCATCGTGGTCTACCTGCAGCCGCTGGCGCGCCGGTGCGCGCTGGGGTCGTCCGACTGCAACGTGAACGGCCGCTCGCCGGCCGACATCTTCCTCGACACCAACGCCGACGGCACCGCCAGCTGGCTGGCGTTCTCGAGCGGCGGCATCCGCCCCGAACAGATCGTGCACGTGGCCATCGCCACCAGCGAAGGACAGAGCGAGAACGACTTCGCCACCGCCTGCACGGCGCTGCCCGGCTTTCCGCCGAACCTGCTGGACGTGATGGCGCCGTCGCCGAACGCCTACTTCGGCCCGCTGGCAGATGCCTTGAACGCCGCGCATCCGGGGACGGGGCAGGTCGCCGACTTCTGCTCGCTCATCGACGGCAACGCGGCCGTGAACATCGCCACGCTGGGCGCCGACGTGGCCGGTCTGGCAACCAGCCACAGCCGCTGAACCCGGGCCCCGCGTGACGCCGCCCCGCGATCTGCCCGACTGGCTGCGCCCGCCGGCGCCGCGCCCGCGCGGGCCGCGGCGGGACGGCGGCGCGATCGCGGCGCTGGCCCTGGTCCTGCTTGGCGCGGGGGGCGGTGTCGGCTACCTGCTGGGCGTGCGGCGGGCGCCTCATTCCGTCCCCGCGCCGGCGCCGGTCTGCCCGCCCCCGGTCGCCTGCGCGGAACCGCC
>JAICYS010000435.1 GCA_025934105.1 Myxococcota bacterium | reverse complement strand
GCGGGAGCGCCCGCCGGAGCGGCGCCCGGCTTGGCGGCAGGTGCCGCGGGCGCGGCGGGCTTGGCGGCGGGTGGCGCAGCCACGGCCCGCTTGTTGGCGGCGGGGGCGGCGGTCTTGGGCGGCATCGCCGCCGCGGGCGCCGGCGGCGGGCCCGCGCTGGGCGTCTGGGCCGTGGCCAGACCGGCCAGCGTCGCGACGGTGCCAAAAACCACGGACGTTCCGATCGTGCGGAAGTGCTTCATGGGGGCCTCCTCGGCCCGGGACCATAACCGAACCCCAAAAACGCCCCAAGCAGAAACGGGACTCAGATCACTTGACGCCGGCGATCCCGTCGCGAAGCGAGCGCACGAAGTCGGTCATTTCCGGAACCGGATCGCGTCCAGCCGCCGCGGCGCGCTCGACGATCTCGACGGCGGCGCTCCCCACCACCACGCCGTCCGCGAATTCGGCCACCGCGCGCGCCGCCTGCGGCGTGCGAATGCCGAAGCCCACGGCGATGGACGTCCGCCCGGCGGCGCGCGCCCGGATCTGTTCGACCTTCTCGCGGGGCGCCTTCAGGTCTGCCAGCGCCGCGCCGGTGATGCCGGTCATCGAGACGTAGTAGACGAAGCTGCCGGCGGCGCCGAGGGCCGCGTCCACCCGCTTGTCCGTCGACGTCGGGGCCAGCAGCGGAACGAAGTCCAGCCCTTCGCGCGCCAGCGACCCGCGCAGGACGGCGTCGGCGTCCGGCGGGTAGTCGACGCAGAGCACGCCGTCGGCGCCGGCGTCCCGGGCCTTCACGGCGAACACGTCCGTCCCCATGACCAGGATCGGGTTGGCGTAGCCGAACAGCACCAGGCCGGCCTCCGGGCAGGCGGCGCGCAGCTCGGCGCAGAGCGCCAGCGACCGGCGCAGGCCGCCGCCTTTGGCCAGCGCCCGGTGCATGGCGGCCTGGATGGCTTTCCCGTCGGCGGACGGGTCGCTCCAGGGCACGCCGAGCTCGATGATGTCGGCGCCGGCGCCGACGGCGGCCTTCATGAGGCGCAGGCTGGTCGCGCCGTCGGGATCGTCGGCGGTCAAGTACACGATGAGCGCGGGGCGTTTCTCCGCGCGGGCGCGCGCGAACCGCTCGCTCAGCCGCCGGGAGGCGGTCACGGCGTCGTCTCCAGGCCGAGCCGCTTGGCGATGGTCCCCATGTCCTTGTCGCCGCGCCCCGAGACGTTGACGACGATCAACGAATCCGCCGGCAGGGCGGCGGCCACCCGCGGAAGCGCCGCGATGGCGTGGGCGCTCTCGAGGGCGCACAGGATCCCCTCGCAGCGGGCCAGCCGCTGGAACCCCTCCAGCGCCTCGTCGTCGGTGACGGCCAGATAGGAGGCCCGCCCGGTGTCCTTGAGGTGCGAGTGCTCCGGCCCCACCCCCGGATAGTCGAGCCCGGCCGAGATCGAGTGCGCCTCCGAGATCTGTCCGTCGTCGTCGCACAGCACGTACGAGCGGGCGCCGTGCAGCACCCCCACCCGCCCGCGCGCCAGCGTCGCCGCGTGCCGGGCGGTGTCGATCCCGTCGCCGGCGGCTTCGACGCCGTAGAGCCGCACCGCCGGGTCGGGGACGAACGCGTGAAACAGGCCCATGGCGTTCGAGCCGCCGCCCACGCAGGCCACGCACGCGTCGGGCAGCCGCCCTTCGATCTCCTGGATCTGCGCGCGCGCCTCGCGGCCGATCACCGCTTGCAGCTCGCGGACCAGCAGCGGGTACGGGTGCGGCCCGGCCACCGATCCGATCACGTAGTGGGTGGTGCGCACGTTGGTGACCCAGTCGCGCAGCGCCTCGTTCATGGCGTCCTTGAGGGTGGCCGTGCCGTCCTTGACGGCGTGGACCTGGGCGCCGAGCATCTTCATGCGGAACACGTTCAGCTCCTGCCGCTCGACGTCGACGGCCCCCATGTAGATCTCGCAGGGGATGCCGAACAGCGCGCAGGCCGTGGCGGTGGCGACGCCGTGCTGCCCGGCGCCGGTCTCGGCGATGACGCGGGCCTTGCCCATCCGCCGCGTCAGCAGGAGCTGGCCGATGCAGTTGTTGATCTTGTGGGCGCCGGTGTGGCACAGGTCCTCGCGTTTGAGGTAGATGCGCACGTTCCGTCCCGCCTCGCGCGAGACCTCCGCCGACAGGCGGCCCGCGAACCCCAGCGGCGTCGGGCGCCCGACGTAGTCGGAGAGCAGCCGGTTCAGCTCCTCGGTGAAGACCGGGTCGACCGAAGCCGCCGTCCAGGCCGCCTCCAGCTCGTCGAGGGAAGGGATCAGCGTCTCGGAGACGTAGCGGCCCCCAAAGGGGCCGAAGCGTCCGGGGGTTGCGTCGGCGGAGGTGGACATCGGGCGACGGTTATAGCGCGGCCCGGGCCGCCTGGATGAACGCGGCGACCTTGGCCGCGTCCTTGACGCCCGGGCGCCGCTCGACGCCGCTGGCGACGTCGACACCGTCGGGCCGCGTGGCGCGGACGGCGTCGGCCACGTTTTCGGGACCGAGGCCGCCGGCCAGCAGGAACGGGCGCCGCGCGGCGCGCGCCACCGCCGGCCAGGG
>JAICYS010000146.1 GCA_025934105.1 Myxococcota bacterium | reverse complement strand
AGGGCCTGAAGGTGGGCGGCTGCGTCGCTGTCGCCTGGGACGGCGGCAAGGAGGCGTCCCGCGCCGCGCGCCTGGCCCTGCCGCTGCTGGAGAAGGCGAAGCGCGCGGTGATCTTGGCCGCGCCCAAGGCGAGCTCCCGCGCCTTCGATCCGGCGCGGCTGAAGTCCTATTACGGAGCGCGTGGGGTCAAGGCGGAGGTGGAGGTGCTGCCGGAGACGGGCGATCCGGCGCCGGCCCTGCTGGCCGCCGCGCATGCCTGCGAAGCCGATATCCTGGTCGCCGGCGCGTTCGGCCACCCGCGGCTGCAGGAGTTCATCTTCGGGGGCACGACGCGAACGCTATTGAACTCCGGCCATCCGTCGTTGTTCTTGTCTCACTAGGTTCGAGAGGAGGGATCATGGCCCTGTCGCGCATCGTGATGCGGCTCGCCCGCAATCCGGGGACGGAATTCGCCGGCGGCGACGATCACCGCGGCTACGCCCTGACGGCCCCGCTCACCGGCGACGGCCGCCTGGACGAGAACACCTATTCGAAGGCCCGCGAGCGGTGCGTGGTGCGCCGCTTCTCGCCCGACGAGGATCCGGTGGACGGCCGCCTCGCCCGCCGCGGCCAGCGCTGGTTCTTCGATTACGACGACACCGAGGTCGTCGACGACGAGCCCGTCTATCGGCTGGGCGAGCACCGCTTTGCCGTAGGCGAGTACGTGACCATCACCGACGAGGATGGCCGGCCGTTGACCTACAAGGTGGTCGAGGTGCAGCCCGCGGCCTAGCGCATGGCCGCGCTCGGGCGCCTACCTGTGCTCGACGATGAGCGGATTATAGGCCTGCATGTCGCGCACCGTATCCTCGGCGTCGCGCTTGGATTGGCCATTATCGTTGGCCAGGACGCAAACGCGTTTGGGTATGATGCTGCCGAGCGCGGTTTCGCTATGGCACGCATAGCCGCCCGGCGCGTTGGCTTTCACCCTGCGCACATGGACGGCCGAGACGGTGTTCGGCGCGGAAACCGACGTAATCAGCGATGCGCCGCTCGATGGCGCGGCTTGGCTGAGGACGACACCCAGCGCGAGGACGAGCAGCATCGACAATCCTTCCGTGGCCGGAAAGCTTGACCTTAGCCGATGCCGGGAGGCGCGTCAGCCCGCGGGCCGCGCCGCCGCGGCCTAGTTGACGTGCAGGGGGTTCACCGACTGCCATTGCTCGACCTGCTGGCGGTCTTCCTTCGTGCGCTCGTCCACCGCCTTCTTGGGCGCGCAAATCTTCTTCGGGAAGCGGCTGCCGACCAGGGTTTCCTCGTGGCAGACGAGGCTGTCCTTGGTGTGCACGACCACGGTCGAGGTGGTGACGTGGGCGACGGGCGCCGCGACGGTCGTCGCGGCGGCGGCGGGCGCGGCTTGCATCAGCGCCGCGGCGGCGAAAAGAGCAGTGATCATAGGCACATCCCCGGATAACTCTGTGACCCGATCCTAGCCCGAAAGGTGCGTTGCGTCAGGCCCCGTGTGGTCGCAGCCCTCAGGCGCCGCCGTTGCGGCGGACAAGGCGTCGGATGTCACGGTAGAGCCGGCTGTCGTGGTCCATCTCGTCGTGCGACTTGATGAGAGCCACCGTCAGCGGTCCGGTCTTCGGCCCCGCGGCCTCGTAGCCCACGAAGCGGTAGCCGTCCGGCAGGTTGTCGCGCCGGACGATGAGGGTGGCGCGCACGCCGCGCTTCTCCGGAGAGAAGGCCTGACCCTGCAGGCGGACGTCGTGGGACATGCGCACGGTCTGGCTGTCGTCGTTGGCGTCGATATGGATGCCGGCCACGTCCACCTTCGCGCCACCGTTGTCGGCGTTGATGTGCAGCCCGGGCAAATTCACGTGCGCCTCGTCGTCCTCATGGTCGCCGTGGTCGCGGGTGTTCCAGTCGCTGTCGTGCGCGGTCTTCGAGCCCGCGTCCGCCGCCGCCTGCTGGGCCGCCTTCGCCGCGGCCGAGGAACTCGCCGCGTCGGCCTTTGCCGAGGCGTCGGCGCCGTGTCCGGTGGCGGCCTGCACCTTGTCCGAGGTCGCGCCGGCGGCCTGCGAGGGGCCCACCAACTGGGCCTCGATGGCGTTCAGCGTCGTCGTGGCGTCGCCGCTTACCGGGGTGAGCTGCAGGGTCACGTCCACGCCGCCGGCCTTGTAGAGGCAGGACCTGCCGTCCGGCGCCACGCTGGTGCGGGTGAGCTGGCCCGCGTTATCGGGACAATCGAGCCGGGTCCGAGCGGCGTAGTTCACGTGCGGCGCGCAGGCGGCGGCGCTCAGCGCCAGGGCCGAGGCGGCGGTGAAGGCAAGCATGCGCATGGCGACGAATTCCCTCCGATATCGCAAGGGAATCTGGCGTCGTCCGCGGCCGAAGGCGAGTGAATTCGACGTAACGGCCCGCGAGGACCCTGTTACTGCCCGGGCCGCGAGCCCGCCCCCTCGCGCCGGGCCAGGAAGGCCAGACGCTCGAACAGGTGCACGTCCTGCTCGTTCTTGAGCAGCGCCCCGTGCAGCGGCGGGATCAGCTTGGTGGGATCCTTCTCCGCCAGCGCCTGGGCGTCGATGTCCTCGACCATCAGGAGCTTCAGCCAGTCGAGGAGCTCGGAGGTGGACGGCTTCTTCTTCAGGCCCGGCACCTTGCGCATGTCGTAAAAGATGCGCAGCGCCTCGGCGACCAGCTTCTGCTTGATGTTCGGATAGTGCACGTCGACGATCTGGTTCATCGTCTCGGCGTCCGGGAAGCGGATGTAGTGGAAGAAGCAGCGGCGCAGGAACGCGTCGGGGAGCTCTTTCTCGTTGTTCGAGGTTATCACCACGATCGGCCGCACCTTGGCCGTGATCGTCTCGTTGGTCTCGTAGACGTAGAACTCCATCCGATCGAGCTCCTGCAGGAGGTCGTTGGGGAATTCGATGTCGGCCTTGTCGATCTCGTCGATCAACAGCACCGGGCGTTGCTTGCTCTCGAACGCCTCCCAGAGCTTGCCCTTCTTGATGTAGTTCTTGACGTCCTTCACCCGCTCGTCGCCGAGCTGGCTGTCGCGCAGGCGCGTCACCGCATCGTACTCGTAGAGGCCCTGGATGGCCTTGGTCGTCGACTTGATGTGCCAGGTGATGAGCGGCGCGTTCAGCGCCTTGGCGATCTCATAGGCCAGCACCGTCTTGCCGGTGCCCGGCTCGCCCTTGATCAGCAGCGGGCGCTCGAGCGCGATGGAGGCGTTGACCGCCACCTTCAAGTCTTCGGTGGCGACGTATTCTTCCGTGCCTTCAAAACGCTGGCTCATTCCGGCTCCCGGCGGGCGACGAGCCCGTTCGAACAGTTGTTTCAACTCGGGGCAGACTAAGGGGAAGCGCGGGGGATTCAAGGGCTGTTTCCCTCCCTGGCACGGGGAGGGGAAAGCTCAGCGGCTCGGCTTTGCCCGTGCGCCGTCCGGGCCGTCCTCGGAGTAGCCCAGGCGTTTCAGGTCGTCGTCGTCGAGGCGCTTGGACTGGAAGTTGGTGAAGTCGTCTTCGCCGCCGGAGACGCGGTCGGCGTCGGCCACTTCCTCGGTCAGCCCCTCGATCTCGCTCTTGGCGTCGAGGCGGTCCTCGTTGAAGCCGTCCTCCGGGCCCAGGCCGTCGAGGTCGTCCTCGTGCTCCTCGGTGGCGGCGCGATAGTCGAGCTCGTCGTCCTCCTCGAAGTCGGCGTCGGTGACGGCGTCGGCGTCGAACTCGTCGGCGTCGAGGGCCACGGCCTCGTCGTCATCGTCGTCGCCATCGGCGCGCGTGTAGTCCTCCACGTCGGGCAGCTCCTCGAAGGTGCGCATGTCCTCCGCCGGGGTCACCGGAGAGTTGCCGCCCAGCGACACGTCGCCCTCGCCGCCGACGACGTTGCTCTCGTCGAAGGTCTCGGCCTGGTCCTGGGCGTCGAAGTCCGAATCCTGGTCGTGGCTCGTGCCGGGCATGGAGGATCTCCTTGTCGGGGCGGCGGGCCCTGGTCGGGCTTCGCCTCAAGGTTCAACCCCTGGGCGCCGCGCCCGTTCCGGCCGGCGCGCAATCGCATCGAGCGGCAACCTCGGCGCGCCGCAAGGCGGCGTTAACGCCTCTCACGCTAAGGGTGACGTGCGTCGGGCTCTGCCAAGAGCGACAATGGGGCCTCACGCGAATCGAGGGGAGCGGTTCGCCAGCCGTGAGGGATCAGGAGCCGACGTGCCGCTCAAGTTGTCGCTGAAGCCGGGAGAAAAATTCGTCCTCAACGGGGCCGTCGTCCAGAACGGCGATCGGCGCGGGGTCCTGGTCCTGCAGAACAAGGCTTCGGTCTTGCGGGAAAAGGACATCATGCAGGCGGACGAGGCCAATACGCCGGCCCGCCGCATCTATTTCCCCGTGATGATGATGTATCTCGATGAAGGCGGGGCCCAAAATTACTACCACGAATTCGCGCAGCGCCTGACGGAGTTCATGGGCGCGATCAGCAACCCGACTGTGCTGGTCGAGTGCGTCGATATCTCGAAGCTTTGCATGTCCGGCGAGTACTACAAGGCGCTGATGCTCTGCCGGAAACTGATCGAGTACGAAGACGAGAGGTTGGGGAATGTCGGTACAAGCGTACCAGCAAGCAGCCGCCCGGGCTGAATCGCCCAGGGACATCGAGTACCGGCTGTTCGGCCAGGTGACGCGGGCGCTGATCGGCGCGGCCGACGCCGATCCTGCCGACATGGCCGCCCGCATGGACGCCCTCGACTGGAACCGTCGCCTCTGGTCGGTGCTGGCCACCGACTGCGCCTCCACCGGCAACCAGCTTCCGGTTCAGCTGCGCGCCAACATCATCTCGCTCAGCCTCTGGGTGAACCGCCACACCAGCGCGATCATGCGCAACGAGGCCGATTTCGCGCCCCTGATCGACGTCAACAAGATGATGATGCAGGGCCTCGGGCCCCGTGGCGAGGCCGCGCCCGCCGCCGCCTGACGACCGAATTCCCGCGCGAGCGAGGCCGCCGGCGTGCGTCGGCGGCTTTTTCATTGGTCGGTGCAGGTGTTCGCCGCGGCCAAGCCGGAAATGCCGGCCAAATTTGCCGGGTCCGGTCAAGTTTTCCCAGTGATTCGTCACCGCGCCCAGCATTTTAACGGGTCGTCAAGGGCATCTGTGCTTCTTGGGTCGTCGGGCAAAACGCCCCCGGCGCCAGAAAGACGTCGGACCTGAGAAGAAGGATTTAGTGCAATGCCTATGAATTCGATCAACACCAACGTTGGCGCGATGGTGGCGCTGCAGAGCCTGTCGCAAACGCAGGCCGACCTGGCGACCACCCAAAATCGCATCAACACCGGCCTGAAGATCGCCTCCGCCAAAGACAACGGCGCGATCTGGGCGATCGCCCAGACCGAGAAGGCGCAGGCCACTTCGCTGGATACCGTCACCAACTCGCTGAACAACGGCAAGTCGGTGCTCGACACCACCATTCAGGCGGGCTCGCAGCTGACGGACATCCTCAACCAGATGCGTGAGAAGGCGCTGGCGGCTTCGGACGCCGGCATCGACGACGCGTCTCGGACCCAGTACCAAAACGAGTACGTCAAGCTCGCCCAGTCCTACGCCAACGTCGTGGCTTCGGCCGGCTTCAACGGCGTCAACCTGATCGACGCGTCCACGGGCGCCGTCGCCGCCATCGGCTCCGCCGACGGCAAGATCAAGGTGACGTCGGCGCACAACGCGCTGAACGCGGCGTCGAACAACACCTTCGGCACCGACACGTCGCTGACCATCACTGCCGGTACGGTCGTGTCTCCCGCCACCACCGCCACGGTGGACACGGTCGCGGCCGGCGCCACGTGGGCGGACGGTTCGGGCACGCAGGCGGCCTCGGCTCTGACCGTGGTCGACTCTGCGATCAAGAACGTCACCCAGGCGCTCTCCGGCTTCGGTGTGGACTCCAAGGCCATCGACAACCAGATCACCCTGGTGTCGGGCCTGCAGGACAGCCTCAACACCGGCATCGGTAACCTGGTGGACGCGAACCTGGCTCAGGAAAGCGCCAACCTCCAGGCGCTGCAGACGAAGCAGCAGCTGGGCGTGCAGGCCCTGTCGATCGCCAACCAGTCGACCGGCATCCTGCTCGGCCTCTTCCGATAAGGCTTTCGGGGCGCGCTTCGGCGCGTTCCAGGCTGAGGTCGACGGCGGGGAGGGTGACCTCCCCGCCGCTCTTCGCGAGAGGAGACGCACCGCTGGAGCGATCCGGCGGGCGGGACGCCGATGGAGACCAAACTCACGCTCTCGGCCCTGCCGCCTGCGGACGGGCCCAAGCCCGCGCCAGCCTCGCCGCCGGCGCCGTCGCACGCGCAGATTCTGCAGAACGACCCGGCCGACCTGCGGCTGGTGATCGAGCGGGATCCCGGCGTGGATGGAGGCTACGTCTACAAGACCATCGACCGCCGCACCGGAGAGGTCGTTCTCCAGCTGCCGCGCGAGGAGGTGGTTCGGATGCAGCAGTCCCAGGACTACGCATCCGGCGCGGTCATCAAGGCCAAGGCCTGACCTGACCGCGGCATCGTCCGCCCTCGTCGGGCGAGGCGTTTCCAAGCCCCGCGGCCCGCAAGGGCGCGCGGGCGCTCGGCGTTTGGCGGATCGTGGGACTCACGCTCCACTCCGACCCACGGGCGCGGACTGCGCCGCGGCGCTGGAGAAGAGGCGTGAGATGGTGACGAGCGTGAACGCGAGCTCCCTGGCGGCCCTGCTGGCTCAGGAGAACGCCCAGGCCAACCGCTCCCAGACTCAGACGACACAGGCGACCGGCGAGGCCCCCGACGCAGTTCCCGGCTTCGACCCGGCGGTGATCTACGCCGGCGCGGCGGACGCGCCGAGTCTGTCGGCGATCCTTTCGGCGCAGGACGGGCTCAACACCGCCGCTTCGCTCTCCGACATGGCGCTGAGCGGCGGTCAGGCGATCTCCGACCTGCTCGCCCAGCTCAAGGGCACGGTGGGATCGGCGCAGGGCGCCGCGCCCTCCGATCGTGCCGCGCTAGACGCCCAGTACCAGCAGATCCTGGCCGCCATCGACCAGACCGCCGGCTCGGCCAGCTTCCAGGGCGCCAACCTGCTCACCGGCGGCCCGGGCGACCTGCAGTTCCAGTCCGGGCTCGACCCCGCCGACACGACGAGCCTGACGCCGCTCGACCTCACCTCCGCCGGACTGGGGCTCTCCGGGACCGGCGTCGACGGCGGCTCCGACGACCTGGCGGCGCTGCTCGACCAGATCGACGCCGCCGCGAGCTCAACCCAGGCGCAGCTCGCGACGCTGGGCGCCCAATCGAACCAGATCCAGACCCATCTTGGCGTCGTGGGGCAGCTGCAGACGTCGTTGGCCGGCGCCGGCGTCCAGGACCTCGACGCGGAGACCGCCAAGCTGCAGGCGTTGCAGGTGCAGCAGGGCCTCGCCGCCAGCGGATCGGGGATCGCCAACGCCGGGCCGCAGGCCCTGCTGGCCCTGTTCCGGCCGGACTAGGAACTTAACCGCTCTTAACCTGCCGTTCGCCGTTCCCGTGCGAGGGTGCGCCCCTAAGTCCCCTTCGCGCGTAGGCGTCCGTCCGTGACCATCAGCTTCGATCCGAACATCCTGATCGGCTGGTACCAGGCCCAGGCCAGCCTTGCCGGCGCGCGTGCGGCCGGCGCTGGGGGCGCGACGGGCGCTGCGACCAGCGGCACGGGCGTGCCCGGTGTACCGGACGCCCCCTGGAACGATCCGACCCAGACGCCGAAGGACTCGACGCTCGTCAACAACGCCATCGCCGGCCAGCCTTTCATCAACGAGAAGGCGGCCAAGGTGGACGTGCCCAATGCGAACGCGGACTACAAGCGGCTGTTCGCCATCAACCAGGGCCTGCTCAGCCTGCAGGCGCTCGCCAACGCCGCCAAGGATTCGACCACCTCGCCCTTCGAGCTGCCCGGGATCCAGCAAGCCTTCCAGCGTGGCCTCTCCGAGATCGAGGCCTACGCCAACACCACCAAGTTCGACGAATTCCGGCTCACCTCCGGCGTCCCGACGTCCAGCGAGACGACCGGCTCGGGCGTGGCCGACATCAACGCGGGCGACAGCTATACGACGGCGATCCTGGCGAGCGGTTCGAGCGCCGATGCGGTCGCGGCGTTCCAGGGAAGCGTACAATTCACCATTGCGGTGAAGAAGATCGACGGCTCGACGGTCAATGTGCCGATCGACCTGAGCGGCATGGGCGCCACGACGCGGTCGATGAGCTCGGTCGCCGCCTACATCAACGGCCAGCTGCAGACGGCCGGCGTCGCCGCGCGCTTCTCGGTGGTCACCACCCAGCAGGCGGCCCAGACCATCACGGTCAACGGACAGCCGACCGAGATCACGCCGGCCACGAACCAGTTCGCCTTCCAGATCTCCGGCACGGCCGACGAACAGCTCAGCTTCTCAGCCGCAACCACGGCGCCGGCGGTCTACCTGGCCCAGAAAGCCGGAGACCCTGCGCTCTCCACCACCACGACCAGCGCCGACCCCAACACCGGCGCGATCACCACCACGACCACCACCAGCGACGACAGCCAGCAGCAGCTGATGAAGCTGGAGTCGGGCGGGGCGGACGCCGCCAAGCGGCCGAACGACACGACCTACGCCGCGGGCCAGGTGTTCAACCAGGCGCTGCCCGCCGGGGTCGCGGACGTGCACGCGACGGTCACCGGCGCGGATGGCTCGGTCTATGTGCTGGGCGACGCCACTGGCGCGGTCAACGGCCAGACGCCGAAGGGCGCTCAGGATGCTGTGCTGCTGAAATACGATGCCGCCGGCAACCTCATTTACACGCGCATGCTGGGCGCCGGCTCCTCCGCGAGCGGCATGTCGCTGGCGGTCTCATCGACCGGACAGGTGGCGATCGCGGGTTCGGTGACGGGAGAGCTCGACAATGGCGACACGGGCGCCGAGTCCGGGACCAGCGACAGCTTCGTGACCCTGCTGGATTCCACCGGCGACGAGGTCTGGACCGCCCGCGATGGCGCCGACCAGGCGGACACCGCACAGGCGGTGGCCTTCGACGCCGCCGGCAACGTCTACGTCGCGGGGCAGACCCAAGGGACCATTGGCGGGGCGACCGCGGTGGGGGGCCTCGACGGCTACCTGCGCGCCTACAACACCAACGGGAACGTTCTGGCGACGCGCCAGTTTGGCTCCGCCTCCGACGACAGCGTCGGCGGGCTGGTGATCGACGGCTCGAGCGCCTACGTGGCCAGCAAGGACGGCACGCAAGGCGTGGTGCGCAGCTTCGATATCTCCACGCCGTCGCAGATGGCGCTCACCGCCACCCGCAGCCTGGGCAGCCTGGGCGGCGGGACCATCGGCGGCATCGGCCTGGATGGCTCCGGCAACCTGCTGATCGGCGGCTCGACCGGCGCGGACCTGGCGGTGAACAACGTCACCGCCCCGCGCGGCGGCGGCCTTGACGGCTTCGGCGCTCAGCTGTCGGAGGACCTGAACTCCACGGCGACCGACGCGGTGGCGTACTACGGCGGCTCGGGCGCAGATACGGTCTCCGCGGCGACGGTCGCGGGGGGCCAGGTCTGGCTCGCCGGCCAGACCGCGACCGACCTGCCCGGCGAGGCCAAGCTCGGCACGCAGGACGGCTTCGTGGCGGGCCTCGACGTGGCCACCGGCGCCGTCACCTACGCCGATCGCTTTTCTGCCAAGGACCAGGTGGACGCGCCGGAATCCCTCGCCGTCGACGTGAGCGGCGGCAGCGCGCTCGACCGGCTCGGCCTGCCGAAGGGGACACTGTCCTTCGACACTTCGGACCTGATCACCTCGGGGACCTCGGCGCGCGCGGGTGACAGCTTCCAGATCGCGGTCGGCTCGGGCGCCCCGTTCACGGTCACCATCGCGGCCGACGACACCCTCCAGAGCCTGCAGCAGAAGATCAATCTCGCCGGCCTCTTCGACGTGAAGGTCTCGACGATCTCGGACGGGGTCAGCACCAAGCTCAGCCTGACGCCCGAGAGCACCAACAACACGTTCAGCCTGCTGCCAGGACCTGCCGGGCGCGATGCGCTGGCGGCGCTGGGGCTTTCGCCGGGGATCGTGCGCAACACCGTGGTCGATCCAACCAAGGGCGTGATCCCCGCCGACAAGAAGACCCAGATCTACGGGCTGCACCTGCCGGCCGGCCTCGACATCGACAACACCACCGACATCACCGGCGCTCTGACGGCGATCACCAACGCCATCACCACCACGCGCGCGATCTACGCGGACTTGAAGCAGGCGGCGACGCCGGCTAGCCAGAAGACGCCCACCGGGACCGTGCCGGCCTATCTGCAGGCCCAGATCGCTGACTATCAGCAGGCGCTCGATCGCCTGACCGGCGGCGCCTCCGGCGGGTCCGGGGGCTCGACCTCTCCGCTTGTCAGCCTCTTCGGCTGAGTCTAGCGGAGGGCGATGGATCGCAGGGCCGTCCTTCGTACGACAGGATTGCTGGTGGGCGGCGGCGCCGCGGCGCTGGTCGCCGGCCTGGTGATCGCCTGGGCTATCTCCTCGAAGAACCGAGACCAACCCACCCCGCCGCCGCCGGCGTCGAAGGGTGGCCTGGTGATCAACCCGAACGGCAAGCCCGAGGCCAAGATCGCGGCCACGAAGCCGCTGCGCTGCTTCGTCGGCGGCCAGTTCGTAGGCGAGATCACCCTGGCGGAGTGCGCGCAACGCAATGGCGTCGCCACCGACGCTCTCGACGTGGGCGTCGACCAGACCGGCGCGCTGGCCGCGGCGCAGCAGGGTATGGCGCAGGTCACGCCGCTGCCGCCGCCGGAGACCGTGCAGGCGCCACCAAAGCCCACCCCGGCCGCCGCCGGCGCCTGCTGGCGCTATGACGGCAGCTGGCGAAGGCTTCCGGCCGACATGACGCTCGCCGCCTGCGTCCAGACCCTGTTCGCAGGCCGTTGCGAGCGGGCCGGCGAGGCCGCCTACGGGCGCTGGGCGCAGCAGACCGTGCGGCTGGTGCCCGGCAAGGTGGAAATCTCGGGCGACAACCGGACGTTCCGAACGCTCATGGAGCAGGGGGCCGGCTGCAGCGCCGCGCAGCCCGGCTGACGCCCTCGCGCTTGCGATCTTACTTGTGTAGGTTGGTCCGCATGACGCGATCCGCCCTGATCCTGAGCCTCGTCGCGGCCGCCGCATTGTCGGCTTGCGTGAAGCACACCGAGCCCCTCGGCACGCGGGGCGTCTGCTATGACGTCACCTTCGACAAGGCGCAGAAGCCGACCTACCACAAGCTCGTCACCGCCCCGAACCTGGAGACCTGCGCCGCCAACCTCGAGGCCATGCGGATCAAGTTCTTGACCATGGGCGGTTCGGCGCAGGAACTGCTTGGCGCCTATCAGGGAAATTTCCTTTTCATTCAGAGGGAAGGGGTCTTCACCTCAGAGTCCTTGGAAGGACCGAGGTATCTGGCGCTGGTGCGCACCGGCGACGGCCGGCTGGCGATCCCGGGCGCGATGCCGCAGCAATAGGCTGTGGATGAAGCGCGGGGATAGCGAACGGAAAGAGAACATTTCCGTTGCCCATCCGTTAACGGCCCGCTAACGTGGCGGCTGGGCGACAGCCCGCAACCACGGAAGCTTAGGGACATCAACATGGCGGGCAGCGTCAACAAGGTCATCCTGGTCGGCAACCTCGGGGCCGATCCCGAAATCCGCAGCCTCAATTCCGGCGACCGGGTCGCCAATCTGCGCCTAGCGACATCGGAGTCGTGGCGCGACCGCGGCACCGGCGAGCGCCGCGAGAAGACCGAGTGGCACCGCGTCGTGGTGTTCAATGAGAACATCGTGAAGGTCTGCGAGCAGTACCTGCGCAAGGGCGCGAAGGTCTACGTCGAGGGCGCGCTGCAGACGCGCAAGTACCAGGACCAATCGGGCGCGGAGCGCTTCTCCACCGAAATCGTGCTGCAGAAGTTCCGTGGCGAGCTCACCATGCTCGACGGCCGTAGCGGCGATGCGGAGGCGGGCGAGGCCGGCGGCTATTCCGGCGGCTTCTCCTCAGGCCCCCGCCAGAGCTCGGGGCCGAAGGAAGAGTTCTCCGCCGAGCTGGACGACGAAATCCCGTTCTGAGTCCGGAACGGCCACGGCAGCCTGACGTTCGGCAGGCGCAGCGGCAGGTTCCGTCAGGACAGCGCCGCAGCAGGGCCCCGCCGTTGCGAGACGGCGGGGCTCCGTCGTTCCGGCGTTCGTCGAAGATCAGGACTTGGCGGGCTCGGCCGGGCAGCTGTCGCCGATGCGGCGCGCGTCGGTGGTGGCGCGGCCCTGCACCGGCAAGCCCAGAAAATTCATCGCGATCGTTGCTTCGACGTGGAAGCTGGTCGCCGTGTAGCGGCCCCGCCCCTCGACGCCAAGCTGGCGGCCCTTGCTGTCGGTGCACTTGCCCTTCATCACCAGCCGTCCCTCGCCCACGCGGCGGGTGGGATAGACGCAGGTGTAGTGGTGGTTGATCGGCCCAGTCAGGAATCGGTCGACGTCCGCCGCGGAGATCAGCCGCGTGGTGGTGGTCGTCTGATGGATCGGCGAGACGACGCGGTTGGTGGATTCCCAGCAGCCAGGTCGGATGGGCGGCTCGGCGGCGGCCGCGGTGGAGGCGGCGGCGAGGGCGATCAGCGCGGGCAGCAACGGCTTCATGGCCGGCATATAGGCATGCCGCACGGCGCCCACAGGGCGGGACGGCGTCGGGGCGTGAAATGCGGCCGTCACCCGCCCGGCTGCCGGGCGGCGGCTATGCGGGCGTCGTAGGCCTCGCGCACGGCCGCTCCCGCCTCGTCGGTGAAGAAGGGCAGGAAGGCGTAGCGGCGGCCCCTGGTGACGCGCGTCGCCTCGTGCAGCAGGCTGCAGGCGAAGACCACGCCGCCGCCGGCCGGTGGGCGATAGGTCTGCGGTCCGAACTCCTGGAAGCGGAGGTCGCCGCCCTCGAAGTCGTCGTTGAGGTTGATCGAGCAGGCGAACTTCCGGTGCGCGGTCTGGAAGGTGACGTTGTCCCGGTGCGGATGGAAGACCCCGCCCTCCTCGGCGTCGTAGCAGCTCACCAGATAGCGCTCGATCCGGGTGAGCTCGGCCATGAAGGCGCGGTGGATCAGGGGAAACAGGCGCCGCTCGATCCGCTCGCGGATCGCCGCCACCAGCGCGGGATCCTCGACGACCACGTCGCGGCGCACCTTGAGCTCGTCCATCACTGCGACGGTCACCTCCCCGCGATCGCGCATCACCCCGGTGAAGCGGCTCTCCTGGCCGTCGTGGAGCGCCATCAGTTCGAGGCAGAGCTCCGGCTCGAACAGCCGCGGGACGACCAGCACCGGCGCCGGCGTGGCCGCGCCGGCATGCTCGGCCGGCGCCGGCAAGGACCAGAGTCGGCGGAAGGTGGCCTCCGACTGGTCGAGAGGCGCCTCCCAGAGCACGCGGAGCTGCGGATCGAGCACGAGCCAGAAGGCGCGCGGGTTCGCCGCGTCGTCCAGCGCGCCGAACAGGCGGCTGACGGCGGCGTCGGCGTCCAGGAACCAGCGCAGCCCGCGCAGGTCCTTGTACCCGCTCACGGTCTCGCCATGACGCGACACGACGAAGGCCGACATCCGCACGTCGTCGAATAGCGCCCTGTGCACCGACAGCTGCTTCAGGGCCGGTGCGCCTTCGTCGGGGATTTCCGGCATGAAGAGCAGCACGACATAGCGCCCGGCGGCGGTGTCGAAGTGGTACTCCGGGTTCGACGGCGTCTGGGCCTTGAACCAGGGCGCGGGCTCGCCAGGGCTGAACGGCATGGCGCGGGAAACTAGGCGCTTCGCCGCCGCCGGTCACGCCCGGCTGGGGAATTCCTGGTGTCCTCGCGCGCGTACGCGTGCGCGCGCATGGGTTGGCCTTCGCGGCTTCCAGATGCTAATCAGAACGCCTACCTAAACGTCTCGATTCGAACGGCGATTTCCCTCACTTGACCGACGACAACACCACCCCTCCGGACGACCGGCGCGGGGCGATAGCCCCTATCGCCATCGAGGACGAGCTGAAGCGCTCGTACCTCGACTATGCGATGAGCGTTATCGTCAGCCGGGCGCTGCCCGACGTGCGCGACGGCCTGAAGCCGGTGCACCGGCGAATCCTGTTCTCGATGAACGAGCAGGGGCACACGCCCGACCGCAGCTATGTGAAGTCGGCCCGGGTGGTCGGCGACGTGATGGGCAAGTACCACCCGCACGGGGACCTGGCGATCTACGACACCCTGGTGCGCATGGCCCAGCCGTTCTCGATGAGCCTGTTGCTCATCGACGGCCAGGGCAATTT
>JAICYS010000427.1 GCA_025934105.1 Myxococcota bacterium | reverse complement strand
GCCGGTCCTGCCCGGGGGCGCGGGCCCCTCTGAGGGGTCCCGATTGAGGCTCCGTGGACGCTGGGCTGCGGGCGGCGCTGGCGGCGGCGCTGGGGAGCGCGGTGGCCGATGCGCGGTCGCTGGCCGGCGGCGACATCAACCAGGCCTACCAGATCCGGCTCGACGACGGGCGGCGGCTGTTCGCGAAGGCGAATTCGCGGTCGCCGCGCGGGATGTTCGACGCGGAAGCGCGCGGGCTGCGCTGGCTGGCCGAGGCGGGCGCGCTGCGGATTCCGAACGTCGTCGCCGTGGCGACCCCCGACGGTGGGGCGCAGTTCCTGGCGCTGGAGCTGATCGAATCGGGCCGCCCGGCGCCTGACTTCGACCAGCGGCTGGGGCGGGGGCTGGCGGCGCTGCACCGCTTCGGCGCGCCCGGGTTCGGCCTGGACCACGACAACTTCATCGGGCGGCTGCCCCAGGCCAACGGCGCCCCGGCGGGCGTTCGTCCCGGCCCGGCCGAGCTGCCCGCCGGCGGCACGGCGTCGGGCTGGGCCGAGTTCTATCGGACGCAGCGCCTGGAGGCGCAGCTCCGCCTGGCGGTCGACGAAGGTCACGCCACCCAGCGCATGCGGCGCGGCTTCGACCGGCTGTTCGCCGAGCTAGACGACCTGGTCGGGCCCCCCGAGCCGCCCGCCCGCCTGCACGGGGATCTCTGGGGCGGCAACCTGCTGTGCGACCAGCAGGGCGCCCCCTGCCTGATCGACCCGGCCGTCTACGGCGGCCACCGGGAGGTCGACCTGGCGATGATGCGTCTCTTCGGCGGGTTCGGCGCGCGCGTGTTCGCGGCCTACGCGGAAGCCTGGCCGCTGGCGGACGGCGCGCCCGAGCGGGTGCCGCTTTACCAGCTTTACCCGCTGATGGTGCACGTCAACTTGTTCGGCGGCGGCTACGTCGGCTCGGTCGAGTCGGCGCTCGCTCGTCTGTGCTAGGGTGCCGCGCTCCATGATGGAATATCGGACGTTGGGTCGCACCGACTGGCAAGTCTCTGCGGTCAGCTTCGGGGCGTGGGCGATCGGGGGCAGCTTCGGCACCGTCAACCAGGACGAATCGATGGCGGCGCTGCATCGGGCGCTGGATCGCGGGGTGAATTTCTTCGACACGGCCGACGTCTACGGCGACGGCCTGTCCGAGCGGCTGCTGGCCCGACTGCGGCGCGAGCGCAAAGACCCGTTCTACGTCACGACCAAGGCCGGGCGGCGCCTGCCCAAGCAGACCGTCGAGGGCTACACCAAGAAGAACCTGACCGCCTGGGTCGAGCGCAGCCTCCAGAACCTGGCCACCGACGCCATCGACCTCTTGCAGGTTCACTGCCCGCCCACCGACCTGTTCTATCACCCCGAGGCGTTCGACATGCTGGACGACCTGGTCAAGGCCGGGAAGATCCGGTTCTACGGCGTCAGCGTCGAGCGGGTCGAAGAGGCGCTGAAGGCCATCGAGTACCCGGGCGTCCAGTCGGTGCAGCTCGTCTACAACATCTTCCGGCAGCGCCCGGCCGACCTGTTCTTGCCCGAGGCGCGGCGGCGCAAGGTCGGCGTGCTGGCGCGGCTGCCCCTGTCGTCGGGGATGCTGACCGGCAAGATGACGCGCGAGAGCACGTTCGCGGCCGACGACCACCGCAACTTCAACCGCCCGGGGGCGGCCTTCGACCGGGGCGAGACCTTCTCGGGCGTCCCCTTCGACGTGGGGCTGGACGCGGTCGAGGAGCTGCGGGCGCTGGTGCCGGCCGGCGCCACGATGGCCAGCTTCGCGCTGCGCTGGATCCTCATGAACGAGGCGGTCACCTGCGCGATTCCGGGCGGCAAGCGCCCGGCGCAGGTGGACGAAAACTGCGCCGCCGCGGCGCTGCAGCCGCTTCCGGACGAGACGATGGCCCAGGTGCGCGAGATCTACGAGCGGCGCATCAAGCCCCACGTTCACGCGTACTGGTAACGAATTCAGGTAGTTGTAAAAAGATCGCGCCGGCTGTCGATCGCCGCGGCGAGGGTTCGTCGAGTGGGTGAAAGGAGACAAGACAAGCGCTACCTCATGATGCACAAGAACGATGCCCACACCGAGGCGGGCGAGAAGCCCGACCTGGAGCTGGTCCACAAGATGGGCGAGTTCATCGACGCGCACGCCAAGGCGGGGCGCTTCATCGACGGGGCCGGGTTGAGCGGCAGCAAGCACCGCACGCGGCTGACCTTCCGGGGCGGCCAGGCGACCGTGAAGCACGGACCCTACCAGGGCGAGCACGAGTCGCCGGCGGCCATGGTGCAAATCAAGGTGCGGACCAGGGACGAGGCCATCGGGTGGGCCGAACGCTACGGAAAGATTCTGGGCGACGGCGAGATCGAGCTGGGGAAGTTGCACGAGCCGTGGGACATCGGCCTCATGCCCGAGCCGCCCAACCCGCCGCTGCAGTTCCTGCTCATCGAAAAGGAAGGGAGCGCCCTGTCCCCGAAGCAGAAGGCGGAGCTGACGCGCCTCAAGACCGAGATGGACAAGGCCGGCGTGCTGGTGAAGTCGCTGAAGCTCAAGCCCAGCACCGGCGCCAAGCGGCTGTTCTTCCGCAACCACGACCTGCGCATCGTCGACGGTCCGTTCTCGGAGTCCAAGGAGCTGATCGGCGGCTTT
>JAICYS010000145.1 GCA_025934105.1 Myxococcota bacterium | reverse complement strand
CGGTGACCCGGTGCTGTTCCAGCACCTGTTCTGGTTCTACTCGCACCCAGCCGTCTACATCATGGTGTTGCCGGGGATGGCGGTGATCAGCGAGGTGGTGGCCACCTTCGCCCGCAAGAACGTCTTCGGCTACAAGGCGGTCGCCTACAGCTCGCTGGGCATCGCGTTCGTCGGGTTCTTCGCCTGGGGCCACCACATGTTCGTGTCCGGCCAGTCGCCCACCGACGACGGCGCGTTCGCGGCCATCTCGATGCTGGTCGGCGTGTTCACGGCCATCAAGGTCTTCAACTGGGTGGCCACGCTGTACAAGGGCTCCATCATCGTCGGCGCGCCGCTGGTCTACGTCTGCGGGTTTCTGTTCTTCACGGTGTTCGGCGGTATGACCGGTATCGCGGTCGCGACCGTTTCGCTGGACGTGCACTGGCACGACACCTACTTCGTCATCGCGCACTTCCACTTCATCATGGTCGGCGCCGTCCTCATGGCCTTCCTGGCCGGCCTGCACTACTGGTTTCCGAAGATGTTCGGCAAGAAGTACCACGAGGGCTGGGCCATGGTGTCGTCGGCGCTGATCGTGCTCGGTTTCGCCGCCACCTTCATCCCGCAGTTCCTGCTGGGAAATGCCGGCCTGCCGCGCCGCTACTACATCTATCCCGAGAGCTATCAGTCGCTGAACGTGGCCTCGACCGCCGGCGCGTCGTTGCTGGCCTTCGGGTTCGTCATCGTCGCCATCTACCTGATCTACGCGCTGATCCACGGCGAGATCGCCGGCGACAATCCTTGGGATTCGCGCGGCGTCGAGTGGATGACGACCTCGCCTCCCGATAAGCACAATTTCCATGAGACGCCGGTGATCACGAAGGATCCGCACTCGTACCAGAATCCGGGGGAGGAGGTTGAGCATGTCGTCATCTGACGCGCACGCGCCTACCGCCCACCTCGCCGAGCACTTCGACACGATCGAGAGGCAGGACTACGCGGTCCGGCTGGGGATGTGGCTGTTCCTGGCCACGGAAGTCCTGCTGTTTGCCGGCCTCTTCCTGGGCTACACGGTTTACCGGCACTTTTATCACGAGGCCTTCCACGAGGCCTCGCGCCATCTGGACCTGTGGGCGGGCACGACCAACACGATCGTGCTCATCACCAGCTCGCTGACGGTGGCGTTGGCCTACTGGGCCATCAAGCTGGACAAGCAGAAGCTGTGCGCCGGCCTGCTGATCTTCACCATCATCTGCGCGTTCGTGTTCCTCGGCATCAAGGCCATCGAGTACCACCACAAATTCCAAGAGGGCGCGCTGCCCGGCGCCTGGTACCACTACGGCGAGGTCACCGCCCCCGGCGCGAACATGTTTTATACGATCTACTTCCTGACGACGGGGCTTCACGCCCTGCACGTGATCGTCGGGATGTCGATCCTGATCTGGATCCTGGCGCGGGTCATGAAGGGCCACTTCTCTTCGAGCTACTTCGTGCCGGTCGAACTGGGCGGGCTCTACTGGCACCTCGTCGACCTGGTCTGGATCTTCCTGTTTCCGTTGCTGTACCTGATCTAGGACCTGGAGAACGCACGTGCCTGAAATCACCGAAAACCGAGGTCCGAACGCGGTCCATGCCGATGCGCACGCGCACGGGCCCGGGCGTTACTTCGTCATCTGGATCCTGCTGCTGATCTTCACGGCGACGACGGTGATCACCGGTCGCATGGACCTGGGCGATTACAACATCATCCTGGCGCTGGCCATCGCCAGCATCAAGGCGTCGCTGGTCGTGCTGTTCTTCATGCACATGACCGAGGCCGCCGGCACCAACCGGCTGATCTTCATCGTGTCGATCATCTTCACCGTGGTCATGATGACGGGGGTCTTCGGCGACATCCTGACGCGCAATCCAATGACCCTCCCGACCGGCAACCCGCCGGTCGAGTTCCGCGCCGAGTAGCGGCCCCTTTTCTTTCCCCACCCGAGCGGGTCGGGCCCGCGCGCGCGGGCTGCCCCGAGCGACCACGGCGCCGGTGAGGTGCTTGGTTACTCTGAGAAGCCGTGCATGCGCAGCTTCTCCCAGAGGTTCTTGCGGGAGATGCCCAGGATTTCGGCGGCCACCGTCCGTTTGCCGTCCGCTTGCGCCAGCGCGCGCTGCAGGTACTCGCGCTCGAACTCCTTGAGCGCTGTGCCCAGCGGGCGGGGGACCGCCGCCAGCTCCTCGGTCTTTTCCGTCGCGCGCACGATGTCGCGCGGCAGGTGCCGGACGTCGATGTCGCCGCCTTCGGCCAGGACGGCCGCGTGCTCGATGGCGTGCCCCAACTCGCGCACGTTGCCGGGAAACGGGAACTGCGACAGCGCCTTCCAGGCCGCCGGCGTCAGCGACGGGATCTGCCGGCCCGTCTTGGTGAACTTCTTCAAGAAGTACTGCACCAGCAACGGGAGGTCGCCCTTGCGGTCGCGCAGGGGCGGGATGTCGACGTCCAGCACGTTCAGGCGATAGTAGAGGTCCTCGCGGAACAGCCCGGTCGCGATCCGCTCTTTCAGGTCGCGGTGGGTGGCCGAGACCACGCGCACGTCGACGCGCACCGTCTCATTCGTTCCTAGCGGTTCGATGGTCCCCTCCTGAAGGACGCGCAGCAGCTTGGCCTGCGCGGGCTGCGACATCTCGGCCACCTCGTCCAGCAGCAGCGTTCCACCGTGGGCCGCACGGAAGCGCCCGTCGCGGCGGCGCACGGCTCCGGTGAAGGCACCCCGCTCGTGACCGAACAGCTCGGCCTCCAGCAGCGTGTCCGGAAAGGCGGCGCAGTTCACCGCCACGAAGGGCTTGCCACGCCGCGGGCCGCGGTCGTGCAAGGCGCGCGCGATCAGCTCCTTGCCGGTCCCGCTCTCGCCGCGGATCAGAACGGGGGCGTGGCTGGTGGCGATGGTGTTCACCCGGTCCATCAGCCGCAGCATCTGCGGCGACCGCCCGATCACCGTCTCCTCGGCGCCGTGCTGGGCCAGCTGGGCGCGCGCGTCGTCGAGCTCGCGCAGGAGCGAGCGGTGCTCCGCGATGCGCTGGACCCGGAGCGTGATCTCGTCGATGTCGAACGGCTTGGTCAGGTAATCGTGCGCGCCCTCCTTGACCGCCGCGACGGCGTCCTGGACCGCGGCGAACGCGGTCATCAGGATGACGGTGGTGTCGGGCGACTCCTGCCGGGCGCGCCGGAAAAGCGTCAGTCCGTCCATGCCGGGGAGGCGGATGTCGCAGATCATGACGTCGAACACCTGAGTCGTGAGCTTCTGCAGGGCGTCCGCACCGGACATGAGGACGGTGACCCGGTGCCCGGCGTCCCGAAGCGCTTCGCCGGCCGCCAGGCCGATGTCCGGCTCGTCGTCGACCAGAAGGACGTTCAGTCCGCTCCCGGCGCCGGCGGCAGCGTCACCGGAATCGGACGCCAGGAGTCCTGCCTCTGCAACGCTCATCGTGAACAATCTTTTAAGGTCGCATATGTACGAAACAAGACCAGGCAAGGCCCGAAGCGGAGGCGGCGGGCGTAACCAGGCCAGCCCGACCGTTACCGGAGCGAAACCGCGCGCGCCGTGGCCGCACGCAACCGGGCGAAAATCCGTGCCCTCCGGGTGTGCGTCGGGCTGGCATCTCTGCTGCAACGTGGGCCGGCAGGACGAGGTGACGGCATGCGATCTCTTTTCTGGCGATGGGCGCTCGCGATCACGATTGGCTGCGGCTGGGGGGCGCTGACGTCGCCGCGCGCGGCGGTGCTGACGGGCGCGGCAGGCCAGACCTGTAGGGCCACGATTTTCCATGCGATTGGTGGGACCACCCTCGCGGCGGCCCATCACCCCGCGTCAGGAATGTCCGTCCGGCTCTAAAGTTTTTCGATAACCGGGCGGCACCCGCCGCACATATCCCACCAGTTACTCATCAACCACTCGCTGGGGGATACCGATGCGGCTCATCAGGACCAAGAAGATCTTACTGACGACGGGCGGGTGCGCGGCGCTGGCCTTCGCGCTTCTCGTTCCAGGCTGCGGCGGCTCGGACAGCAGCGGCGGCGGCGAAGGTGGTTCCGTCGGCAGCGGCGGGGAGACTGCCACCGGCGGCCAGTTCGGAGGGACCGGCACGGGGGGCAACAGCTCGACGGGCACCGGAGGCAGCACTGGCCTGACGGGCACCGGCGGCAGCCACCCGCCCGGCACGGGCGGAAACGGCCCGACGGGCGGCGCCGGTCACATCGGCACGACGGGCGGCGGCGGCTTCCCCGGGATCACGGGTGGCGGCGGTCACCACGGTCCGACCGGCGGCGGCGGCTTCCCGGGGATCACGGGTGGCGGCGGTCACCACGGTCCGACCGGCGGCGGTGGCTTCCCGGGGATCACGGGTGGCGGCGGTCACCACGGCCCGACGGGGGGCGGTGGCTTCCCGGGGATCACGGGCGGCGGCGGTCACCACGGCCCGACGGGGGGCGGTGGCTTCCCGGGGATCACGGGCGGCGGCGGTCACCACGGCCCGACGGGCGGCGGCGGCTTTCCGGGGATCACTGGCGACGGCGGCCATAACGGCGGCGCGGCCGGAGACACCGGCGCGGCCGGAGACACCGGCGCGGCCGGAGACACCGGCGCGGCCGGAGACACCGGCGTCGCGGCCGACCTCAACGCCGACACGGCCGGCGAGTAACCGGCACGCCTGTGCGTTCGGCCCTGGGCTTCCGGTGCGGAGCCTTGGGCCGTTCGCCCAGGACGTCAGCCCGCGCGGGTCGCGCGCGTGGCGCGTTCGGTCCAGGCGTACCGGTTTCCGGCACTCGTCGTTGCCACTCGACGGCGGTGGCCGGTCGGCGCTGCTCGTCGGCGTGCAGGCGGCGTCGGCTCGTCAGAGGGCGTGCGCGTCCGCTCCGGGCTCCCCGAGAGGAGCTTCGCTTCGTTCGTGCGCCGCCAGCAGCTCGCGCAGCTCGGCGCCGGTGATCGTCTCCTTGGCCAGCAGGACCTGAGCGGCGCGCAGCAGCACCTCGTGCCGTCGCGAGAGCGCCTCGGTCGCGCGATCGCGCTGCTCGTCGATGATGCGGCGAACCTCGTCGTCGATGGCGCGCGCCGTCTGCTCGCTGTACTCGCCGCGCGGCAGCGGCTCGGCCGCCGCCGCCAGCATGGCGGTCCGGTGCTCCTTCTCGAAACTCACCTGGCCGAGACGCGGGCTCATGCCGAACGTCTTCACCATGCTGCGCGCGATGTCCGTGGCCTTGCTGAGGTCGTCGTGCGCGCCGGTCGAGACCTCGTCGTAGATGAGCTCCTCGGCGGCGCGCCCGCCCAGCAACGTCGCGATCTTGTCCTTGAGCTCGCTCTCGGTCATGAGGAACCGGTCCTCGGTCGGAGCCTGCAGCGTGTACCCGAGCGCCGAGATGCCGCGCGGGATGATCGAGATCTTCTGAACGCCTTCGCCCGAGGGCAGCGACAGCGCCACCAGCGCATGCCCGAGCTCGTGGTGCGCCACGCGCTTCTTCTCGGCGGGTGACAGGACGCGGTTCTTCTTCTCGAGGCCCGCCACGACGCGCTCGACCGATTCCTGCAGCTCGGAGATGCCGACCCGCTCGCGTTCACGCCGCACGCCCAGCAGCGCCGCCTCGTTGATGATGTTCGCCAGGTCGGCCCCGACGAATCCGGCCGTCATGCTGGCGATGACCTCCAGATCGCGTTCCGAGTCGATCGGCACCCGTCGCGCGTGCAGCTTCAGGATCTCGAGCCGCGCGATCCGGTCGGGGCGATCCACCAGCACCTGGCGATCGAAGCGGCCGGGGCGCATCAGCGCCGGGTCCAGAATCTCGGGCCGGTTCGTGGCGGCCATCAGGATCACGCCCACCCGGGCGTCGAAGCCGTCCAGCTCGACCAGCAATTGATTCAGCGTCTGCTCGCGCTCTTCGTGGGTGACCGGCCCGACCCCGCGCGCCTTACCCAGCGCGTCCAGCTCGTCGACGAAGATGATGCACGGCGCCTTCTGCTTGGCCTGCTCGAACAGGTCGCGGACGCGCGCGGCGCCGACGCCGACGAACATCTCGACGAAGTCCGAGCCGCTGATCGAGAAGAACGGTACGCCCGCCTCGCCGGCCACGGCGCGCGCCAGCAGCGTCTTGCCCGTGCCGGGCGGGCCGATCAGCAGCACCCCGCGCGGCAGCTTGGCGCCCAAACGGCCGAAGCGGGCGGGCGTCTTCAGGAAATCGATGACCTCTCGCAGCTCTTCTTTCGCCTCGTCGGCGCCGGCCACGTCCGGGAAGCGGACGTGGACGTCCTTCTCCATGTAGACCTTGGCCTTGCTGCGGCCCACGGTCATGAAGCCGTTCTGGCCGACCTGACCGGCCCGCCGGACCATGAGCATCCAGAAGAATCCCAGCAGCGCGATGGGGATCAGCCAGCCGGCGGCGTCGTGCCAGAACGTGCTCTCGACGACGCCCGTCACCCGCACGCCGTGCGCCTGAAGGTCGCGCATCAGATCCGGGTCGTCGACCCGCACCGTCTCGAAGGGCGTGCTTGGCGCGGCGGTGGTCGCGCGGTGCGCGGTCTTGTCGGTCGAGGCCGGCTTCATCCGGCCTCGGATCAGCGTCTGGCCGACGGCGACCTCTTCGACGCGGCCACCGGTGACCGCGGCCTTGAAGTCGCTGTACGAGGTGCGGTTCGGCTGCAGATAGGCCGACAACGCCTGCTGCAGCAGAAGGACGGCCCAAAACGCGATGATGAGGTACCCGACCGAAAACTTCAGCTTCTTCTTCTCGCCGTCCATTTGAATCCAACGTAAGGATCAGATCCCGAGCCGTGGATCCGGCCCCGGCCGGCGGGCCTTATACCGGTCGGGATTGTCACGGCGCCGTAACGGTCCTCCGCGGTCGGTGTTACGCCGCGATGGGGAGCACCTCGGCCTTCCCGCCCTAAGGCCGCGCCCCGGGCCGACTTGGCCGCTGGCACGGCTCTTGAGATCCACCCCTGGTGAAGGTCGCAGAGGACTCTCGCAAAGGGGATGGTCGTGTTCGACAAGCGGCGGGCAGAAAAAGGACGCGGGCGGGTAGGCGGCAAGGGACTGGGCAAGCAGGGGCGCTACGAACTTTTGCATCCGTTGGGCTGCGGGGGAATGGCCGAGGTGTTCAAGGCGCGCGCGTCGGGACCGGCTGGCTTCGAACGGGACGTGGTCGTCAAGCGCATCCTGCCGCAGTACACCCGCGACCCCGACTTCGTCCGCATGTTCGCGGACGAGGCGCGCATCCTGGGGCTGATGCACCACCCGAACGTCGTCCAGGCCTACGAGTTCGGCGAGGACGGGGGGGCCTTGTACCTGGCGCTCGAGTATGTCGACGGGCCGTCGCTGTCGCGCATCCTGCGCACGCTGCGGGCCGCGAACCGCCCGATGCCTCCGGTGATGGTGGCGTACATCGCGCGCGAAATCTGCCGCGCGCTGGACTACGTTCACCGGTTGGAGGACGGGGAGGGCAAGCGGCTGGACGTCGTTCATCGCGACGTCACGCCGTCGAACATCATCGTCACGCCGTCGGGCGCGGTGAAGCTGCTGGACTTCGGCGTGGCCAAGTTCGCCACCGCGGCCAAGTCGACGCGCGCCGGGACGGTCAAAGGCAAGCCCGCCTACCTGGCGCCGGAGCAACTGCAAGGCAAGCCGATCGACGGGCGCGTCGATCTGTTTGCGCTGGGGATCGTGATGCACGAGATGCTGACGCTGCAGCATCTGTTCGCCGGCGACAGCGACGTGCACACGGCGAAGAAGATCATGGAGATGAAGATCCCCAGCGTCGTGGCGCGGCGGACGGACGTGCCGCCCGAGCTCGAGCGGATCGTGATGCGTGCGCTGGAACGGGATCGCAAGCGCCGCTTCTCCAGCGCCGCCGAGATGGCGCGCGCGCTGGATGATTTCATCCTGGCGTCGCAGCTGCACGTCGACGACGTGGCGGCGTTCGTTCGCGAGGTGGAAGAGATGTCGGGGCCGCCCCGTCTGGTCTACGTGAATCCGGAGCGGCGCCCGGCCGGCGGCGACGAGGCGGCCACGCGGCGAGACCGGGGCTTGCGCCTGCGCATGACGGCGCGGCGGATGCGAACGCCGCGCTTCGCGGCCGTCGCCGCGCTGGTGCTGACGATGCTGGGGCTGGGCGCCGCGTTCGGGCTGCACTCGAGCACTGCCGCCGCCAAGGGGCCGGCGCCCGTGCCCGTCGAGGCCGCCCGCTGACCGAGCCATCTACGGCTTCTTGCCGCGACGCTTGACGATCATCGCGTCGTTCCGCTGGTGCTGGGACGGATCTTCACCCCCCGGCATCTGCCCGCTGCCGGGATGGGTCTTCAACCCCTCCGAGGCGATCGCGGGACTGCCCGCTGCCGGGACGGCGGCTCAATTGCGAGACCTTCCGTTGTGAGGCGCGGCCCGATCTGGAGCGCGCGAGCCCCCGCGACCATGCTGCCGCCGCGATCGCTCGAGCGGTCGTCAGCCGGATGCCGAGGTCAGGCAGCAGCCGGCCGGCCATGCCGCCGGCCGGTGGTCAACCCGGAGTGCAACCTGAACGGCCTGCGGCCCGGCAGCGCGTGGCGAAACTCGCACCGAGCCACGGACTGCCAGTGCTTCGGACGACGACCTAACGCACCGCCGTCGAAATAGCGTCAACGCCGAGCCGACAGGCCGCGCTGGACGCGAGGCGCGACGACGAGGAATACCCGTAGCTATTATGAGGAGAAGCAACGAAGCGTCCGGCGCCGATCGTGGGCCGAACGTGACGCTATTCGACGGCGGTGCACTAGTTCAGCGCCAGCGCCGAACAGGTTCCGCCCGACATGATCTCGCTGTACAGCTTCTTGTAGCGGGGCTCGAGTGGGTGATCGACGGTGCGCTCGCGCCGGCCGGGATCGTGGATCGTGATTCGTCCGACGCTCAGCTCGGGCGCGGGCGTGTTCATCACGGTCGCGAACGCGTGGTCCAGCACGGCGATCCGGTGCGGATAGTGACGCGGGTAGCCCTTGGCGATGTAGCGTGGGCCGTGGTTGTAGTGGGCCCACCAGGCGTGCGTCTTGTGGTCACAGGGCACTTCGCGCGTGACCTTGTAACGGTGTCCCGACGCATCGAGCTTGGTGATGGTCTTGGTCATCACGCCGCCGCCGTCGCGCCAGTGCGCGAGCTCGCGCGCGCCGAGCTCGATGTTGGTGACGGGGTTCATGAGATCCTTCCAGGCGACCCCGCGCACGTTGCCGTTCGTGCACCGCTCGTGATCGTCGAGGATGCAGCGGATGGCCATGAGACCGCCGTCCTTGGCGTAGACCTTTCCGTCGCGCGTGTAGACGCGCGCGGACTTCTCGTTCATGTCGCTCTCGTTCACCATGATCGCGAGCAACAACGACGGGCTGAGGTCGTGCTTCTTCGCGGACGCGGCGACCGCGTCTGCGATCCGGCCGCACTGCGACGGCGTCCAGGCGGGCGTCTGCCAGCGGATCTTTTCTTTGACGGCGCAGATCGTCTGGGCAAGGCACGCGTTGGCATGCCCTTCGCCGAGGTGATCGAGGGTGCGGTCGGTGTTGACGCTGGCCGGCGCGCTCACGGCGCTACGGGGAAGGCGGCCCGACGGGCCGGCATTCGCAATCGACGGCGCCAGGCTCGCAAGCGCGGTGGCCGTACCAAGAGACAACGATAGCTTTCGCAAATCGGCGAGCACTGTTACTCCCCCTTTCAATTGGTCCAAAGCGCCGAAAATCAGTGGTTTCGGCAGTCGGGGCTGGGCCGTCGCGGGACCCGCGTCGGGTCCAAAGGTTTGATCCGGACCAGGTTCAAGGCAAGAGCCTTGTCAAAAAAAATGCAGGCGCTATGCGGCGCGGGCAAAATCGCCACAGCGTAATGTATTGTAATTTTCGGCACCTTTTTCAATGCCGGCACGCCAGATTCGCGACACATTGTCGCCGGAGTCACAATAGCGACGATGTCGACCTCAGGATCTAACGCAACGAGCCCGCCCACGTTTTCCTCGGTTTCCGATGCGCGGCCGCGCAGTCCGCTGGCGACGAAGATCATCGAGGGAATCTGGACGTCGGCGGCGAATCGGTTGGGTTTCCAGGTAGCGCGGACGCGCGACGCGTACGCCAGCAGCGACGGGCGCGGCGCGATCGCGATCGGCGATGACGATCTGCTGGACGCCGACGACGCCGTCGCGCAGCTGATTTTTCACGAGCTCTGTCACGCCATCACGGAGGGCGAAGCGGCGCGCGCGTTGCCCGACTGGGGACTCGACAATCGCCCCGAACACAACGTCCGCGAACATGCGTGCCTGCGGTTCGCGGCCGATCTGGCCGGCCGCTTCGGGCTGCGCGCGGCCCTGGCGCCCACCACGGAATATCGTGCCTACTACGACGCGCTCCCCTCCGACGCGCTGGAGGAGAGCGGCGACGAGGCCGTGGCGATCGCGCGCGCCGCTTGCGATCGGTTTCAGCGGTCCGACTGGCGCGCGGCCCTCGAGGACGCGCTGGTGCAAACCGCGTCGCTGGTGCGGTTGGAGGGCGCGGGGGCGCACCCGGCCGGTTTCGCCTGGGGCCCGGCCGGACAGACCTGCGCGGGTTGCGCCTGGATGTACCGAGGTGGACGCGGCCCGGCGGTCGAGCGCTGCCGGCAAACCGCCGGCCCCGTCGGCGACGGGATCCGCGTCGATCCAGCCACGCGCGCCTGCGCGCGCTGGGAGCCGCCGGTCGATTGCCGCGCCTGCGGCGCCTGTTGCCGCGAGGCGTATCACTCGGTGACGGTCTCCGTGCGCGACCCCGTGGTCTGGCAGGAGCCGGCGCTCATCGTACGGCACGGCCACCGCTTCGAGGTCCGACGGGAGGGGGCGCGCTGCGCGGCCTTGACGGTGGCGGAGCAGGGTGAGGCGCGGTACTCCTGTTCCATCTACGACCATCGCCCGAAACCCTGCCGCGAGTTCGAGTCCAACGGGCGCCATTGCCTGGAGGCGCGGCGCCGCGTTGGCCTCAGCGCCGGCCGCGCCTAGCCGCGATGTCCGAGACCGTCGATCTGTTCGTTCCGCTGGCGGCGGCCGACGAGCCGCTGGAGCCGCGGGTTGAACGCGCGCTCGGCTGGGCGCGCGGCAGCCTGGGCGAGGTGCGCGTGGTTCGGCGCGCGCTGGACGCTCGCAAGGGCAGGCCGCTCGGTCATCGGTTGCGGATCGTCGCCGCGCGCGCCGGTGAGGCGCTGGAGCCGGCGACGCCGCCGCGGGCGCCGCGCCGCTGGCCCGCCGGGTGCCCTGCGCCGCGCGTCGTGGTGATCGGCTCGGGGCCGGCGGGCGCCTGGGCCGCGCTGCGGTTGGCCGAGGCGGGCGTCCCGTCGACGGTGCTGGAGCAAGGCAAACCGGTGCAACCGCGGCGGCACGACCTGGCCCGGATCACCCGCGGCGAGCTGACCCCCAGCTCGAACTACTGCTTTGGCGAGGGGGGCGCGGGCACGTATTCGGACGGCAAGCTCTACGCCCGCGCCAAGGACCGCGCGGGTGTCGCCGAGGTGCTGGCGGAGCTGGTGCGTTTCGGCGCGCCGCCCGAGATCGAGATCGAGGCGCGCCCGCACGTCGGCTCGAACCGCTTGCCGCGCGTTCTCGATCGGCTGCGCGCGCACCTGGCCGCGCTGGGCGTGATCTATCGGTTCGAGACGGCGGCCACCGGCCTGCGCGTCGAGCGCGGCGCGCTCCGGGCGGTCACCGTCGAAGGGGGCGAGCTTCCCGCCGAGGTCGTGGTGCTGGCGGTCGGCCACTCCGCGCGTCCCGTGTACGCCTGGGCGGCGCGGCTGGGGCTGGCGATCGCGCGCAAGCCGATCGCCGTGGGCGTGCGGATCGAACACCCGCAGCCTCTCATCGATCGGATCCAGTACGGGGCCGCCGCGGCCGATCCGCGCCTGCCCGCCGCCTTTTACGAACTGACCGCGCAGTGCGCGGCTCGCGGCGTTTACAGCTTCTGCATGTGCCCCGGCGGGTGGATCGTCCCCGCGGCGACCGAGCCGGACGGCGTGGTGGTCAACGGGATGAGCCTCTCCCGGCGCGATTCGCCGTTCGCGAACGCCGGGCTGGTCGTCTCGGTCGACGTCCGCGATTTCGGTCCCGACGCCGACGGTCCGCTGGCCGGCGTGGCGTTCCAGCGTGCGATCGAGCAAGCCGCCTTCCGCGCGGGCGGCGGCCGCTTTCGCGCGCCCGCCCAGCGGCTGGGCGATTTCCTGGCGCAAAGACCCAGCAGCCAGGTGGGTGACTCCAGCTACCGCCCGGGCCTGGCGCCCGGCGATCTGTCACAGGTGCTTCCGCCGTTCATCGTCGAGGCCCTGCGGGATGGTCTGCGCCAGATCGGCGGACGCATCCCGGCCTTTCTTCACCCCGACGCGACGCTGATCGCGGCCGAGACGCGCACCAGCGCCCCGGTTCGCCTGGAGCGTGATCCGGATTCGCTCGCGTCGCCCTCGCTGCCCGGCCTCTACCCGTGCGGCGAGGGGGCCGGTTACGCGGGCGGGATCGTCAGCGCGGCTCTGGACGGCGCGCGCGTCGCCGATCGCATCTTGGCCCTGGCGTCCTAGGACGCCATCCGAGCCGCAAGGGCGTTCGGGCCGGCGGACGGCAAGCCGGCCCGATGGCGAAGCCGGGCCGAGGACCGCAGCCCGCGTTGACTCGCGGTGATGAGGATCGGCGGGAAGAGCAGTCCGGGCGCAACCAGCCGACACGGATCGTCGGCCGGTGGTCAAGCCGGCGGCAAGAGTGGACGGCACTGACCCGGGCCGGGGTTCAGCCGCGCCGGCCGGCCGCCGGCGGCAGGATGGTGGCCAGGACCTGCCGCAGCCACTTGCGCTGGTCGTCGGTGATCACCTCGAACCGCACCCCCGCGTTGTGGCGGTGTTCGTCGGTCTCGGCGGCCCAGGCCACGCGTGCCTTCACCCACAGCGGGGGCGTGTCGCTCTCGACGTCGTCCAGCACCAAGAACAGGCCCAGGACGACCTCACTCCCTTCTTCCAGCGGATACTCGGCGCTGATGCCGACGCCGCCTTCGGACAGGTCGCGCGTGGTGGCCGTGAACACCGACCGTTGCGTGCGGACCTCGGCGGACATGCGCAGGTCGACGCGCGGATGCTGCCGCCGCGTCTGCTGGGGTTTCCGGGGTCGATCGATCATGGTTGGTCAGGCCGCAAAAGGGTCGTCCGGATCGGCCAGCGCGCGGACCGGGAAGAGGTTGTCGGATTGGCTCGAAAGGCCGCCCGGGGCCAGGGTTCCGTCGAGAAAGCCCAGGAACATGTCCAGGTACTTCGCGCGCTCTTCGTCGACCTTCACGAACTTCACGCCGATCTGATACGCGCCGAACAGCTTCGTGCACCAGGCGACCCGACCGACGATGGGCAGCGGTTCGGACATCCCGTCGTCGCCGAAGGTCAGCACCAGCTCCAGGGCCACCTCGGTGTCGCGGGCGATCGGCTCGGCGGCGACCAGGCACAGGCCGGCCCGGGACACGTCGCGGGTGTGAGCGGCGAAGCGCTGATTGGCGACGGACACGGCGACCTGAACGTCGACGTTGTACCGAGGGTGCTGGCGGCGCGACGGGCGGCCTTCGCTCATGGTGCGCTCGTGAACTCCGCTCAGTGTCCCTCGGCGGGTGACCGCCGCGCAAGGCGGGTGAACGCGCCGTCTGTCAGGGCGTCCAGCTCCGCCTCGATCTCGGCGATGCGTAGATCTCGCCTCCACCCCGAGGGCATGTCCGAGTCATCGGCGCCGAACGTCTCGAGCTTGAGACGGCGCCGCTCGAAGTAGAGCCGGATGACCGCCGTCTCGATCTCGCGCCGCGCGTCGGCCGCCCGCAACACCTGCGCCTCGGCGCCCAGCTCGTCGGGGTTGAAGACGATCCGGCTCAGATCCCAGGTGGCGCGTGCCTGATAACGCACGTCGTTGTTGGTGTCGATGCCGACGGGCGCCAGGTTGGTCGGGTCGGCCGACGTTCCCAGATCCATCGACTCGGCCCGGCTCAAGCGCCGCTCGACGAGCACGCGCACCTCCGGCAGCCACCCGGCCAGCCGGACCCGCGTGAGCAGCGACCGGCCCCGGTCCGGATCGGCGACAATCAGGGCGGTGGCCGCCCGCCGCAGCGCGACCAGGGGCGGATCCGCCGCGAACGACGCGCGCGCCCGCTCACCCTCGCGTTGACGGAGCTGGGCTTTGCCCAGCGGAGTCGTCGCGGGAGGTCCCAGGAACCCTTCCAGGGTTCCTGGTTGATCGCGTTGACGGAGCTGGGCTTTGCCCAGCGGAGTCGTCGCGGGAGGTCCCAGGAACCCTTCCAGGGTTCCTGGTTGAT
>JAICYS010000136.1 GCA_025934105.1 Myxococcota bacterium | reverse complement strand
GGCGCGCCGCCGGCGGACCTGCAGACGGCCGCCCTGCTCGTGGCGGCGCGCGTGCGCGACGAAGAGGGGCGCGCGCACGACGCCCCCGGCGCCCAGGTCGCCGCCGTCGCGCAGGCCACCGGCGCGCGGGCGGCGCTGGTCCTGAGCGCCCGCAAGATCGCCGACACCTTGCAGGAAAAGGCGCGCCTGGCGGGCGCCGCGGCGGCCGAGTCCGACGGCCGCCCGGCCGTGGTCGACCTCGAGTCCGCCGCCTACGTCGCCGCCGCCGAGCAGGCCGGCGTGCCCTGGCTGGTGCTGCGCGCCATCAGCGATACCGCCGGCGAGGCGCTGCCCGCCATCCTGAACCGCAGCGCCGACGCCAGCGGTTCCGTGAACCGGGGGCGCGTCCTGCGCGGCCTGTTCAGCGACCCGGGCGCCCTGCCCCACCTGCTGGCCCTCCGCAAGCGGGTCGGGCAATGTGCTGAGGTTCTGGCCCGCGCCGCCGAAGCCGCTGCTAGGATGCTCCCCGGAGGGAGCATTTGACCCAGGCGGCTTACTCGACAATCGGCGACTCGATCCTGGATATGCTCGGCGCGCGCGCCGGCGAGAAGTTCACGCTGCACGAGCGCTTCCTGAACCCGAAGATGGTTCAGGTCCTGAAGACCATCGGCTTCGACCGGCACTACGCCCGCGCCGAGGGCGCCTACCTCTTCGACACCGAGGGGCGCCGCTACCTGGACCTGCTCTCCGGGTTCGGCGTATTCGCCATCGGCCGCAATCACCCGGTGGTGAAGCGCGCGCTGGTCGACGTGATCAACGGCGACCTGGCCGACCTGGTGCAGATGGACGTCTCGCCGCTGGCCGGCATGCTCGCCGAGCGGCTGATCGCCAACATGCCCGGGCAAGAGCGCGTGTTTTTTTGCAACTCCGGCACCGAAGCCGTCGAGGCGGCCATCAAGCTGGCCCGCCAGGCCACCCGGCGCGCCAAGCTGATCTACTGCGACCACGCCTTTCACGGCCTGACCATGGGGGCGCTGTCCCTCAACGGCGACAACATTTTCCGCGAGGGCTTTGGCCCCTTGTTGTCCGACGCCGTCCGCGTCCCCTTCAACGATCTGCCCGCGCTGGAGAAGGCGCTCCAACCCGGGGACGCAGCCGCCTTCATCGTCGAGCCCATCCAGGGCAAAGGCGTCAACCTTGCCGCGCCCGGCTATCTATCGGAGGCCGCCCGCCTCTGCAAGCGCGCCGGCACCCTCTTCGTCGTCGACGAGGTGCAGGCGGGCCTGGGCCGCACCGGCAAGTTCCTGGCGTCGCACCACGACAACGTCGATCCCGACCTGGTGTTGGTGGCCAAGGCCCTCTCCGGCGGCTTCATCCCCGTCGGCGCCGTCGCCGGCAAGAAGTGGATCTTCGACCGCACCTTCGACCGGATGGACCGCGCCGTCGTCCACGGCAGCACCTTCGGCAAGAACAACCTCGCCATGGCCGCCGGCCTCGCCACCCTGCAAGTCCTCGAGGACGACCGCTTGGTGGAAAACGCCGCCACGCGCGGGGAGAGCTTGATTCGCCGCCTGCGGGCCCTGGTCGACAAATACGAGCTCCTCGCCGACGTGCGCGGGCGCGGCATGATGATCGCCCTCGAGCTCGGCCCCCCCAAGAGCCTCAAGCTCCGGGCCGCCTGGGCCCTGGTCGACAAGGCCACCAAAGGCCTCTACTGCCAGATGGTGGTGTTGCCGCTGTTCTCGCGGCACCGGATCCTGTCGCAGGTGGCGGGGCACGACATGTACGTCATCAAGCTGCTCCCCCCGCTCTGCCTGTCGCAGGCCGACGAGGACTGGATCGTGCGCGCCGTCGACGACGTCCTGGCGGATGCCCACCGGTTCCCCAGCGCCGTCTGGGACCTCGCCGCGACGTTCACCGGGAACGCCCTCAAGCGCCGGGCCGGGTAACCGGCGGCACGCGAAACACCGCCGCACCCTGGCCGGTCGATAGCGTGCTTCGTCAAGGCACCGAAAGGGCCGGACGGAAGCCCCTTCGGTCGCGCGCCCCGGACTAAACAAAGATTCAGTATCAAGCAATTTGCGATGCCGGGCGATGATGGATGAGGTTGGGGGTCGAAGGGGTGTGGCTTCGTCCGTCGCGCTCTGTTAGGGGGGAGGACGACGGGCGAAGCTGCCCCCGGGTTGGGTCCGCACGCCCCCGGGTCAGGCGGTGAGCTCGTACTTGACGAGATCGGACCTCCGGCGCCTCGGCGTGCCCTCCGGGGCGGGGATCTCCCGAACTTTTCCGCGCGCGATCATCTCGGCCAGGGCGAAGAGCACCTTGCCGCGCGCCGAGAGTCCCTTCAGCCCCAGCGCTCCCGTCACTTGGGACAGCGTCAGTGAGCCCTGGTCCCGGAGCGCGGCCTCGATGGCCGGGCTCAACGTCTGATTCCGTTTGCTCTGGATGAGGCGGGCGCCCACGGCGCCACCCGCCAGGCCCACGACCAGCCCCAGGAGAACGGCGTTCATCGCCGCCATTGTAACCGCTCGACCTGATGCTTGCTGGCGGCGAGCGCCCCATGGCCATCGCACGCGAGCGACATCAATTTCGGTTCATGAACAACGGCAAGCAGCCCGCGATGAACGATCCACGGCAGGCCGGTCAGATGCCACCGTTTCCGGCCCAGGAACAGGATCCGCCGGGGCATGAGGCAGGGATGTGGCCGAAGCCGGACCATGGCGAGCAGACCTACGTCGGGCACGGCAAATTGAAGGACAAGGTCGCGCTGGTCACCGGCGCCGACAGCGGGATTGGGCGCGCGGTCGCGCTGGCGTTTGCACGCGAAGGGGCCGACGTCGGCATCGGGTACTTCAACGAAGGCGACGACGCGCGCGAAACGGAACGGCTGGTGCGCGCGGCCGGACGGCGCGGGCTGCTGTTGGCGGGCGACATCTCCAACGACGAGGTCTGCGGCGATCTGGTCCAACGCACCGTCAAACAGCTGGGCCACCTGGACATCCTGGTCAACAACGCCGCCTATCAAGGCAAGATGGTCGAGCACTTCGAAGAGCTCGGGCCGGAACGCATCACCCGCACGTTGCTGACCAACGTCGGCGGGATGTTCTTCATGACCCGGCACGCGTTGCCGCACATCCCGGTGGGCGGCGCCATCATCAACACCGCGTCGATCAACGCCTACCAGCCCAAGCCGCCCATCTTGGACTACGCCTCGACCAAGGGCGCCATCGTCACCTTCACGAAGGGCCTGGCGCAGGAGCTGGCCGCGCGCGGAATCCGCGTGAACTGCGTGGCGCCGGGGCCGGTCTGGACGCCGCTCATCGTGCAGTCGTTCCCGGCCGACAAGGTGAAGACCTTCGGCAAGAACAACCCGCTGGGGCGGCCGGCGCAACCGGCCGAGCTGGCGCCCGCCTACGTGTTCCTGGCTTGCGACGACAGCCGCTTCATGACCGGCGAGGTCATCGGTCTCACGGGTGGAGAGGTGCTGGGATGATCTCGCGGACCGGCGCGCCGACGCGGTTGTCCCAGTAGGATTCGAGCCGCCCCGCTTCGGCCCTGGGGGCGACCAGCCCCAGGTAGCCGTCGGGGCGGACCAGATAGAGCCCGCCGTCGACGAAGCCGGCGTCGCCGGCGCTCGGGGTCCAGCGCATCGGCTGAAGATCGATGTCGCGCGCCGTGCAGGCGCGGGCCAGGTCGCACTCGGCGTGTCCGTAAACCTGCGCCTGCCAGCCGGTGCCGGTCAGCGCCGCCAGGTTGTCGGGTTCGCCGGGCGTCCAGGGCAACCGGTCGCCGGCGTGGACGCCGTGCGCGTGCCCGTCGGACAGCGGGCTGTGCCGGTAGGCAATCTGCGTTTGCGAGACGATCCGGAACATCAGCCGGCGCATCTCGGGGCGCGCGAACAGCCGCGGCAGCAGCGCCGGCACCAGCGAACGGCGAATCGGGCGGGCCGCGGCCGCGCGGCTGGTGGCGAGCTGGAACAGGCGGTCGGTGGTCGCGACCAGACGGCGCGCGAAGCCGATGCGCTCCGGCTCGTAGCTGTCCAGCAGGCGCGGATCGGCGCCGCGCAACACGCCCGCCAGCTTCCAGGCCAGGTTCACGGCGTCGCCGATGCCGGTGTTCATCCCCTGCCCGCCGACCGGGCTATGGATGTGCGCGGCGTCGCCCAGCAGGAACACACGCCCGGCGCGGAAGCGCGAGGCGACGCGATGGTGGACGTGATAGGTCGAGAACCAGTTCACCTGCTGAACCTCGATGCGCATCCGGCGCAGCACGCCGGCGCTGACGTCGTCCCAGCTCGGCTGCGCCGCCGCCCCCTGGTCGCCCGCGGCGCGGATGGTGCCGATCAGGCGGGCCCGGCCGGCCGCCGCCAGCGGGAAGGCGAACACGAAATCCGCCTCGTCCAGGTCCAGGTGCAGCTCGCCGTCCATCACCGGACCGCGCGCGGTCACGTCGGCGACGTAAAAGAGGTGTTCGTACGTGCCGCCCGGGAACTCCGCGCCGATGGCCCGGCGCACCGTCGAGCGCGCGCCGTCGCAGCCGGCCAGGTAGGCGGCCCGGCAGGCGACCGGCGGTCCGCCGCCGCGCTGCAGGTGCGCGACCACGCCGCCCATCCCGGCGTCGAACGAAACCAGCCGCGTGTCGCGCTCGACGGAGATCCCGCGCCGCGCCAGCTCGCCCTCCAGCAACCGCTCGTGCTCGTCCTGGGGAAACACGATCGCGAACGGGTACGGGCTGATTCCGGTGCCGGCGGCGCCGAACTCGGCCCGCCCGCGCTTCTCGCCGCCGGCCCAGAGGTTGATCGCCTCCACGCGCAGGCCGCGCCGCACCACCTGGTCCGCCAGGCCGAACGGTCGGTAAAGCTCGAGCGTGCGGGCCTGCACCACCAGCGCGCGTGAGGTCGTCCCCGGCGCCGACGCCTGATCGACGATCCGCACCCGCACGCCCATGTGGCTGAGCCAGAGCGCCAGCACCAGGCCGGTGGGTCCCGCCCCCACCACCAGGACGTCGGGGTTGCCGCCCTGCGGATTTGCCTGACCCGGCATCAGGCAGAACGTAGTCACTTTCCGAGGGATTCGAACAGGCGCAGGACCAGGGCGGTCCACCCGGTCTGGTGGCTGGCGCCGAGGCCGCGCCCGCTGTCACCGTCGAAGTACTCGTAGAACAGCAGCAGGTCGCGCCACTGCGGATCGGCGGCGTAGCGCGCGTCATCGCCGTGACAGGGGCGGCGGCCGGCCGCGTCCGGCAAGAACAGCCGCGAAAACCGCGCCGACAGCTCGGACGCGACCTGCAACAAGGTCATCTGCCGTCCGGAGCCGACCGGGCACTCGACGCGCAGCTCGTCGCCATAAAAGTGGTGGTAGCGCTCGATCGCCTCGATCAAGAGGTAGTTCGCCGGCATCCAGAGCGGCCCGCGCCAGTTGCTGTTGCCGCCGAACATCCCCGAGCGCGACTCGCCCGGTTCGTACGCCACCTCCAGCGTCTGGCCGGCGAACTGGAGGCGGAACGGGTGCTCGGCGTGCTCCTTCGACAGCGACCGGATCCCGAACGGCGACAGGAACTCGCGCGGGTCCAGCATCCGCCGCAAGAGCCGCACCAGCCGATCGCGCGACGGGATGGCCAGCAGCATCTTGCCCCCCTGGCTGGTGAACGACACGCACTCCCCGAGGTCGGGCCGATTCTCGAGGAACCAGCGCAGCCGCTTCTTGAAGTCGGGCAGCCGATTGATGGCCGACTGCTCCAGCACCTCGACGGCGATCAGCGGGAACAGCCCCACCAGCGAGCGCACGGCCAGCGGCATCTCGGACCCGCCGGCGTGCAGGCGGTCGTAGTAAAAGCCGTCCGCGTCGTCCCACAGCCCGGTCCCGCCGAGCGTGTTCATGGCGTCGGCGATCCGCACGAAGTGCTCGAAGAACTTCGAGGCCATGTCCTCGTACACCGGGTCGGTCTGTGCCAGCTCCAGCGCGATCGACAGCATGGTCAGGCAGAAGAACGCGATCCAGGCGGTGCCGTCCGACTGGTCGAGGAAACTGCCGTTGGCCAGCACGTGCGAGCGATCGAACACGCCGATGTTGTCGAGGCCCAGAAAGCCGCCCGAAAACAGGTTGCGGCCGGCGGCGTCCTTGCGGTTCACCCACCAGGTGAAGTTCAGCAGCAGCTTCTGGAACACCCGCTCCAGGAATTGCGTGTCACGCGCGCCGGGCGGCGCCGAGATCTTGTACACGCGCCAGGCGGCCCAGGCGTGCACGGGCGGGTTCACGTCGGAGAACCCGAACTCGTACGCCGGAAGCTGGCCGTTCGGGTGCATGTACCACTCGCGGGTGAACATCAAAAGCTGCTCTTTCGCGAAGGCCGGGTCGATTCGCGCGAACGGCAGCATGTGGAACGCCAGGTCCCAGGACGCGTACCAGGGGTACTCCCACTTGTCGGGCATCGAGATGACGTCCCGGTTGTAGAGGTGCGTCCAGTCGGCGTTGCGCCCCTGGCGGCGGCCGGGCGGCGGCGGCGGTTGCGCCGGGTCGCCCTGCAGCCAGGCGGTCACGTCGTATTCGTAGAGCTGCTGCGTCCAGAGCAGCCCGGCGTAGGCCTGCCGCACCACCCGCTGCGCCTCCGGGTCCAGCGGCCGCGCCTTGGAGGCATAGAACTCGTCCGCCTCGGCGTGGCGGGCGATCATCACCGAGTCGAAGTCGCCGAACGGCGCGCGCAACGCGGCGTCGTTCTCGGCGGTCACCTCGGTGAGGCGCATGCGCAGCCGCACCTCGGCCCCCGCCGGCACCATCAGGCAGTGCACGGCGGCCATCTTGGTCCCCCAGCGCGCCGGGTTCACCGCGTCGGCGTCCCCGTGCACCAGGTAAGCGTCGAAGGCGTCCTTGCAGAAGGCGCTGCGGTTGGGCGCGCCGAACAGCCGCTCGGTGTTGGTCTCGTTGTCCGTGAAGATCAGCTCGGGGACCGCCTCGCCGAGCGGGGCGACGCTGAACCGAAACCGCCCCAGCGTCGGGTGCGCCAGGTCGACCTCGGTGAGGCTGGCCGCCGTCATCCAGGGCCGGCGCTCGCGCGGCAGGTAGCCCTCCCCTTCGCGGCCCCAGGCCCAGGTGTTCCGGAACCAGAGCGTCGGCAGCAGGACCAGCGGCGCCGCCTGCGGGCCGCGGTTCGCGACGGTGAGCGCCAGGCACAGGTCGTCGGGGGCCGCCTTGGCGTGCTCGACGGTGACGTCGAAGTAGCGGCCGCCGTCGAACACGCCCGTGTCGGTGAGCTCCAGCTCGCGCTGGTCGCGGCCGCGCCGGTGGTTGTCGGTGACGAGGCGCGTGTAGGGAAAGGCGCGCTGCGGGTACTTGTAGAGCGCGCGCCCGTACGCGTGGGTGGGCGTGGCGTCCAGGTAATAGTACAGCTCCTTGACGTCCTCGCCGTGGTTGCCTTCCGGGCCGGTCAGGCCGAACAGTCGCTCTTTGAGGATCGGGTCGGCGCCGTTCCACAGCGCGGGCGCGAAACAGAGGCGGCCCTGCCGGTCGCACAGGCCGAGCAGGCCGTCCTCGCCCCAGCGGTAGGCGCGGCTGCGGGCGTGGTCGTGCGGCAGGTAGCCCCAGGCGTCGCCGTCGGCCGAGTAGTCCTCGCGCACGGTGCCCCACTGCCGTTCGGACAGGTAGGGGCCGAAGCGCTTCCAGTCGCGGACGCGCCGTCGATCCTCGTCCAGCCTCTGTTCCTCGGCGGTGAGCGTCACGGAAACGGGTGATCTTGGACGCGATCGCGCAGAACAGCAATCGGGGCGACCGTCGACAACTTGAGCTTGCCGCCGGTTTCGGCGATGGTTTGCGCAGAAAGGAACCCCCCGACATGACCAGCAACCTCAGACGGACGTTGCAGGCAGCTCTCGCGGTGGTGGTGGTGGTCTTGTGGTCGGCGGCGGCGGGCGCTCAGGAAAGCACCGAACCGCCTCCGGCCAAAAACCAGGCCATCGCCGAACCAGGCAGCGCCCAGAACTTCGCGGCCAGCGGGGAGTGGCTGCTCTCGGTCGAGAACCTGTTCGGCTACACCTACGCGCATCAATCGAACAACCTCAGCGCCAACACGTTCACGGTCTTGGGCGATCCGCAGGGCATCTCCAAGAGCGCCTACAACTGGCCGCGACTGGCCCTCGACATGATGGTGTCGAGCTCGCTGAGCGTGGGCGTGGCCGGCTCGTTCGCGCGGCTGTCGGCCAGCAACGGCGGCAGCAACACCGCCTTCGAAGGCTCGGTGCGCGCGGGCTATGCGGTCATGCCCGCCCCGTCGCTGGGGATCTGGCCACGGATCGGCCTGACCTACTCTCACGCCACCGAGCAGTCGGCCGGCGCGGTCACCATCGACGCGCTGCTGGTCGCGGTGGCCACCCCGCACCTCTTGCTGACCCTGGGGCCGGTCGCCGACATCGGCCTTTGGGGCAAGGGAAAGGACGTCAATCACCGGGACATCAACGTCACTTACCTGAACATCGGCGTCTACTTCGGGCTGACCGTTCCGTTCTAGACGGTTTCGGCCGCCGCTCAGACCTCGCGCGGCTTCAGGCGGCGGCCGATCAGCTCGGGCACCTTCTCGCCGCGCTCGAAGCACAAGGTGTCCACGAACTCGCGCCGTCCGTCCCGCCTGGCCAGCAGCAGCCCGACGCGCTGCTGGTGCAGGTAGGGGCGCACGTCGACAAGATCCTCGAAAGTCCAGCTTCGCAGCCCGGCGGCGTCCCGCACGATGACGCCGCTGGCGGTCACCACCAGCGTCGGACGCTTGGCGCGGGCCTGGTCCGGATCCCGCTCGGGCGGCAGCGCCTGGATGACCGCGGCCAGGGTGGCCAGCGCCAGCAGCGCGATCGGCGGCCGCGCCAGCCCCTGGCAGTAGCCGGCCGCGGTGGCGGCGGCCAGCAGCACGGCCAGAACGGCCAGCGCCCGGCGCTTCGAGCCTTCCGAATCGCGGGCGAAGAAGGCGACCACTCCCGGCGGCACCCGTCCCGCGTCGACACTCAACAGCGCTTCGACGTCGCTCATCGCTCGCTGCATCGTTCGCTGCATCGTCAATCCTCCGCTGCGCTTGAGCCGCTGAGACGATCGAAAGCTAACCATCTCGGCGTCAGGGGGGAGCTGTGTGTAACCGCCGCCCCCGCCCGTACATCGAAACTTGTCGATACGAGGGAGCCATGGAACAAACGACCAGTGTCCGCGAAGTGTCCCGGGTGGTGACGGCGCACAAGCAACGGGAGGGGGGCGGCTTCATCGTCCGGCGCCCCTTTCCATCGTACGGCTTGTCGGCCGTCGATCCATTTTTGCTGATCGACGAGATGGGACCGGTGGACTACGCGCCGGGCGAGGCGGTGGGCGCGCCGGACCACCCCCACCGCGGGTTCGAGACGGTGACCTACGTCCTCGAGGGCGAGATGGAGCACGAAGACTCCGCCGGCCACAGCGGCGCGCTGGGTCCCGGCGACGTCCAGTGGATGACGGCCGGCGGCGGCATCATCCACTCCGAAGAGCCGTCGCGCGCGCTGCGCGAGCACGGCGGGCGCGTGCACGGATTCCAGATCTGGATCAATTTGCCCGCTCGACTGAAGCTGACCACGCCGCGCTATCAGGAGATCCCGGCCAGCCGCATCCCGACCGCGGCCACGCCCGACGGCCGGGCGCGCGTGCGGGTGGTGGCGGGCCAGGCGCTTGGAACCCGCGCCGTCATCGAGACGCACACGCCCATCGTCTACCAGGACTGGACGGTCGACGACGGCGGCGACGTCACGCAGGCGGTGCCGCGCGGGCACCAGGCGCTGGTGTACGTGTTCGAGGGCGCCGTGCGCGTTGGCGAGGCGGGCGGCGGGCGGCGCGTCGACGACGGGCAGATGGCCGTCCTGGAACCCGGCGATCTGGTGCGCCTGCGGGGCGAGCCGGGCGGCGGCCGGTTGCTGCTGCTGGCCGGCGTGCCGCTGAACGAGCCGGTGGCTCGCTATGGCCCCTTCGTCATGAACACCGAGGCCGAACTGGTCCAGGCGTTCGCCGATTACCAGAGCGGGCGCATGGGCGAGATCACCCGCACGGCGACGCTGCGCTAGTCGTCGGGCATGGTTCGCTGCAGCTCACCGTTCCCTTACGGCGACGCCCTCCTGGACCGGGCGGCGTTCGCGAAGCGCGCCCAGGCAGCAGACGGTCAGCGCGATCTCGGTGACCAAGGTGGCCCAGGCCGCGCCCGGACCGCCCAGCCGCGGGACCAGCATAAGGTTCGCGGTCACGTTGACCACCAGCATGATGGCCGCGAACACCAGGTTGCGCCGTTCCAGGTCGCGCGCGATCAGGAAGTGGGTGAGGCCGAAGTTCAGGAACAGGATCGGAAGCGCGACCGCCAGCACCCTCAGTGACGGAATCGCGCGCGCGAACCCGCCCCGATAGACCAGGCCGATGATGCGCGCGCTTTCGAGGCCGGTCACCCCGCCCACCAGCACGCCGAGCCCCAGCAGCACCAGCACCAGCCCGCTCTCCCAGCGGCGCTGGCGCTGGCCGTCCCCCTTGGCGCGCGCCAGCGGCGTGAAGGTCGCCGCCAGCACCACGGCCGGGACGATCATCAGCCCCTCGAAGATCTTGTAGGCGGCGCTGTAGGCCCCGATCTCCGCGTCGGTGGAGAAGATCTTCAGGATGACGACGTCGCCCTTGAAATAGAGCAGCGACAGCAGGGTCGCCAGCCACAGCGGCAGCGCCTCGGCGAAGGCCGCCGCCGCCAGTCCGGCCGGCGGCCGCGCGGCCCCTGAAAGCTTCACCCCGTGCCGGCGCAGCAGCACGCCGCCGTAAAGCGCCGTCGCCGACACGCCCACCAGCAGGGCCGCCGCCAGCGACGCGGGCGTGGCGCGCAGGCGCAGGGCCACCAGACCCGCCGCCAGCGAGCAGGCGGCCCGCGCGACGTTCAGGCGCGCCTCGTCGCCCAGCCGCTCGAACCCGCGAAAGACGGCGATGAGATAATCGAGCCCCGCGTTCACGAAGGCGGCCAGGCCCAGCAAGGCCAGCGTCGCCCGCGTATCTCCCGACCCGATCAGCAGCGCGGCGACGGCGATGACGACTAGGTAAGGCCCGGCCGCCCACAGCCGCAGCCGCAACGCCATCGCCACGATCGCCGGCGCGCGGGTGCGGTCGCGCGCCAGCGCCCGGGTGGTCCAGACGCTCATGCCCAGATCGGTGCAGACCGCCAGCATGGTGGTGGCGGCGAACGCGAACTGGTAGCTGCCGAACCGCTCCACGCCCAGCGCGGAGGCGGCGATCAGCATCAGGGCCAGGCGGCAGGCCTTCTCGATCGGCACCGAGATCGCCTTGACGACGGCGTTGGTGACCGCCAGCCGGCGCTCTGTGTGGAACCCGTCGATGATCGAGCCGATTTTGGGCGTGGACACGGCCCCGCGGTGGGCCATGATGCCACCCGTGAAGCTGGCCGTCGAGGTGACGACTTGCACAGCGGATCGCGCCGGCGTCGGGTACTACACGCAGCACCTGGCCGACGCGCTGATCGCGACGGCCGGCCCGGACGACCAGGTGATCCTGATCGGCAACCGGGCGGTCGCGCCCGAGCTGGCCGAGCGCTGGGCCGGGAGGCTGCGCATCGCGGGCGCCCGGCGGCGCTACCTCTGGATGCAGCGGGACGCGGCGCGCCTCCTCGAGCAGTCGGGCGCCGACCTGGCGCTGTTCCCGAACTACCTGGCGCCGCTGGCGTCGCCCTGCCCCTACGTGACGGTCGTGCACGACCTGGCCATCTATCGAACGCCCCAGTTCTTCACGCTGGGCAAGCGCGCCGTGCTGGGACCGATGTTGCCGCTGGTCGCGCAGGGCGCAGCGGCGGTGGCGACCGTGTCCGAAGCGTCGCGCGCCGACGTGCGGGACCTCCTGGGCGTTCCCGACCAGCGCATCCTGATGCTGCCCGGCGCGCCGCACCCGCAGTGCCGTCCCGCCGACCCGGCCGCCGTCGAGTCGGTGCGCGCCCGGTTCGGCCTGGCGCGGCCCTACCTGCTGAGCGTCGGCACGCTGGAGCCGCGCAAGAACCTGCCGCTCCTGCTGCGCGCGTTCGACCGCCTGTCCGATCTCGACGTCGACCTGGCGATCGCCGGGGGCAAAGGCTGGCGCGACGGCCAGCTGCGCGCCGAGCTGGCCCGCCGGCTGCCGTCGGGGCGCATCCGCCTGCTCGGATACGTGAGCCAGGACGATCTGCTGGCGCTCTACGGCGGGGCGGTGGCCATGGCGTACCCGTCGCACTTCGAAGGGTTCGGCCTGCCGGTGGTCGAGGGGATGGCCTGCGGCGCGCCGGTGGTGGCCACCGACGTGCCGGCCCTGCGCGAGGCGGCCGGCGGCGCGGCCACGCTGGTGCCGCCCGACGACGAGGTCGCGCTGGCGGCGGCGCTGCGGCGGCTGATCGTCGATCCGGCGGCGCGCGCCCAGGCCAGCGCCGCCGGCCTGCGACGGGCCGGGCGGCTGTCGTGGGAGGCGTCGGCCCGGCGGCTCTGGACCTTCGCGCGCGGGGTTCGCGGCGCGCGGACGGCCCCGCCCTCCACCATCGCGCCGCCCATACGTCCGCCGGCCGGCGCCGACCCGCGCGATTGGGCCATCGCGGCCACGGTCGCCTACGCCGACCTGTTCGACGCCGCCATCTCGGTCGGCGATCTCGAGCGCGCCTGCTGGAGCGCGCGGCTGGACGCCGGCGAGGTGCGCCGGCGCGCCACCCGACCGCCGCTGGCGGGGCTGCTCGCCCTGTCGCCCGGCGACGTGTTGACGCTGCGCGGGCGCGAGGGGCTGGCGAGCCGCCGCGCCGACGGCATCGCGCGCACGGAGGCGCTGCTTGCCCGGCACCGCCGCGTGATCGCCGCGCTGGCCTCGCTGCCCTACATCCGCATGGTGGCGCTGTCGGGCGGGACGGCTCACCGGAACGCCCGCGGCGGCGACGACATCGACCTCTTCGTGGTGACCGCGGCCGGGCGGGTGTTCACCGCCTACACGCTGCTTTTCCTGGCCAGCCGCCTCACGCGCACGCGCGGCATCGTCTGCCCCAACTATCTGGTCGACGAGAACAACCTGCAGATCGCCTATCACCACGACCTGTTCACGGCGCACCAGGCGCTGTCGCTGGTCCCGATCGCCGGGCTGCCGCTGTTTGCCCGATTCGTCGAGGCGAATCGGCGGTGGGTGCAGGCGCACTACCCGGGGTACGCGCCGCGCGCGCCGGCGGGGCCGCCGCTGGCGCCGGCGATCTGGCAGCGCTGGAGCGAGCGGGTCCTGGGCCTGGCGGGCGGCCCGGTCGAGCAGCTTCTGGGCACGGCATGGCGCTATCGCTTGGGGCGGCGCGCGGCCCGGGCCCGGAGCGCGGACGTCGTTCTGTCGGGCGGGGTCTTGAAAATGCATCTGTCCGACCACCGGCGGCGCGTGCTGGGCCGATTCGGCGCGCGGCTGGACGAGCTGCGCCAGCGCTGGCCGGCGGTGGTGAGGGCGCGGCCCTGATCCTGCCGGCGGCGGCCCTGGCGGTGTTGCTCGCCTACGCGCCGGCGTTCGCGGCCCCGTTCGTCCCCGTCAAGCTGGCGGTGCTGGTGGTGGCCGGCGCGCTGGGGGCGGCCATCGCCTTGGACGCGCGCGCGCGCGGCGGTGAGACGCCTCGCCTCGACCCGGCGATCGTGGCGGCGGGGGCGGCGGTCGTGCTGACCACGGCGCTGTCGGCGGCGGCCGCGGCGAGCCGCCCGCCGGGCGCGCCTCATGCGGCCACCGTCCTCGTGCGATGGGCCGCGGTGGCCGGCGTCGCGGCCGGCGTGGCGGCGCTGGACCGGCCGGGGCGGGCGCGGCTGGTCGACGCGATCCAGGTCGGCGCGGGGCTGGTGGCGGCCATCGGCCTGGCGCAGCACCTCGGGATCTGCCCGCTACCCATCCCCGTCATCAGCGTCCCCGGGTCGACGTTCGGGAACCGGAACATCGCCGCCGAGACCGTGGCGATGGCGCTTCCCTTCGGCCTGGCGCGGGTCCGCGCGGCCGGCGCCGGCGCGGTGCGGGGCCGGACGGCGGCGGCCTTCGCGCTCGTTCAAGCGCTGTACTTGGCGGTGGCGCGAACGCGGGGGGCCTGGACGGGCGGTGCGCTCGGCGTCGCCGCCTTCGCGCTGGTGGCGCGCCCTCGGCTGTCGCGCCGGTCGCTGGCGCTGGTGGCCGCCGCCGGCCTGGCGGCGCTGGTCGCGCTGGCGATCCCGGGGCGCTGGACGGCGCGCGACGCCGGCGACGCCAAGCGGTTCGCGCCGGCGGCCGAGGTGGTGCGCGACGGGATGACGTTGAGCTCGCCGGTGGCGCGGACCCGGATCGGGCTGTGGCGGCGCGCCTGGACGATGTTCGGGACCGCGCCGTTGCTGGGCGTCGGCCCGGGAAACTTCGCGGTGCTGTTCCCGCGCTACGCCGAGCCGGGGGCCGCCGCCGACGGGGTCCTCACGCCGACGCGCGCGCCGCGGCAGGTGCACGACGACCTGATCGAGCGGCTGACCGAGACCGGCGCGCTGGGGTTGGCGGCGCTGGCCGCGCTCTACGCCGTGCTGGCCGTCGCGGCGGCGCGGCGATCGCAGTCCCCCGGCGGGGACGACCGGGCACTGGCGGCCGCCGCGGCGGGCGCGGGGGCGGCGTTCATCGGTTGCGGCCTGACCGGGTTCCCCATGTCCATGCCGGCCACCCTGTTCCTGTTCGCCGTCGCGGCCGGCGAGCTGGCGGCGCGTCGCGATCCGCCTCGCCGGACGGCCGCCGCGCCCCGGCCCGCCCGCGCCGGGACCCGCCTGCTGGGCGCGGTGCTGGTGCTGCTGGCGCTGGCCTGGTCGGTTCGGGTGACGGCCGCCTCGCTGTTCCTCGGCCGCGCCGAACGCGCGCTGGCCTCCGCCGGCGGGGCCGCCGCCGCCGACGGCGCGCTCCGCGATCTGGATCGCGCGGCCCGCGCGCAGCCGCGTGACTTCGACGTCGCCCTGCGCACTGCCTACGCGGCCGGCCGGGCCGGACGCCCGGCGCTGGCGGCGGCCGCCGCGCAATCCGCGCTGTCCGTCGAGCCCGAGTCGCCCAACGCCTGGGAGGCGCTGGCGCGCGCGCGCCTGGGCCTGCACGACGCGGCCGGCGCGCGCTCGGCGGC
>JAICYS010000459.1 GCA_025934105.1 Myxococcota bacterium | reverse complement strand
GTCGACCGGGGCCGGCGGCGCGGTGGCGTCCGGCGGGTCGGGCGGCGGCACCGCGCCCGGCTCGGGCGGAGCCGGCGGCCAGACGGCCACCGGCGGCGCGTCGGGACACCCGGGCGGCGGCGCGGCCGGCGGCGGCGCCTCCGGTCACGGCGGCGGCGCGGGAACGCCGCAGGGGACGAAGGTGGCCACGCCCGGCACCAACCTGGAGGTGCGGTCGAAGACGCTGTCCGGAGCGAACACGCGGGCGGTGGCGCTGCTGAACCGGGACGGCTCCGCGGCCTCGATCACCGTCCAGGGGAGCCAGATCGGCATCCCCGCGGGGCCGGCGACCGTGCGCGATCTCTGGGCCCAGATGGACCTCGGCAGCTTCACCGGTTCGTACACGGCGCAGTCGGTGCCGAGCCACGGTGTGGTCATGCTGAAGGTGGCCGGCGGCTCGCCGTAGCGCGCGCTCACCGGAGCCGGGCGGTGTCCCCGCCGGGCCGTCGCGGGTGGCGGGATAGCGAAAGGCGCGCCGGCCCCCCGACCGGCGCGCCCTTCTTTCCCAGGCAGCTACGCAGGCATAACGGGCAGGCCGCCGGAAAGTTCCCTCTCATTTTGTTGAGACAGCCGCGAGCCGCCGAGCGCGCCGCGGTCAACCGGCGTTGCGCACGCCGGCCGCGATTCCCAGGATCGACATCATCAAGGCGCGTTCCAACCGCGCGCGCTCGCCGGCGTCGGGCGGGGCCGCCCGGTAGCGCTGAAGCAGCTCGACCTGGAGATGGCTGATCGGATCGATGTAGGGATCCCGCAGCTCGATCTGCCGGGCCAGCATCGGGTGGCGGGACAGCAGCGGCCCCTCGAAGGTCTCCTCCAGCGCCGCCTTGGCGCGGGCGTGGGCGTCGGCCACCATCGGGAAAAAGCGCGCGCCCAGCGCCGGGTCGACCAGCCGCAGGTAGAGGCGGGTCACCTCCGGATCGCCCTTGGCCAGCGCCGTCGCCGCGCTGTCGAGAGTGGTCGCGAAGGAGGGCCAGTTGCGGAACAGTTGCCGGCGCAGCGCCAGCGGGATGGTCTGCAGCCCCTCGCCGACGCCGAAGAAGGCCGGCAGCGGCAGCCGCACCTGCGTCCAGGACATCACCCACGGAATCGCCCGCAGGTCCGTGATGTCGCGCACCCGCCCCGAGCGATAGACGGGCCGGCTGGCGATCTTCAGCGCGCCGATTTCGCGGATGGGGGTGAGCTGTTCGTAGAACTCGAAGAAGCCCGGCTGCGCCAGCAGCGCGCGGTAGGCCGCCGCGGAGGCGCGCGCCGCCTGCTCCATGGCCTCGCGCCAGGTCGGGTCGACGGGCGCCGCCGCGTCCCGTGCGTCGCGCGCCGCGGCCTGTCCCAGGTGATAAAGAAGCTGCTCCAGGCTGCGGTAGGCCAGCTCGGGCTGGCTGTAGCGGTCGGCCAGCGCTTCGCCCTGTTCGGTCAGGCGCAGGCGCGAGCCGACCGTCCCCGGAGGCAGGCTGGCGATGGCGCGGCCGGCGCTGCCCCCGCCGCGCGCCGTCGACGTGCCGCGCCCGTGGAAGAACCAGACCGGCACGCCGAACGGGCGCGCCACCGCGGTGATGCTCTCCTGGGCCTTGTAGAGCGCCCAGTTGGCCGCCAGGAACCCGGCGTCCTTGTTCGAGTCGGAATAGCCGATCATCACCTCGAGGCCGCCGCGCCCCCGGACGTGCGCGACAAAGAGCGGGTTCTCCAGCAGCTTCCCCACGATCCCCGCCGCGGCGTCCAGATCGGCCAGCGTCTCGAACAGCGGCACCACGTCGAACGGCAGCGCGCCGGCGGGCCGGTCAAGGCCCGCCTCGCGCGCCAGGATCATCACCTCCAGCAGGTCGGACGCGGCGTGCGTCATGCTGACCACATAGGCGCCGCGCGCGCGCCAGACC
>JAICYS010000284.1 GCA_025934105.1 Myxococcota bacterium | reverse complement strand
GGCGGCCCGTCGGTGCGCGTGAACGGACCGGCGCCGGCCCCGCTGGAGCGGCTGCGCGGTCGCGCCCGCTGGCAGGTCTGGCTGTACGGCCACGACCGGCCCAGCCTGGCCGCCACCGCCCGGGCCGCCGCGCGCGCGGTGCGATCCGCCGGCGACCTGCGGGTTTCCGTCGACGTCGACCCGCAGAGCGTGCTGTGAATGATAAATTGGTGGCGAGCATGAAGCTGCTCATCATCGCCGGCCCGTACGAGGCCGATCGGATCCGCAAGGCCGCCGTGGCCGCCGGATTCGAGAGCCTGGCCATCGAGCCGGGGGAGAGCCTGTCCGGCTGGATTACCGCCTCGCGCCCCGACCTCATCGTGATGGCGCCCCAGATCGTGAACCCGGACCCGGCGCTGGCGCTGGCCAAGGTCCGGACGGTGCCGCGCGGGCGCGTCCCGGTGTTTCTCGTCGGCGACGCCGCCGAGGAAGAGCGGATGCGCAACCTGGCCGAGGGGTTCTTCGTGCGCCCCATCGCGCCCGAGATCTTGCTGGCCAGAGCCCGCGCCATCCTGGCGCCGAGCCCCAGCCCCGGGCGGGCCCTGCCGGACTTCGAGCGCACGGAGATGGGATTGGGGGCCGCCGCGATCGCCAAGGCGGTCCGACCGCAGCCGGACTTCGAGCGGACCGAGATGGGCCTGGGGGGCGCCGGTCCGGCGGCGCTGGCGCTCGAGCCGCTGGCGGCGCCCGCGCTGGGCGGGGGGGCCGCCGCGCCGGACCGGGGCGCCGAACCCAGCCGCCTGCTGGCCGACCTGGGGGCAGGCATCGACGCCTTGCTGGATGCGGAGCTGCAGGCGCTGGTCGCCGCCACGCCCCCGCCGGCCCTCCCGGCGCCCGGACCGGATTTCGTCGGCGAGCCGACCAAGAAGGCCGATCCGGAGTTGATGGCCGACGCCGCGCGAGGCGCCCAGAAAAAGGGCAAGCGCGACAAGGGCAAGCGGCCGCCCCGGACGTCGCCGGGCATGCCCAGCGCTCCGGTGGTCGCGGCGGTGGGGCAGGGCGCGCGGGCGCGCCTGCTCGAGCGGCACGCGCTGGTCGAGCAGGGCGACTACTTCGCGGTGCTGGGCGTCGGGCGCGACGCCACCGCCGACGACGTCCGGCGGGCCCACGCCGCCGTCCTGCGCGAGACCTCCGCTCCGTCCGTCGGCGAAGAGGTCGCGGGCGAGCTGGCCGACCAGATCGCCGACATCCGGACGGTGGCCGACGAGGCGCTGCGGATCTTGACGGACGAACGCCTGCGCGGGCGATACGCTTCCCACCTGCGATGACGGCAGCACGCCTCCGGACCGTGTTCTTCGGCTCGCCCGCCTTCGCGGTCCCCTGCCTGCGCGCGGTGGCCGCGCAGACCGACCTGCGCGCAGTGGTGAGCCAGCCCGACCGGCCGGCGGGCCGCGGCCAGGCGCCCACCTCGCCCGCCGTCAAGCAGGAGGCGCAAGCCCTGGGGCTGCCGGTCCTGCAGCCCGAGAAGGTGCGCACGCCCGAGACGGCGGCGGCGCTGGCGGCGCTGCAGGCCGACCTGTTCGTGGTGGTCGCCTACGGGCGGATCCTGCCGCAGGGGCTGCTCGACCTGCCGCGGCTCGGACCCTACAACGTGCACGCCTCGCTGCTCCCGAAGCTGCGCGGGGCGGCGCCCATCCAGTGGGCCGTCATCCGGGGCCTGGCCGAGACGGGCGTTTCCATCATGCGGATGGAGGCGGGCCTCGACACCGGGCCGGTGGCGGCGGCGCGCGCGCTGCCCATCGCCGACCACGACACGGCGGGAACGTTGTCGGCGACGCTGTCGCGCCTCGGCGCCGAGCTGCTGGTCGACACCTTGCCGGCCATCGCGGGCGGCACAGTGCAGCTCCGGCCGCAGGACGACGGCCTGGCCACGCTGGCGCCCCCGCTGACCAAAACCGACGGCCTCTTGCGGTGGGATGAGGCGGCGCGCCTGGTGTCGGCGCGGGCGCGCGGGGTCGACCCCTGGCCGGGGGCCACCACCACCTGCAACGGCGAGCCGCTGAAGCTGTTCTCGCCCCGGGTGGTGGCGGGCGGCGCGGACGGGGCCCCGGGCACCGTCGTCGACGTCGACCAGCGCGGCCTGGTCGTTCAGTGCGGCGGCGGGACGGCGGTCGCGTTCGCCGAGCTGCAGTTCCCGGGCCGGCGCCGCATGCCCGCCGGGCTGGCGCGCGAGCGGATCCCGCGCGGGACGATTCTGGGATCGTGAGCGGCGGGATCACGGCGCGGGATCTCGCGCGTGGCGTGCTGGTGCGGGTGGAACGCGACGGCGCGTTCGCCGGGCGTGCGCTGGCGGCGGCGCTGGACCGCGCGCCCGCGATGACGCCCGCCGACCGGGGCCTGGCCACCGAGCTGGTCTACGGCGTGCTGCGCCGGCGGGCGCGGCTGGATCGGGCCATCGGCGCGCTCGCGCGCCAGGGGATCGACGGACTGGACGTCGAGGTGCGCGCGGCCTTGCGGGCCGGCGCCTACCAGCTGCTGTTTCTGGATCGCGTGCCCGCCTATGCCGCGGTCAGCGACGCCGTCGAGGCCTGCAAGCGCGCCAAGGGGAAGGGCGCCGCCGGGTTCGCCAACGCCATCCTGCGCGGCCTGGGACGCACCGGCGAGCCGTCGCTTCCGGCGGCGGACGCCGATCCCGCCCTGTACCTGGAGGTCGCCGCCGGGTTTCCCCCCTGGCTGGCCCGCCTGGCGCTGGCCGAGCTGCCGGTGGCGGACGCCATCGCCTTCGGTGACGCCAGCGTGGCCGCGGCGCCGCTCACCCTGCGCGCGAACAGCGCGCGCATCGCGCGCGACGCGCTGGTCCAGCGCCTGCGGACCGAACGCCCGGACGCCGCGCTGGAGCCGTCGGCGGTGGCGCCGGATGGGATCCTGGCCCGGCGGTTCGACGGCCCGGCCGCCACCGCCGCCTGGCGCGAGGGGCTGTTCGCCGTGCAAGACGCCGGGGCGCAGGTGATCGCCGAGCTGTGCGGCGCCGCGCCGGGCGAGCGAATCCTGGACGCCTGCGCCGGGGTGGGCGGCAAGACGGCGCATCTGGTGGCGCTGGGCGGCGGCCGCGCCGAGGTCGAGGCCGCCGACATCTCCGAGGCCAAGCTGCGCGAGGGCCAGCGGACGCTGCGCCGGCTGGGCCTGGCCCCCGCGGCGGTGAGGACCGTCGATTTGACGAACCCGCTGCCGGAGGCGGCGTCGCGCTTCGATCGGGTCCTGCTCGACGCCCCATGCAGCGGCCTCGGCGTTCTGCGCCGCCACCCCGAGGCGCTGCTGCGGCGGACGCCGGCCGACCTGGGCGCGCTGGCGGCCGCCCAGCTGCGCATGCTGGCGACGGTGGCCGCCGCCGTGCGCCCCGGCGGCTTGCTGGTCTACGCCGTCTGCACGTTCGACCGCGCCGAATGTGAGGAGGTGGTGTCGGCCTTCCTGCGCGCGCACCGCCAGTTTCAGATCGAGCCGGCGGCGGCGGCGGGGGGCCGGGTCCCCTGGCCGCGGCTCATGCTGGAGGGCGGGCCGCTGGCGGGGGCCATCCGGACCTGGCCGCAGCGCGACGACACCGACGGCTTCTTCGCGGTGCGGCTGAGGGCGGCAGGGTAAAATGACCGGCGTGGCGGACCCGGAGAGACCCCGCACCAACGTCCAGATCGCGCCGTCGATCCTGGCCTCGGACTTCGCGCGCCTGGGCGAGGAGGCGCGCGCCGTGGAGGCCGCCGGCGCCGACCTCCTGCACGTCGACGTCATGGACGGGCGCTTCGTCCCCAACATCTCCGTCGGCGTCCCGGTGGTGGCGGCGCTGAAGCGGGCCACCCGGCTGCCGCTGGACGTGCACCTGATGATCGTCGAGCCCGAGCGCTACGTCGAGGAGTTCGCCAAGGCCGGCGCCGACCACCTCACCGTCCACCTGGAGGCCTCGCCGCACCTGCACCGGACGGTCGAGCTGATCCGCGAGCTCGGCAAGAAGCCCTGCGTGGCGCTGAACCCGCACTCGCCGATCGACAACCTGGACGTCGTCCTGCCCGAGCTGGACATGGTCCTGATCATGTCCGTCAACCCGGGCTTCGGCGGCCAGAAGTTCATCCAGGCGGTGGTCCCCAAGATCCGCGCGCTGCGCGCCGAGATCGAACGGCGCGGGCTGGCCGTCGACATCGAGGTCGACGGCGGCATCGACCACGGTACCGCCCGCACCGTCGTCGAGGCCGGCGCGACCGTGCTGGTGGCCGGCACCGCCGTGTTCCACGCCCACGGCGGGTATCGAGAAGCGATCGCGGCGCTGCGCGGGTAGTCCCTGGAACGCAAAGACGTGCATGGATTCACGGTTCCAGCGGTCTAGGAGGGCGTTGCCGTAAGGCAACGGTGAGCGGCAGCGAACCATGCCCGACGACGTGCCGCCCGGAAGCGGCCTAGCGCGCATTTCCGTTGGTCGGGCGGACAGCGCCCGACCAGCGGGCCCCGTCGCGGCGCCGGGCCGAGGGCCGGACCGGAAGCTGCTCGGGGTCGACGAGGGCCGAAGGCGCGCGACCGGCGGCGTAGGCCGGGTCGTCCGGCCGGCGGTCGAGCGGACTACGACGGCGTTGCGGCTCGCCTGGCGCGCGCAGGGCGCCCACCTTTCCCGCCACGGTGCCAGGTTTTGGTCTATGTTCCGGACGTGCGCCGCCTCGGCCCTCTGGGCGAATGACGCCTCCGTCGACCACGCCACGATCTCCCGCCGCGGTCAGAGCTCGCCGGCTGGCGGAGTCCGCCGCGAACCACGTTCGTGCGCTGGCCCGCGCCGCGGCACGCTGGCGCGAGGATCCACGGGCGCTGCGGGATGTGGCGCCGCTGGTGCTGCCGCTGGGCCTGTTTCCGTTCCTGGCGGTGGCCTTCAGCAATTACGCCCCGCACACGCTCTACTTCGACGCCATCAACTACCAGTACACCGCCTGGTGCGTCCGGCACGGCGAGCGGCTGTATGACACCGTCGGGGTGCCCGACGGCCCGTTCATCACGATCCTGCACGCCGTCGTCCAGATGCTGGTTGGCGAGTCGGCCCCCGCCTTTCGCCGGGCCGATCTCTGGATCCAGACGCTGGGCTCGGCGGGCATCGGCGCGGCGCTGGCGCCCGGGCGGCGCTGGAACCGGCTGATCTGGGCGGCGGTTGCCGCCACGCTGTGGCTTTCGTCCTATCTGACGTTCGACTGGCACTGGACCATCGAGCGCGAGGCCTACTATTCGCTGTTCGGACTGCTCGGCGCGTCCCTCATGTACGCAAGCCCGACGGCGCCGTCCCGGCGGGCAGCCACCGCGCTGGCCGTCGCGGGCGGCGCGCTGGTCGGCATGCAGCTCTTCGGCAAGCAGTCCGGCGTGGTCTACGTCGCCTGCGGCTTGTTCGCGGTGTGGGCGGTCCGGTCCGAGGCCGCCGAGCGCCGCGCGCTCATGCGGGCGGCGCTGGCAGGCGTGGCCGCGGGCGTGGCGGCCATGCTGGCCTTCGTTCTCATCTGGGGAAGCTTGAAGGGGATGATCTTCTGGTACCTGCGCTTTCCGGCCGCCTACCGCAACGCGATGGTCGGCGCCAAGGTGAAGGACCTGGCCCTCAGCGGCGACGCGGCCGTGCAGGAGCTGGCGGCATACGCGCTGTTCGGCGGCGTGGCGGCGATCGCCACCGGCCTTCTGCCCCGGCGCGCGCTGGGGTTCGTGCTGGCGCCGGCCGGGTTCTTCCTGATGATGGCCCTCCAGCGGAAGGGCTACCCGTACCACATGCACCCGGTCTACGGCGCGACCTGCGTGCTGGCGCTGATCGCGCTGTCCGCGCTGTTCGGGCGCCGGCGTCAGGACCTGCGCTGGAGCGGCCCGCACGCGCTGGCGGCGGCCACCGCGCTGGCGCTGCTGGGCGTGCACGCGGTGGCGGGGATGCGCGGCAGCCCCTGGCTGCAGGAGGGCGGTCACGACGAGACGGAGATGGAAGGCCAACCGCACGGCAACTTCCCCCCGATGCTGGAGGCCGCCGCCTACCTCCGGGCGCACACGGCGCCGCACGACCGCGTCTTCACCTACGGCCCGGCGCCGCAGGTCCTGTACTCGGCGGGCCGCGCCACGGCCGTTCCCGAGTTCAACAACTACTTCTTCAACATCCGACGAGCCACCACCGCCGTGCTCACGCCGTCGCAGAAGGCCACGCTGGACCAGCTCCAACGTGAGATCGCCGCCGACGCCTGTCCTCGCCTGCGGAAGCACCCGGCGGCGATGGTCTTCTGCGACGGGGCCGAGTGGAGCGGCGGGTCCGGTCTGGATGCCGCGGCCGAGATCTGCCCCGAGATCAAACCGATGGTGGCGGCCGACTACCGCCTGGCCAAGAGCGCCGGCTGCTGGCAGGTCTACTTGCGCAAGGATCGCACCCCCTGACGGGGCGGGGGCGGTGCGGCTCGCGCGTTCGAGGCTCACTTGACATCCTGCCGCCGGGCTGCGAGTGGATCTGCGTTCGGATATCGACGTGATTGCCGTCCCTGGACCCCGGCAGGTTGAAGC
>JAICYS010000115.1 GCA_025934105.1 Myxococcota bacterium | reverse complement strand
AGAAGGTGAACGACACGTACGGACACCAGGCGGGCGACTACGTGCTGAGCGAGATGTCGACGCTGCTGACCACCACCCTGCGCGCCGAGGACGTCTTCGCCCGCTACGGCGGCGAGGAGTTCGCCGTCATCTGCCGCGGCATCGACCTGGCTCAGGCCCAGACGGTGGCCGAGCGGATGCGCAAGGCGGTGGAGAAGCACCGGTTCGTCCACGAAGGGACGCACATCCCGGTCACGATCAGCATCGGGGTGGCCGGCCTGCCCGACGCCACGGTGAAGGACGCCACCGACCTGGTCGCTCACGCCGACAAGGCGCTTTACCAGAGCAAGCACGGCGGCCGGAACCGCGTCACGGCGCACCAGGCCGGCTGAAGCAGGCCACCCGGTCGGGTGATCGAAACGCCGATTTTCGCGCTGGATTTTTTTGCCGCGCGCCGTTCCGGTTCGTAGTCTGACCAGGTGCGCCGAGCTGCCCTGGTCCTCGCCGCCCTGATCCTGGCGGGTCCGGGCGCTCACGCCTCCGCGGGAGACGACGACGCCGACCCGGTGCCGGCGCCCTCGCGGCCGGGCGCGCGCGGCGCCGACAAGCCGGTGCGGTTCGACCCGACCTGGCTGCAGCCGTTCTTTCAAAAGGGCGCGGCCAAGCAGGCCGTCGAGCGCTTCCGGGCCGAGGACTGGTCGGGCGCCGCCAGCGGCTTCGCGCGGGCGCTCAAGTCGCTGCACGGCCAGGAGCGGCTGGCCGCCACCGACATGCTCGCGCTCTCACGCCTCAACGACGGCGACTGGGCGGGCGCCGGCCGGCTGTTCGAGGAGCTGTTCACCAGCTACCCGCGGCTTGGCCCCTATCACGCCTACAACGCGGCCCGCTGCCGGCTGCGGCGCGGGGACTGGACGGGCGCCCTCGAATGGGCGGGCAAGGTGCCGGCCGGCAGCGTGCCCGAAGCCGAGGCCGCGCTGGTCCGGATCGACGCGCTCCGCTCGCTGTCGCGCTGGGACGACGCGCTGGCCGCGCTCAAGGACTACCTGACGCGCTTTCCGAACGGGCCGCGGCGCGCCGAGGCGCTGTTCAAGAAAGCCGAAGCGATGGAGAAGACCACGCCGCCCGCCCCCTCGTCGGAGGTGGTGCCGATTTACCGGCGGGTCTGGGCCGAGGCGCCGGTCGAAGCCTGGAGCGAACGGGCCGGCGAGCGGCTGGAGCAGATCGCGGCCGGGCTGCCGGCGCCCGAAGCCGCCACGGTGCGCAGCCGGACGGCCGCCGAGATGGTCACCCGGGGCATGGTCTACTTCGACCACAACCGGAACCAGGAGTCCGAAACCACGCTGGCAGGCGCCCTGGACGCGCCCGGCCTGACGCCGGAGCTGGAGTGCAAGGCGCGCTTTTATCGCGCCCAGTCGGTCTGGAAGGCGCGCCAGCGCCCGCGCGCGGCGCCGCTGTTCGACGAGGCGGACTGGGCCTGCGCGAAGGCCGGCAACCGCGACCTGCACGCCAAGGCGCTCTACCAGGGCGCGCGCGCCTGGGCGTCGGCCGGCAACCGGGACAACGCCATCGCCCGCTACCAGCGCGTCGAGGCCGAGCACCCGGACCACAGCTACGCCGACGACGCCCGCATCCGGATGGCGGAGCTGCTGACCGACGCGGGCGACGACGCCGGCGCCGCCAAGATGCTGGCCGAAGTGCCGACGCGGTACCCGAAGGGCGACCTCCTCAACGAAGCGCTCTGGCGGCTGGCGTTCGGCGCCTGGCGCGCCGGTCACCTGGACGAGGCGCTGCACTGGCTGGATGAAAACCTGCGCCTCGTCCCGCACGAGGACATCTGGTACGCGGAGGGGCGCGTCCAGTACTGGAAGGGACGCGTCTTCGACAAGCAGGGGCACGCCAGCGAGGCGCGCGCCTGGTACGAGCGCGCCATCAAGGAGTATCCGCTGTCCGTCTACGCGCTGCTGTCGTTCGCGCGGCTGCGCGCGGCGGATCGGCACGCGGCGGACGGTCTCATCTCGTCGCTGCGCAAGGGGATGAAGGACATCCCCGCCTGGTCGTTCCCGCCACGCGCGCTCTACGGCGAGCCGGGGTTCTTGCGAGCCGTCGAGCTGGCGCGCATGGGTCAGGGGAGCGACGCCCGGCGCGAGCTGGCCAAGCTGGGGCTGGCCACCTCGGCCGACAAGCACGCCTCCGCGGCGACCAGCGCCACCGCGGCCGCCGAAGGCGAGGACGTCATCTGGATCACCGCCACGCTGCTGGACCGGGGCGGCGTCTGGAGCGCCTCGCACTCGCTGCCCCGGTATGGCCTGACCGACTACCGTCTGGAATGGCCCAAGGGGCTCAACGCCGCCAAGTGGAAGCTGGCCTACCCGCGGGCCTTCGCGCCGCTGGTCTCGAAGAACGCCAAGGCCAACGGCCAACCGGAGGCGCTGCAACTGGCGATCATGCGCGAGGAGAGCGCGTTTTCGCCGCGCATCGAATCCTTCGCCAACGCCATCGGCCTCACCCAGATGCTGGTCAAGACGGCGCGGCGCTTTTCGGACGGCGCGCCGGTCACGCGCGACACGCTGCTGGATCCGGCCAAGAACCTCGAGCTGGGCGCGCGCTTCCTGGGATTCCTGTGGAAGCGCTTCGACGGCGCGGCGCCGCTGGCCATCGCCGGCTACAACGCGGGTGAGGCGGCCGTCGACCGCTGGCTGGGGGAGCGCGGCGGCCTGGACATGGACGAGTTCATGGAGACGATCCCGTTCGACGAGACGCGCAACTACACGAAGCGGGTGCTGGCGTCGTACTTCGCGTACTCGTGGCTGTACGGCGCCAAGCCGGTGCCGGCGGTGCCGCTGCGCGCGCGCGTGGCGCCGCCGTCCAAGTCCGAGCACGCCAAGCGAGAGGGGCGGCGCGCAGCCTCGAAAGGCTGAAGCGCCGCGCTACTTCTTCTTTTTCCGCCGGAAGAGGCCGCCCCGCTCGGGATTGACCCGCTGGCCGCCCGCCGCCGCGAAGGCGCGCAGGTGTTGATCTTCTTCGGCGCTGAGCGAGGTCGGCACCACCAGCTTCAGGTGCGCGATGACGTCGCCCTTGCCGCGCGCGCCCAGCCGCGGCAGCCCCTTGCCCGACAGGACCAGGGTGTCGCCGGGTTGGGTGCCGGGCGCGACCTCCGTCTCGACGTCCCCGTCCAGCGTCGGAACCTGGAGCCGATCGCCGAGCGCAAGCTGCGGGAAGCTGACGCTGACCTCGGTGTGCAGGTCGGCGCCGTCGCGCTCGAAGCGCTCGTCGGGCTCGACGTTCAAGACCACGTAGAGGTTTCCGGGCTGGCCGCCCCGCGGCGCCGCCTCTCCGCGGCCGACCATGCGCAGGGTCGAGCCGTCCTCGACGCCCGGAGGGATCGCGACCTGCAGCGCCTCCTGCTGTTCCTCGACGCCGGCGCCATGGCAGGTGGTGCAGGGATCGCGGATCACGCGCCCCTCGCCGCGGCAGACCGGGCAGGTCGACGAGATCATCAGGAAGCCCTGCGCGTGCATCACCTGGCCGCGCCCGCCGCAGCGCTGGCAGGGCTCCGGCAGGCTGCCCGGGGCCGCGCCGCTGCCGTTGCAGGTGGGGCAGGCGACGTTCCGGACGACCTTGATCTCCTTGGTGACGCCGGTGGCCGCCTCTTTCAGGGTGACCGAGACGCGCGTCTGGACGTCGTCGCCGCGCCCCGGTCCGCGCCGGCCGCCACCTCCGCCGAAGATGTCGCCGAAGATGTCGGAGAACGCCGAGAAGATGTCGCCCACGTCGCGGAACCCGCCGCCGAAACCGGCGCCCGGGCCGGCGTGGCCGAACCGGTCGTAGTGGGCGCGCTTGTTGGCGTCCGAGAGAACCTGGTAGGCCTCGGACGCCTCCTTGAACCTGGCCTCGGACTCGGGATTGCCCGGGTTGCGATCCGGGTGCAGCTCCATCGCCAGCTTGCGGTAGGCACGCTTCAGCTCGCCGCCGTCGGCGGTTCGGGGCACGCCCAGCACCTCGTAATAGTCACGCTTCTCCGACACGGCTTTGCTTCTTTCTAGGAGACGCCCACCGACGCTGTCAATTCCAGGTGGTATCGTTCGTTCGAATCATGGAGCATAGCCCGGGTTTTCTGGCGCTGGTGGCCGAGGCGAAGACGCGCGTCAAAGAGTGCACCATCGCCGACGTCAAGGCGCGGCAGGACCGGGGCGAGCCGTTCCAGTTCGTCGACGTCCGCGAGGACCGCGAGTTCGCGGCCGACCACGCCCGGGGCGCCCGGCACATCGGCCGCGGCGTGCTGGAGCGCGACGTCGAGGCGGCGATTCCGGACAAGGACGCGCCGATCGTCCTTTACTGCGGCGGCGGCTTCCGCTCGGCGCTGGCCGCCGAGAACCTGCAGAAGATGGGCTACACGAACGTCATCTCGATGGACGGGGGGATGCGCGCGTGGCGCGAGGCGGGCTACCCCGTTGAGAAGTAGCGCGGCCGCGGTGCCCCGCTTGCCGGCGCTGGAGGTCGTCCGCCAGGAGATCGCGGACTGCCAGGACTGCCGGCGGCTGCGGACCTACTGCGCCCGCATCGCGCGCGAGAAGAAAGCGGCCCACCGCGACGAGACCTACTGGGGCCGGCCCGTTCCCGGGTTCGGAGACCCGGACGCCCGCCTGCTGCTGGTCGGGCTGGCGCCGGCCGCCCACGGGGCCAACCGGACCGGGCGCGTCTTCACCGGCGACGGCTCGGGCGACTTCCTGATGTCGGCGCTGCACGCGACCGGGTTCGCCAACATCGCGACCGCGCGCCACGCCGGCGACGGTCTCGAGCTGCGGGACGCGTACATCCTCTCGGCCGTCCGCTGCGCGCCGCCCGACAACAAGCCCACGCCCGACGAGATCGCCCGCTGCCGCCGGCACATGATCGCGGAGATCGGCGCCCTGCCCCACCTGAGCGTGGTGGTGGCGCTGGGCAAGATCGGGCACGACGCCTACCTGGCCTACGCCGCCGAGGCGCTGGGCGTGCGGCCCCGGCCGCGGCCCCCCTTCGCTCACGGCAGCGAAGCAGACCTCGGCGACGGGCTGCCGCTGCTGCTGGGCTGCTACCACCCGAGCCGGCAGAACACCAACACCGGCAAGCTCACCCCGCCCATGATGCGCGCCGTGTTCCAGCGCGCGCGCCAGATTTTGGAGACCGCACATGGCTGACGATCCCCAGTTTCCCGACGACCCCGGCACGTGGAAGGTGCTGACGCGCGAGTACCTGGCCCGCGAGCCCTGGTACACGGTGCGGGTCGATCGGGTTCAGCTCCCGAACGGGCACGTGATCCCGAAGTACTGGATCAGCGAGTACCCGCCGTGGGTGAACGTCGTGGCGCTCACCGGGGACGACCAGGTGGTGCTGATCCGGCAGTACCGGCACGGGATCGAGAGGGTGGCCTGGGAGATCCCGGCCGGAACGACCGACGCCAGGGACACCTCGCTCGAGGAGGCCGCGCGCCGCGAGCTGCTGGAAGAGACGGGTTACGGCGGCGGCCGCTGGTCGCACCTCACCACGCTGTCCGCGAATCCGGCGCTGCAGAACAACCTGACCACCACCTTCCTGGCCGAGGGGGTGACCCGGTTGCGCGACGCCGCGCCCGAGGCCAACGAAGAGATGACGGTGCGGCTGACCCCGCTGGCGGAGGTCGGGCGGCTCATCGAGACCGGCGGGTTCGTGCAGGCGCTGCACGTCGCGCCGCTGCTGATGGTCTTGCTGCGGCGCCAGCTCGCGAGGCGCTGACATGCCGATGCCCGACGAGATCGTCGGCCTCCTGCGCTCGACGATCCTGCTGAAGTGGCCCGACGGCCACGAGACCCGCTACCGGGCGCGCGACCTGCGCCTGGCCTGCCGCTGCGCCCAGTGCATCGAGGAGACCTCCGGCCGCCCGCTGCTGGACCCGGCCACCGTACCCGAAACCGTGCGCGCCCGCTCGATCGAGCTGATCGGCCAGTACGCCATCTCCATCGACTGGAGCGACGGACACGGCACCGGCATCTACAACTTCCGCGACCTGCGCGGCAACTGCCCCTGCGACGCCTGCCGCGCCGCGCGCTGAGGCGGGGGCGCCTCACCCGCCGCCGGCTTCAGTCCAGCTCCAGCCGGGGGCGATGGAAGCGGTGGCGCAGCCGGTTCACCGTGCGCAGCACGAAGGGGCGGCGGATGAAACGGCGTTCCAGGCGGCGCTTGCCGGGGAAGCTGAGCAACGAGATGCCGATGAGAGCGGTGAGGAGGCCCTGCCCGGGAACGCCGGGCAACGCCATCATCAATCCCAGCGCGACCAGCAGCGCGCCGGCGATGTTCTTGGCGATGAGGGCCAGCACGCGCACGATGAGCGGCCGGCGGACGCCCGGACGGGTGTCGTATTCGCCCTTGAAGCGGTCGGGAGACCAGCTCACCACGATGGCCACCACGGCGACGAAGCTGACCACGGCGGCGGCGGCCGAGATGGCCAGCCCCCACCAGAGCCCGCCGCGCCGGAGCAGGGAGACGACGGCGGTCAGCAGGCGATGCAGGCGGGCGCTCATGCGGTAGAGGCTGACTTTTCCCACGCCCCGGCGCCGCTCGCCAGGGCGGAAGCGCACGGAGCGCGCCGGCGGAGCGACGGGTTGCGGCCGAACTGGGGGCGGCAACTCCACGGGCTCGATGCCAGCGCACCGACGACACGGGGCCCCGTCCGGCCGCCTGGTGGCCGGAGACCCGCGGGTGCGGCGCCGCGGGTTCCTCGCCGCGCGTGCGGCGCCGCGGGTTCGGCGTCGATCGTCTGCTACGCTGGGCCATCATTCGCGTCGAAATCGTCGACACCATCACCGCCGTCGAGGCCGCCGAGTGGGATCGGCTGGCCGGGGACGACGATCCGTTCCTGGAACACGCGTTCCTGGCCACGCTCGAGGCCTCGCGCACCGTCGGGCCGCGGGCCGGCTGCGAGCCGCGCCTGGTGCTGGCGCGCGACGCGGAAGGGCGCCTGTGCGGGGCGGTCCCGCTCTATCTGAAGACCAACAGTTTCGGCGAGTTCATCTTCGACTGGGCCTGGGCCAACGCCGCGCATCGCGCCGGCGTCCAGTACTACCCCAAGCTGGTGGCGGCCATCCCGTTCACGCCGGCCACCGGCCGCCGCTTGCCGCTGCTCGACGTGGCCGGCGCCGACCCCGCCCAGGTCCGGGCCGCGCTGCTGGGCGCCGTGCGCGCGCTGGCCGACGAGGAGCGCGCCTCGTCCGTTCACTTCCTGTTTTGCACGCCGGACGAAAAAGAGCTGCTGGGCGCCGCCGGGTACCTGCCGCGCCTCAGCATGCAGTTCCACTGGCGCAACCGCCCCGACCGCCCGTATGAGAGCTTCGACGACTACCTGTCAGCCTTTCGGTCGCAAAACCGCAAGCAGGTGCGCAAGGAACGGCGGGTGGCCGCCGAGCACGGCCTGACCTTCCGGACCGCCACCGGCGCCGAGCTGGACGAGAGCGACTGGACGGCGCTGCGCGCGTTCTACGTCGAGAACGTGGCCCGCCACGGCGGGCGCGCCTATCTGACCGAGGCGTTCTTCGACCTGGCGCGCCAGACGCTGGCGCACCGGCTGGTCGCCACCCTCGCCTATCGCGGGCGCCAGCCGGTGGCCGGCACCATCAACTTCGAGAAGGGGACGCACCTTTACGGCCGCTACTGGGGGTGCCTGGACGACTTCCAGATGCTGCACTTCGAGCTCTGCTACTACCGGCTGATCGATCGCGCCATCGAGAAGCGCTACACCCTGTTCGAAGCCGGCGCCCAGGGCGAGCACAAGCTGAAACGCGGGCTGGTCCCGGCCTTCACGCACAGCGCGCACTGGATTCGCCACCCGGCCCTGGCCGACGCGGTGGCCGGGTTCGTCGAACGCGAGGCGGAAGGGGTGGCCGCCGAGGTGCTCGCCTACGCCGAGCACTCCCCCTTCCGCAAGGACGAAGACGCGCCCGAGTGACCGCCTCCGGATGATCGAAGTCTTCTACTTCTGCATGTTCCAGGCGGTGGGCCTGAACATGGCCTACATGCCCGCCCACCTGCGGGCGCTCGGGTTCTCGGGCGCGCAGATCTCGGCTGCGCTGGCCGCGGCGCCCCTGATGTCGCTGGCCATCCCGCTCGCCTGGGCCTGGCTGGCCGACCAGACGCAGCGCCACGATCGCGTGCTGCAGATCGTCGCCTGCGGCGCCTGGCTGGGCTTTTCTCCGCTGGTCTTCGGCGGCGCGCGCTCCGCCCCGCGCTTCGCGGTCGTGATGACCGGCTATCTTTGCTACGCCTTCTTCTACGTCGGGATGGGCGGGATGGCCGACGCGCTGGCGGTCTCGCGGGTGCGGGCCGGCGCCCTTTACGGGCACCTCCGGCAGTGGGGATCGATCGGGTTCGTCTGCGCCGCGCTCGCCGTGGGGCTTCTGATTCAGCTCGGGCACCTGGACCTGGCCGGCCGGGTGGTGCCGACCGCGATGTGGATCGCCCTCGGCGGCGCCTTCGTGGCGGCGTTGCAGGTCGGCGGCAGCGGCGAGAGGTCGGTCCGCCCCCGGCTGGCCGACGTGCGCGAGCTGCTGCACGATCGCGGGTTGCGCCTGCTGTTGCTGGCGGGCGGCCTGCACTGGATGTGCATGGCCCCCTACAACGTCTTTTTGGGCGTCTTCTTGCGCGACCAGGGGCTGCGGCCGCTCTCGTTCGGGCTGGCCTATTCGACGGGCGTGGCCGCCGAGATGGTGGCCCTGCGCCAGTTCCACCGGCTGCACGGCCGCTTCAGCCTGGACCGGCTGCTGGCCGCGGCGTTCGCCGCCAGCGCCATCCGCTGGCTGGGCACCTCCGTCGCGCGGACGCCGGCGGCGCTGATCCTGTTGCAGCTCTTTCACGGCCTGACGTTCGGAATCTTCTGGAGCGCCGCCATCGAGCTGGTCGCCGCCACCGTGCCGCCGCCGCTGCGGGCCACCGGCAACGCGCTGCTGGTGATGGCCGTCAACGTGGGCAGCGCCTGCGGCAACCTGGTGACCGGCGCGCTCTACGACGCCGCCGGCCCGCGCGCGCTGTTCCTGATGGCGGCTGCCGGCGAGCTGCTGCCGCTGGCGGTCGTGCTGCGCGCGCGGCGGGCCGGCATCCCGCACCTCGTCCAGCGCCGCCAGAGCCGAGGCCAGTCCGCTTGACCGCCGGCCGAAGCTCCGGCCCCTGGCCGCGCCGGGCCCGGGCTTTCGCTCCTGCGTGACCCCGCGTCGACTCCGGTCAGGTCCGGTCGACCATCCGCCCCGGCCGCGCCCGGGTCAGCGCGCGGCACACCTCGGCGGGCGACGTGAAGTCGACGCGCGGATGCCGGAACGGGACCCAGTGAAACCGCTCGTAAAACAGCACGCCCGCGTGCGGGGGAGAGCCGTAGTCGTAAAGCGCGATGGGCCGCCAGACCTCGCGCGCGAATCCGACGTGAGCCAGGTTGGCGCGCTCGGAGCGGTAAAGCGCGACGAGGCCGCGCTTCCAGGCCGACTCCTCGTCGGAGAGCGGCAGCGTCAACTCGTGGCCGGTCGCGAACGGGAACTCGTTGGTGCGAAGGCCGCGCGCCAGGTTGTACTCGGGAAACTCCAGGACCTCCGCCTCGCGGCGCAGCTGCGCCCCCAGGAAATTGGCCACGTCGTGGTCCTGATGCCCGCCTTCGTAGGCCGGCACCCACAGCTGATCGATCGACTGCGCCCGCAGGTGGCTGCCGATGAGAGCGCGCGCCTCGCCCAGGTGGTCCTTCAGATGACGCGCGGGCCAGTCCATGAACGCCAGGGGCTCCAGCCGCAGGCGCGTGGCGACGACCAGCGCCTCGGCCCGCCGGCGGGCCAGCCGCGCCTGTTGCTCGGCCCGCCGCCAGGGCCAGGCCAGCTCGGTGGGCGGCAGACCGGTCGTCAGGTAGATCGCGAACAGGCGCGCGCCGGCCGCGGCGGCCCGGCGGCGAGCGACCGCGCAGGCCACCACCTCGTCGTCGGGATGCGGGACCAGTAGCAGGATGCGCCGGCCGGACGGCTCGCCGCCCGCCGTCAAGAACAGAGCTCCCGGCGCGCCGACCGGCGCCAGACGGGCACGAGGTCCTGCTCCAGCACCTCGCGCCAGGTCGGCAGCACGGTCTCGGCCCGCCGCCGCGCCGCCGCGCCCAGGCGCGCGCACAGCGCGGGATGCGCGGCGAGCTGGGCCAGCGCGCGCGCCCAGCTCGCCGCGTCGGTGCCCGAAACCACCATCCCGTCCTGGCCGTCGCTGAACAGGCCGCGCGCGACCGCCGCGCCGGCCAGCACGGCCCGCCCGCTGGACATCGCCTCGGCGACCACGTTCGATCGCTCTTCGATCTCCGACGGGTGCGCGACCAGATCGACCGACGCGTAGAGGCGGGCCAGCGCCGCCGGCGCCAGGTGCCCGACGCAGGTCACCGCCGGCCCCAGGCAGGCCTCGACGAGCCGCCGATCCGGACCGTCGCCGGCGCAGACGAGATGCAGCGGAAACCCGGCCGCCACCAGCGCCGCCATCGCGCGGGCCAGCACCAGCACGTTCTTGCCGCGATCCAGCCGGCCCACGAACAGCACCAGCAGCCGCCCGGGCCGGATCCGCAGTTCCAGCTCCAGCCGCGGCCGGTCCCGCCGCAGGGGCGAAAACAGGGCCCGGTCGATGCCGCGCCGGAGCAGCCCCAGCCCCTCGGGCGGCAGCAGGCGCGCCACCCGGGCCAGCTCCTCCGGGCGTGACACCAGCGCCGCCCGGCAGCGCCGCAGGTGCCCCAGCAGCCGCCGCTGCATGCGCGCTTCGGCCCGGGCCGGAAGCCCGAGCGCGTCGTTCAGCAGGCGCGCGCAGCGGCCATGGCCGGTCAGGCGATGAATGGTCGCCGCCGCGAACAGGCGCGTGTACCGCGGAGTATCGGTGTGCACCGAGCTGGTCAGCGGCAGCCCGCGCCGGCGCGTGACCCGCTCGGCCGTCCGGGCGAACGCGAAGTAGGCATCGGTGGTGTGCACCAGGTCCGCGCCGGCCAGCGCGTGGGCCAGCCCGCGGTGATGCGGCGCCAGGTCGGTGTGATCCGGGACGTGGGCCAAAAAGGGCACCCGCGCCGTGCTGAAGGCCGGCGGATGCAGCCGATACCGCACGTTGTCCCCCAGCACTTGCAGGCCCGGGGCCGGGCCGGCGAAGTGGATGGTCAAGTCCAGGCCGCGCAGGCCCACCGCGGCCGCCGCCAGGCGCTCCCAGGCCTTGACGTGGCCACCGGCCTCCGGCCGCAACGCCAGGTCGACCAGCACGGCCACGCGCAGCGGACCGTCGCCGCCCGAATCCGGACCGCGCGCGGCGGACGCCGGCGCTCGGCGGCCACGCAGCCGGGCCAGGAGGCGCCGCAGCGGTGTCCGCTCGCCGGCCGCCCAGACCGCCAGCCCCGGCAGTCCCACCACGACCTCGCGGCCGCGCTTGACGGCCGCCAGCGCCAGCGCGCCCGGAATCGGCACGCCCAGGCCGTGCGCCAGCGCCACCACCGCCACCTCCTGAACGCCCATGCCGCCCGGCACGAAGAAGGCGCCGGCGCGGGCGACCGCCGACAGACTCTCGATGGCAAGCGCCGCCGCCCACGAGGTCCGGAATCCCAGCAGCGCCAGCGCCGACCAGGTCTCGACCACGTGCGAGAACCAGCCGACCAGGTGCCAGACCGCGGCCACCGCCAACCGGCCGCGCCGGCTGGCCAGAGCGTGCAGCGCATGATCGACCGCGTCGACGCCGCCGGCCACCGATTCCAGGCGCCGGCGGAGCGCGCGCGGCAGCCGCGTCAACAGCGCGCCCAGCCCGCCGCGCAGGACCAGCAGCAGGACCACCCCGGCCAGCGCGGTGAGGCCCACCCCGACGGCGATGGGCGTGCCGAAGCGCCGGCCGCCGGCCAGCGCCAACCAGGCCGCCGCGCCCGCCCCCGCGAACAGGACCTGCGTGATCGTGCCCAGCGCCAGGTCGCCCACCATGGCCGCGCCCGCCGCGGGCTTGGGTGTCGCGCGCGCGGCCAAGAGCTGGGCCCGGGCCACGTCGCCGCCCACCTGCGCCGAGGGAACCAGCGTATTGACCGCCTCGCCGATCCAGCGCAGGCGAAGCAGCAGGCCGAACCTCGGCCGCCCGGCCGCCGGAATCAGCAGCCGCCAGCTCGAGGCATAGAGCGCCAGCGACACCACGCGCCAGGCCGCGGCGCACACGATCGCGGCCGCCAGGCGCATCAGTACGGGTACCCCAGCACGACGTAGGCGTTCAGCCCCTCGCTGGCGTACGCCACGTCGACGCGGCCCAACACGTTCGGTTTCACCCAGGCCCGCAGCCCCATGCCCACCGCCACCTGCGGGCGCGAGGCAATCTGATCCAGCGGTCCGTACACCTGGCCCACGGCCGCGAACGGGTCGACGCGCCAATCGGTGGTCACGTCGAAAATATGGGAGCGCCAGACCCGGATGCGCTGTTCGACTTCGGCCTCCCAGGCGGCGCGATCGATGAAGCGGTCCTCGGGAAACCCGCGCAGCAGCCCTTCGCCGCCCAGGATGGCCTGATAGAAGAACGGCGTGTCGCGCCCGACGCCCAGCTCTTGTGTCCAGTAGGCGCGCGCCGCCCCCTCCAGCCGGTGCGCCTCGGGCCAGATGGCGCGCGTGTGCCACGTGACCTGCCAGAAGTCGTTGAACGCCGTCAGCGCATGGTCGTAGCCCAGGCTCACCTCGGAGGCGATGCCGCGGTCCGAATACTCGGCGCGAGGGCGCGTGTCGAACCGCAAGCCGGCCTCGGCCACGGCCACGCCGGCGCCGCCCAACCCCGCCACCGACGGGAACAGCGCCTGGGCGGCCGGCAGCCCGAAGATGGGATTGTCCTGGGGCCGGTCGCCGCGGATGACGCCGCGCAGGCCCACGTTGAAGTTCGCCGGCAGGTTCAGCCCCCAGCGCGCGCTCAGCAGGGCGGTCGTGCGCGTGTAGCTGCTCTCGTCGGCGGCGCGGCTGCCGGGGCCGAGGCCGAAGAACCGGAAGAAGATGTTGCGCCGCAGGAGCCCTTCGGTCTCCCAGGTCATCCGGCCCGCCGACCGGGGCAGGTCGTTGTAGGTCATCCAGATCGTGCGGTTCACGTGGCTGCTGGCGGCAGCGATGAAGGTGGCCGCGCGCTCGGGGCCGGCGAACAGGTAGAACCGCACCGTCGCGGTGACGCCCGCGGCGCTGTTCCAGCTCAGGCTGGGGGCCGCGATCGCGCGCACCTCGCCGCTCTCGTCGACGGCCAGCAGCACCGGCATGAGCCCGTACGTGCTGCCTTCCGTGGGCAGCGTCGTGTACATGGGCACCGGGAACAGCTTGAGCCGCGTCGCCCGGGCGGGCAGCGGCGCCACTTCCGCCGTCGAGCGGGCGGCGACGTCGTCCGGCGGAGCCGCCGCGCCGGCCAGAGCCAGCGCGGCAACGGCGAGCGCGATCCCCGTCCCCCCCATCATCGCGCTGCGGCGGGGCGGGCGTACCGGTGGTCGACGAACCAGCGAACCGCGCGTTCGAAGGCGGCCTCGGGCGGGCTCTGCGGCATCCCCAGCTCGCGCACGGCCTTGCCCACGTCGAAGAACATGAAGGACCGCGACATCCGCGCGGCGTCGACCGGGATACGCGGCGGCCGTCGCAGCCAGCGCGCCAGCGGCCGCTCCAGGTGCGCGACCGCCAGCGGCACCCAGTGCGGCAGCTTGATGCGGGGAGCGGGGCGTCCGGTCAGACCGGCCAGGAGCTCCAGGATTTCCCGCAGCGTCAGGTTCACGTGACCGAGGATGTACGTTTCGCCGGGCCGGCCGCGCTCGGCGGCCAGGACATGCCCGGCGGCGACGTCGTGCACGTCGACCACGTTGAGGCCGGTGTCGACGTAGGCCGGCATCCGGCCGTTCAAGAAGTCGACCACCATGCGGCCGGTGGGCGTCGGCTTGACGTCGCACTCGCCGATGGGCGTGGACGGGCTGACCACGACCACCGGCAGCCCCCGCGCGTTCCAGCGTTCGGCCTCGCGCTCGGCCAACAGCTTGCTGCGCTTGTAGTCGCCGACCACTTCGTTCGCCGTGGCCCGGGCGTTCTCGTTGGCCGGCTCCCGGCCATGCACCGCCAGCGTCCCGACGGAGCTGGTGTAGACCACGCGCTGGACGCCCAATTCGGCCGCCACCGCCAGGACGTTGCGCGTGCCGCCCACGTTGTTGCGATAAAGCTCGACGGGATCCGGCGCGTACAGCCGATAGTCGGCGGCGCAATGAAAGATGACCTCGGCGCCGTCCGCCGCCCGGCGGATCGAGGCGCGGTCGGTGAGATCGCCGACGCGCCATTCGACGCCCAGATCCTCGGCCTCGGGACGCCCCGCGGCCGAGCGTCGCAAGCAACGCACGTGGTGTCCCCGCGCGATCAGCGCGCGCGCCACATGCGACCCGATGAACCCCGTCGCCCCGGTCAAGAACACGTGCATGTGCGCTCGATGCCCCCCGTCGCCACCTTAAGGCGGGCGATCCTCCGGACAACGAGCAGACCTCGTGTTTTCCTCGCGGCTCACAAAACCCCGAGATCCCCCGTGCGGGACATTCGGGACGCCGGTCAGGAGGATTCCGCAGGCGGCACCAGGGCTGTCCACCAGGCCCGCGACGCGATTCAGCAGCTCAGGTCGGGGTGGGACGGCGGCCGGGCTACGGGATCGTTCGCCCCCGGCGCGCCGCGCTGATCCCGCCTGCCCAGCACCAGAGCGCGACGCCGGCGACGATCACGCCGGCCAGGATCGCCAGCTCGCCGGGCTGGGCGCCGCTGACCATGAACGCCACCGCCCCGGCCGACAGCGGCGCCCACAGCGCATCACGCCGCCGCAGGCCGTGGGCCCGCGTCCACGCCAGCTTGGCCAGCGCCAGCGCGCTGGCCGCGTACTGCACCAGCACCGCCAGGCCCGACAGCGCGAACAGCCCGGCCAGCGCGCGGCCCGACACCAGCAAGGCCACCGCGCCGGCCGTGACCGCCAGCGCGTGCAGCGGCACTTGACCGGCGCTCTCGGCCCGCAGCCAGCCACCCAGCCTGGGGCCAAGGTCGTCGGTGGCCAGCGCCACCAAATAGCGCGGCGTCATGGCGGCCATGCCGAAGGCGATGCCGATCGCCGAGACGTTTGCCCCGACGGCGACCAGGCGGCCAAGACCAGCGCCGCCCAGCGCCGCGGCGGCGGCCACCAGCGGCGAGGCGCGCCGGGGAAGATCGGGCACCGACCAGACGCAGGCAGCCTGAATCGCGGCGTAAAGACCGGCGGCCAGGAGTAACGAGCCGAGCGTGGCCGCCGGAACGGCCCAGCGGCCCGGGCGCGCGTGCCCCCGCGGCACGGGGACGATCTCGAAGCCCTGGAGCGCGAAGACCGCCAGCAGCGCCGCCCGCCCCCAGCCGGGCGCCCCCGCCCCTGCGGCGCCCGCGGCGCCGCCCGAAAGATCGCCGAGCCGCCAGGCGAACACGCCCACCAGAAGCACCAGCGGCAAAATCTTGGCCACCGTGAGAGCGCTCCAGATGCGCGCGCTGGGGCGCAGCCCCGCGGCGGTGACCGCCATCAGGAGGCCGCCCCCCGCCAGCGCGACCAGCCGCTCATCCCAGCGCGGGGTCAGGTTGGGGGCCAGCATGTGCCCCAGCCCCGCCACCACCGCGGCCGTGCTGAGCACCGCCGAGACGTACGCGATCCATCCGACCACGAACGCGGCCGGCGCGCCGAACGCCGCTCGCGCCCAGACGTAGGGGCCGCCGTCGGCGTCGAAGCGCGCGCCCAGCTTGGCGTAGACCGCCCCAACCGGCACCAGGACGGCGGCGGTGAGCGCATAGACCCAGACGCCCGGCGCGCCCGGCACCAGAGCGGCGATCAACCCCGGCGTGAAAAAGATCCCGACGCCGACGACGCCGTTCAAGCCCAGCGCCAGCAGAGACCACCCGCCCAGCAGACGGTCCGGGTGGCGCTCGGGCCGCGCCCCCATCCGGGGTCAGCCCGCTTCCGTCACGAACGCGATCTTGTCGCCGGCGGCGTCGACCCGGACCGTGCCGCCGCTGGCCAACTTGCCGAACAGCAGCTCGTCGGTCAGCGGTCGCTTGACCTCGTCCTGGATCACGCGCCCCAGCGGGCGCGCGCCGTTGAGCGGGTCGTAGCCCTTCTTGGCCAGGTAGGCACGGGCCGCCTCGGTCAGCTCGATCTTGACCTTCTTTTCCGCCAGCTGCGCCGACAGCTCACCGATGAATTTGTCGACGATGCGCCCCATGACCGCCGGATCCAGCGGCGCGAAGTCGACCTTGGCGTCCAACCGGTTGCGGAACTCCGGCGAGAACATCCGCTTGAACGCCTCGTCGGTGTCGCCGAACCGCTCGTCGGAGCCCAGGCCGAACCCGGGCATGCGCCGCGACAGCTCGCGCGCGCCCACGTTGCTGGTCATGATCAGGATGACGTGCCGGAAGTCGGACTTGCGGCCGTTGTTGTCGGTCAGCGACCCGTGGTCCATCACCTGCAGCAGGAGATTGAACAGATCCGGGTGCGCCTTCTCGATTTCGTCCAGCAGCAGCACCGCGTGCGGGTTCTGGTGGATGGCGTCGGTGAGCAGGCCGCCCTGGTCGAAGCCGACGTAGCCGGGAGGCGCGCCGATGAGGCGCGACACCGTGTGCCGCTCCATGTACTCCGACATGT
>JAICYS010000389.1 GCA_025934105.1 Myxococcota bacterium | reverse complement strand
GTCGTACATCTTCTTGTACTCGCGCTGGGTGTCGGCCTCGTCGACGTGGAACGAGTAGCCGTCCTTCATGATGAACTCGCGCCCGCGCATGAGGCCGGCGCGCGGCCGCAGCTCGTCGCGGAACTTGGTCTGGATCTGGTACAGGTTCAGCGGAAGCTGGCGCCAGCTCCGGACGTCGCTGCGCACCAGCGCGCAGATCACCTCTTCGTGGGTGGGGCCGATGACGAAGTCGGCGCCCTTGCGGTCCTTGAACCGCAGGAGCTGGTCGCCGTAGCGGTCCCAGCGGCCGGACTCCTGCCACAGCTCGGCCGGGATGACCGCCGGCAGGAACACCTCGGAACAGCCTGCCGCGTTCAGCTCTTCGCGGATGATCTTCTCGACCTTGCTCACCACGCGCCAGCCGAGCGGCAGGAACGAGTAGATGCCGGCCGCCACCTTTCGCAGGTAGCCGCCCCGCACCATGAAGATGTGGGACGGGACCTCCGCCTCGGACGGAGCTTCCTTGAGGGTGGGGACGAGGGTCTGGGACATCCGCATGGGGGGTTATTAACATAGCGGGATGGGCCTCGCCGAATACAACCGGAAGCGAAACTTCGGCATCACCCGCGAGCCGCCGGGCGCGCCGGCGCCCGGCAAGCGGCCCCGGCGCGAGCGGATCTTCGTGATTCAAAAACATGCCGCCACCCGGCTGCACTACGATTTCCGGCTCGAGCTCGAGGGGGTGCTGAAGAGCTGGTCCGTCCCGAAGGGACCGTCGCTGGATCCCAAGGTCAAGCGGCTGGCCATGCAGACCGAGGACCACCCCATCGCCTACGCCGAGTTCGAGGGGATCATCCCCAAGGGCCAGTACGGCGGGGGGACGGTGCTCTTGTGGGACCAGGGGACCTGGGAGCCGCAGGGCGACCCTCACAAGGAGTTCGCCGCCGGAAACCTCAAGTTTTTCTTGAAGGGTGAGAAGCTGCGGGGCGGGTTTGCCTTGATCAAGTTGAAGGGACGCGGGCCGCGCGGCGGCGACGAGCGGGCCTGGCTGCTGATCAAGGAGAAGGACGCCGAGACCCGCGACGAGGCGCGGGGAATCGTCACCGACCAGCGCCCCGAGAGCGTCACCACCGGGCGGACGCTGGACCAGATCGCCGCCCAGCGCGATCACGTCTGGCATTCCAACCGGGCGCAGCTCGACCTGGCCGAGATCGAGAACGCCCGGCAGGCCCCGCCCCCCGACCCGCTGCGGCCACCGGCGCTGGCGGAGCGGGACGCGCCGCCGAGCGGCGCCGGGTGGCTGCACGAGATGCAGATCGCGGGCGAGCGCCTCCTGGCGCGCGCCGACGGCGACGAGGTCACGCTGCTCGGTCCCGACGGCATGCCCCTGTCGAAGGCGGCCGCCAACCGCCGCAAGCGGGCGGCGGCGGACGTGCGCCTCCTGCCCGCCCAGGGGCTGATCGTCGACGGCATCCTGACCGCGGTGCGCGCCGACGGCCACCCCGACCCCGACGCGCTGCCAGCCGCGCTGGCCGGCCGCGGCAAGGCCGCCCTCGCCTATTTCCTGTTCGACCTGCCTTATCTCGACGGGTACGACCTGCGTCAGGTGGCCCTCGGCCGCCGCAAGGAGCTGCTGGCCCGGCTGGTCGGGCGCATGGGCGAAAAGACCTGCCTGCGCTACCTGGACCACATCGGCGGCTCGGGGATCGACTTTCACCGCGAGGCCTGCCGCCTGCAAATCCCCGGCATGGTGTCCCGCCAGGAAGACGCCGGGTACGAGCCGCGGGCCCGCTGGATCCGCGTCCCCTGCGCGCCGCCCGCGCCGGCGCGCAAGCGAAAGAAGATCAGCGCCAGAGTTTGATGTCGTCGCCCTGGATCACGTAGACGCGCGGCGAGTCGGCGCGCCCATGGTCGGGGCCGAAGCGCAACGCGCCGGTCAGCCCCTCGAACGTGCCGCTGGCCAGCGCCCGGGCCAGCTCGCCGCGCGTGCGGGCCCCGGCGCCGACCGCCGCGCGGATGGCGTTCACGCCGTCGAAGGCGTAAGCCTCGGTGGCGTGCGGGTCCTGCCCGTACGCGGCCCGGTAGGCCTGCACGAAGGCGGCGGCGCGCGGATCGGCCGAGCCGGCGTAAAAGCCGGGGGCCAGCAGCGCGCCCTGCACGTAGCGCCCCGCGTCCTGCAGCAGCCGCGGCGACAGGTCGGCGGCGGTCGACAGCAGCAGCACGTTGCGCGGCTTGGTTTTCCCGGGCCCGCTCGCCGGCCGCGGCGCGCCCCAGGGCGCCGCCCACAGATCCGCGGCGGCCAGCGCCGGGGCGATCAGCTCCAGCCGGTCGCTGCCGTCGGCCACGAACACCACCTGGGGCTGCGACCTCTTGACGGCCGCGACGGCCGCCGTGAACGACGTCGACCCGGGCGGGTAGCTGACGTCGGCGCCGACCCGACCGCCGCCCGCGGCCACCGCGGCCTTGAAGGCCCGCCGCAGCGCCGTGCCCGCCGCGCTGTCCGGGCCCATGAGCGCGAACTGTCGGGCGCCGAGGCCGAGGGCCGCCTGCGCCAGCGCCGCCGCCCGCCCGGCGGTCGAGTGCACCAGTTGAAACGACGGCGACGCGGCCCCGGGCGCCGTGTCGTCCAGCACCAGCGTGGGCACCCCTTGCTCGGCGGCGGGCGCCAGGGCGGCGGTCCCGGCCTCGCCCTGCAACAGCCGGGGATTGACGGCCGCTACGATGCCGATCACCGACTGCCCGCGCGCCAGCTCGGCGACCCCGCGGCCGGCCCGCTCGGCGTCGCCGGCCGCGTCGCGCACGAAGAGCTGCAGGTTCGACGCCGCCGGGGCGCCGGTGGCCAGCATGGCGGCGCGCAAGGCCGCCTCGCCCACCGGCTGGAATTTCCCGGACAGCGCCAGTTCGAGGCCGACGCGCGACGGATCTCCCGACCCTGCGCCGCGATCGCCGGCGGACTCGATACCGATCGCCCGGCGCGCCGAGTCGGATTCGGATTCGATCTCGCCGGCGCCGGAGCCGTCGCCCCGGGCGCGCAGCGCGGCGGCCGCGGCCGGCCCCAGCAGCGCGCGCACCAGCCCCTTCGGCGGCGACGACCGGAAGACCTGCAGCGTCGCGTCCGGCGAGAGGCCCCCGGCGAGGTCGGCGATCTTCGTCCGCGCATAGGCCTTCTCGGCGTCGCGGCCGCCGCGCGCGTAGGCGTCCCACAGCTCGATGGCCGCGGGGGCGTCGCCGGCGCCGGCGGTCGCCAGCGCCAGCGCGCCGCGCAACTCGACCAGCGCGTCATCGCCCGGTCCGGCCGCGCCCGGCGGCGGCAGGAACGGGAGCAGCAGCTCGCGGGCCCGGGCGAAGTGCGCCAGCCGCGTCTCGGCCAGGCCCAGGTAGTAGCGGGCGCTGGACGCCACTCCAGCCTCGGGCGGCGCCGTCACCAGCGGGTCCAGCAGCCTCTCGCCATTGCCCCGCACCTTGGTGAACCCCTGGGCGAACGCCACCTTGTCCGCCACCTTCGAGGTGCTCGGGTTGATCGAGGACTCGG
>JAICYS010000437.1 GCA_025934105.1 Myxococcota bacterium | reverse complement strand
CGCCTGGCGGGCGGCAGCGACCGTCACGCGCGGGGCGCCACCCTATCCGGCCGGCCGGGCGCGGTTCTTGTCGATGATGCCGAAGATCAGCAAGATGAACGCCACCAGGCGGACCAGGAAGAAGTAATGGCGCGTCTCGACGGTGGGCTCGAACGCTCCGCGCATGGCCCAGTCGACGCCCAGGACGAAGAACGCCAGCGCGAACACCAGGAACAGCCGATCCGCGCTCTGCCGCCAGAAGCGCAAGAAGAAGAGCGCCGTCGCCCAGCTTCCCATCGTCAGAGCCCCCAGCAGGAATTGATGCATCTCAGCGCTCCAGGTCCCAGATCAACCCGAACAGCATGATGGAGACGGCGACCACCCCGGTCACGTTCCGGACCATGCGCAGGTCGATCTGCGGCACGACGACCAGGTCGACGAACAGCAAGACGTTGTTCAGCGCCAGGCCGATGAAGCAGACGCTGCTCCAGAACAGCAGCCGCGCGCGGTTCTGGAGATAGGCGCGAATCAGCAGCGCGGCGCACACCATCGAGGTGACCGCGCACAAGAGGTAGACCGCCGCCGCCATCAGGTGTCTCCCTTTTTAATCCGAAATGCCTCCGCGAACAGCGCCGCCCGCTCGCTGGTCGGCGCGAAGATCTGCGTGATCACCGCGACCCGCCGCTCGCGATAAGAGGCCAGCAGCGCCCGCGCTTCCCGGTCCAGCACGTCGGTGCGCGGCTTGTAGAAGTATTTGGGCGCCGAGTCGGTGGTGAGCGCGATCAGGCCGTCACCGTGCAGGCGCGACAGGCGGGTGCGGGCCGAATCCGGGTTGGTTCGCAGACCGGCGGCGATCTCCTGGTCGGTCCACCCGCGCGGCGCGGACTCGATCAGGAACACCAAGACTTCCAGCTGTTCCAGCGTGTGGATGTGCCGCGCGATGAACCGCCGCACCTGGTCGGGTAAGGGAGACTCTGCCAACAGACCGAGATTGACATCCAAGAGGCCGCGGTCAATTGGCGCCTGTTCACCTCAGGGCACTGCCGTACAACAGCGGCGCGCCGACCCAACGCGGTTGCCGGAGCTGTCTCTCGCCACGTTCGCCGGCGCGCGCGCCCGGCGGCGCCGCCCGATCAGCCATTCGCCCGGGACCGCCCCCGCGCGTCGAGGTCGGCGCGCTCCGGCGCGCCCGCGCGGCCGCCGGAGCTGTCCGGGCGGTCTGTGCTCCGGCCACGCGGCGAGGACGCGCGGATCGGACGCGCGCGCGGCCCGTCCCGGGACCGGCCGCGGAGCCCGCGTTCCGACGGTGAGCGGCCGGCGAGGTCGTTGCACTTTGCAGGCGCGGCGCGCGCGCCTCACCGGCCGCTTTCCAGGCGCGCTGCGGGCCTCAGTTGCGGCGGGCGCTCCGGCGCGCGTAGACTTCGCCGGGTTCAGTGTTGTTTCGGCTGCTCAACGTGCTGCAGGCGGTTTTCTTGGCCGGGTGGTCGGCCCTGTGGATCACGGTTGCGCTTGTGACCGCGCTCGTGACCCGCGATCAGGAAACGGCCCTTTCGATGGCGCGGCGATTCTGGGCGCCCGGACTGCGCTGGGCGGCCGGCGCCCAGGTCGTCGTCGAACCGTTCCCGAACATCGACTGGACCCGTCCCCACGTGTTCGTGATGAATCACCAGTCATCGCTGGACATCGTGGTCGCGTTCATGATCCTGCCCGTCAACCTGCGGTTCGTGGCCAAGCACGTCCTCAAGTACGTTCCGTTCCTGGGCTGGTACATGTGGGCGACGGGGATGATCTTCGTCCACCGCGGCAAGCGCGGCGCCTCGATGGGCAGCCTGCGCGACGCCGGCGCGCGGGTCCGCGGCGGCGCCAACGTGCTGGTGTTCCCGGAGGGAACCCGGTCGCGCGACGGCCAGCTGCTGCCGTTCAAGAAGGGAGCCTTCGTGCTGGCCACCACCGCCGGCGTGCCTGTCGTCCCGGTCGCCGTCGAAGGCTCGGGGCGCTGCATGCCGGCCGGCGGGTTCCGCGTCCGCCCCGGCGTCATTCGGGTCAAGGTGGGCGAGCCGATCCCGACCACCGGTCCGCTGAAGGGCGAGATCGACCCGCTGGTCCGTCAGACGCACGAGGCGATCGCCGGCATGGTCGCCTCGCTGCGGCCGCCCGAGATCGATCCGGGGGCAGCGTCGCGCGGCGGCTGGCACGAAATCGCGAGCTGACGCGCGGCCGAGGCCGAACGACCAGTGTCGCGACGACGCCGATTGCGCCGACCTACCCGGCGCGCGACTCGCTGAGCCGCCTCGTGGGCGTGCGACACGTATCCCCAGATGGGCGGTTGACGCTCACCTGCGGGCGCCCAGCGGGTCGTGCGACTGGACGCCCGGGGGGATTCCCCCGGCGACGTCCTCGGTCCGGATCCGACCGTTCGTCCAGAGCGTCCTCTCGGTCATGACCCGGTAGACGCGACTCAGCGCCTCTTCCACGGGCGGCCCTTCCAAAATACCCAGCGCGACGGCCAGCGCCTCCAGCGTCGCCAGGCGGCCGGGCCGGGG
>JAICYS010000349.1 GCA_025934105.1 Myxococcota bacterium | reverse complement strand
CGGTGGTGGTCCGGGCGGCGGTGGCCCCGGCGGCGACCGCCGCGGACCGCGGCGTCCGGGCGGCGGTGGTGGCCCGCGTGGCGGCGCCTTCGCTCGCGGCGGTCAGGGTCCCCGTCCCGGCGGCGAGGGGCCGCAGGGCGGCCCCAAACGGGACGCCAAAGGCTGGCCGGTGGCCGAGACCGTCGATCTCGACGCCGCGCCCGCGCCCGCGGCCCGTCCCGCGCAGCCGGAATCTCCGCCTCCCCGCGCGCCGGAAGCGCCCAAGTCGTCGTAGCATCTCGGCGTCCGGCGACGCCTGGACGGCCGTGCGCCCTCTGGCGCGCACGGCTGCCGTGGTGGCCTGGTATGTCGTGGGGCTCTCCGCCATGGTCGGTGTCACCGGCGCGGCGCCACCCAAGCTGGCCGCCGAAGCCCGACGGCTACGCCCTCGCGCGCGTCGGCGGCGAAAAACCGCCTTTCCGGTGGTCGGCGACGGCGAGACGTTCACCGCCTACCCTTTCGCGCTGACCAACCCCGTGTTTCTGGACGCCGGCGGCGACGTCCAGTGCCGCCCCGGGCTGCCTCACAATCACGCCACGCCGGTGCCGTCGGCCAGCGCGCGCAAGTGATCGGCGACCGCGCGGACCGAGATCGCCCGCGCGAAGATGTAGAGCGCCGCCGTCGGTGATTCGTCGAGCAGCGCCTCGCTGACCCGCAGCGCCTTGCTGGCGGCGAACAGGATCTTGTCGGGCAGGCCGGCGCGCACCAGGTCGATGCGGCGGAACACCGCCTCGCGGCTCCAGAACCCCAGCAGCTCGAAATGCACGCGGGCGCCGTCCGCCTCGCGCGTGAACGCCAGGTCCGGCACGCACAGGCCCGCGCCGGGCAGGTCCAGCACCGCCGGCTCGCGATCGATCCGCCAGCCGGTTTCGGCCTTTTCGAAGGCGGCGACGAACGCCGCCAGCTCGTCGGGCAGGGGCGGGTCGGCGCCGGCCGCCGCGCCCCGACCCTCCAGCCGGAACCGCAGCGGACGGCGATCGACGCCCCAGCGGACGTCGGCGTCGATGGCCCAGGCGTCGCAGGCGGCGATGGTGGGCAGCGCCAGCGCCAGCTGCAGCCCGTACTTGGCGCTGGCCTGAAACAGGCTCAACGGGCCGTCGATTTCGACCCGCACGCCGTGCCCGTCCGGCGCGCGCGTGATCACCGGCAAGAGCCGCAGGAACTTCAGCGACCGGAACAGCCGCCGGTACGTCCCCGCGTCGGCGGCGCGCACGTCGGCCACGACCTTGGCCGCGCGCAGGAGCACCGCCTGCGCCTCGGCCAGGCTGAACCCCGCCGCCAGCCTGGCGGGCGACGGGGCGTCGATGCCCAGCAGCCGCTGCGCGCCCGGGCGGTCGGCGAACAGCGCCTGGTCCACGGCCGCCGGGTCGCTGCCCCGCGCCGCGGCGGTCTCCGCGAGCAGCTTCGCCCGATCGAAGCCGCCGGCGCGGCGGGCGGCCGTCGCCCGGCGAAACAGGTCGCGCCGCAGCTCGGTCGACGCCGCGGCGTCCATCTCCTGATACTGCAGGCCGTCCCGCACCAGCTTGCCGACCGCGGCGGCCAGCCGGCGATCGTCGGCGAACGCGTCGGCGAGCTCGCGCAGCGCCTGCTCGACGTCCTCGCGCGTGTGACCCAGGTGCGCGCGCGCCTCGTCCAGCATGGCGGCGGCCAGGGCCCGGATGCGGGCGTCGCGCGCTTCGTCCGCCGCCACCAGCCGCAGCTCGTCCCCGCGGCGCCGGACCGTGACCAGATCAGCGGTAAGCACTGTGATCGCGCCGCCGGGCGCTGGTGAAGGTCTCGCCGGTGTTGGCGGTGACCAGTTCGTAGAGCAGCGCCCGCTTGCCCGCCCGCGCCCGCAGGATCCGCCCCAGCCGCTGGACGTGCTCGCGCACCGACGCGCTCCCCGACACGACCACCGCCACGTTGGCCTCGGGGATGTCGACGCCCTCGTTCAACACCTTCGAGGTGACGACCGCGCCGTAGGCGCCTTCGGCCAGCCCGGCCAGGATTTCGCTGCGTTCGCGGACGCGCGTCTCGTGCGTGATGATGGGGATCAAGAACCGGCGCGCCAGCGCGTAGGCCGTCGCGTTGTCCTGCGTGAACAGCAGCATCCGGTCCTCGCGGTGGCGTTCGAGCAGCAGGCCGACGTAGTCCAGCTTGGCGGGCGCCGCGAACGCGATCTCGCGCTGCCGCCGGTAGGCCGCCATGGCCCGCCGCCCGTCGTCGCCGCGGGCGGCGCGAATCACGAAGTCGGACCAGCCGCCGGGGCTGGACATCCGGATGCCGTGCCGGGCCAGAAAGTCGCGGTAGACGCCGCGCGCTTCCTCGTAGGCGCGGCGATCGTCGGCGGCCAGCTCCACCGTCAGCCGCACCGTCTCGTAAGGGGCCAGGTAGGCGCCCGACAGATCGACGATGTCCTTGCGATACACGATCGGCCCGCACAGCTCGTCCAGGTCTGCGTGGCGGCCGTCGGCCCGTTCGGGCGTGGCGGTCAGGCCCAGGCGGAACGGCGCCACGGCCGCCCGCGCCGCCAGCGCGTAGGCCGGGCCCGGCAGGTGATGACATTCGTCGAACACCAGCAGGCCGAACCGATCTCCCAGGTGTTCCATGTGCAGGTAGGCCGAGTCGTAGGTCGACACGGTCAGCGCCTCGACGGCGTATTCGCCGCCGCCGATCACGCCCACCGGGACGCCGAAGCTGGCCCGCAGGACGTCGTACCACTGGCGGACCAGGTCCAGCGTGGGGGCCAGCACCAGCGTGCTGCGCCGCCGGTCGTCGATGGCCAGGCAGGCGACGTGCGTCTTTCCGGCGCCGGTGGGGAGCACGACCACGCCACGCCCCTGCGCCGCGCGCCAGGCCGCCAGCGCCTCGGCCTGGTACGGACGCGGCGTCGGGTGCACCCGCAGGCCGTCGGGCAGCTCGGCGTACCGGCGCGCGCGGTCGTCCACCTCGCGCCCGCCCCGCGCCAGCGCGCGCCGCAGGTTGGCGTAGCTGGCCGCAGGCGCGCGGAAGCAGGCCGTGCGCGGGTCCCAGACGCACCCGGGCGGCGCCGGGGCGCCGGCGGGCAATCCGGCCAGCTCCAGCGTGCCGCCGCGAAACGCGAGGGTCAGCGGCGCGGCGGTGGGTGAGGCATCCGGCGCGATGCCCGTTTTTACCTCACGCGCGGGCGGCGGCGCGGCGGTGAATGAGGCGTCGGGCGCGATGACCCGTTTTTGCCTCCTGGTCCGCGCTACGCTCCATGGATGATGGAGGAGCCGCTTCCGACCGGCGCCGTGGAGGTCCGCGCCACGCCCAACCCGACCCGAGCGGGCGACTGGGCCCTGGTGCTGGCCTCCGCCGGCGTCGACCATCGCCTGGAACAGCGCCCTGACGCCTTCGTGCTGCTGGTCGCCGAGCGCGACGCGCCCGCGGCGCTGGCCGCGCTGGACGCCTACGACGTCGAGGCGGCGCCGCGCCCGGTCCCGCCCGCGCCGGACGCCGGGCCCAGCTCGCTGGGCATCGCCATGGCGCTGGCACTCTCCGGGATGTTCCTGATCACCGGGGCGGTCGGGCCGGGCTCGCGCTGGTTCCAGGCCGGGGCGGCCGATGCGTCGGCCATCCTGGGCGGGCAATGGTGGCGGGCCGTGACCGCCCTGACCCTGCACGCCGACATTCTGCATCTGGTCGGCAACGTCGTCGCCGCCGCGATCTTCGGTTCGGCGGTCGGACGCTGGTTGGGGGGCGGCGCGGGCCTGTTGGCCGTCACCGTGTGCGCGGTCGCCGCCAACCTCCTGACGGCCGCTGCCCACCGGACCGGCTTCGTGTCGATCGGGGCCTCGACGGCCACCTTCGCCGCCTTGGGGCTGGTGGCCGGTCTGCAGGTCGTGCGCCGGCTGCGGGGCGAATCGCGGCGCATTTACGCCTGGGTGCCGCTCGGCGCTGGCCTGGGCCTTTACGCGATGCTGGGCGTGAGCGCCGGCGCCGACACGTACGCCCACCTGTTCGGGCTGGGCGCCGGGGCGGCCGCCGGGACGGCGCTGGCGTGGAAGGACCTGCGGGCGCCCCGGGCGCTGGTGCAGGCGCTGCTGGCCGTTGCGACCTTGGCCGGCATCGGGGTCAGCTGGGCGCTGGCCTTCCGCCCTCCGTCCTGAGCCGGGATGACGAAGCGGGGACCGATCAGAAGGCGATCGGCCTCCCCGCTGCGCCCGCCCTGCGGCTTTCAGTCTTCGGCGGGCTTGGGAACGGTCCGCACCGGGTGCGAGACCTGGCCGGCCCGTTCGACTGCCAGCTTGTCGACGTCCGCGCGCCGAAACAGGCGGCGGCCGCCGACCGTCCGCATGGCCGGCAGGCGGCCATTGTCGGACAGCACGCGGACGGAGTCCGCCGAGAGGCCGAGGACGCGCGCGGCGTCGCTCGGGGTGAGCAAGTCATTGGGATCGAGCTGCATGG
>JAICYS010000176.1 GCA_025934105.1 Myxococcota bacterium | reverse complement strand
TCACCATCGAGGACGCCGCCGAGCTGCAGCTCCAGCAGCGCCACGTGGTCCGCCTGGAGACCCGGCCGCCCAACATCGAAGGCAAGGGGGAGATCCTGCCGCGCGACCTGGTGAAGAACGCGCTCCGCATGCGCCCCGACCGGATCGTCATCGGCGAGTGCCGCGGCGGCGAGGTGCTGGACATGCTGCAGGCCATGAACACGGGCCACGAGGGCTCGATGACCACCGTGCACGCCAACACGCCGCGCGACGCCCTGTCACGCATCGAGGCCATGGTCGGCATGGGAGGCATCAACATGTCAGAGGCGCTGGTCCGCCAGACCATCGCGCGGGCCCTCAACGTCGTCATCCAGCTGTCGCGCGGCACCGACGGAAAGCGCCGCATCACCAGCATCGCGGAGATCACCGACATGCAGGCCGGCGTCATCACGATGCAGGAGATCTTCAAGTTCGAGCAGACCGGCACCGACGCCCAGGGGAAGATCGTCGGGCAGTTCCGGTTCACCGGCATCCGGCCCCGGGCGCTGGACCGCATCGAGCGCTACGGGATCGACCCCGCCGAGATCATCAAGCCCTTCCTTTAAGGCAGCAACGGGTCATGCAGATCATCCTGGTCGGGATCCTCGCCTTCACCTGCGTCGCGGTGCTGGAGGCGCTGGTCTACACGGGCCGTTACGTCCGCGACAAGAAGAAGGACGAGCTGCGGCGGCGCCTGTCGTCGCTGGGGATGACCGAGGGGGGCAAGGCGGCCTCCGGCCTGCTGCGCAAGGGCAAGCTCTCGTCGAACGCCACCCTCGACGCCATCCTGCGCTCCGTCAAGCTGTCCGCGCGCCTCGAGAGCATCCTCGAGCAGACCGAGCTGGAGCTCACCGTCGCGCAGCTTCTGTCGCTCTGCGCGGGCGGGGCGTTCCTGGGGTTGGTGCTGGGGCTGCTCAGCGACGGCGGCGCGCTGTCGCTGATCCTGGTGGCGCTGTTCGGCGCGCTGCCGTTCTTCTTCGTGCTCATCATGCGCTCGCGCCGCAGCCGCAAGATGTCCGAGCAGCTCCCGGAGGCGCTGGAGATGATGGCCCGCTCGCTGCGTGCCGGGCACGCGCTGTCCAGCGCCTTCAAGATGGTGGCGACCGAGATGCCGACGCCGGTCTCGCTGGAGTTCGGGCGCGCCTTCGAAGCACAGGAGCTGGGGCTGCCGTTCGAGCGGGCGGTGGCCGACATGACCCGCCGCGCGCCCAACAATCAAGACCTGAAGATCTTCGCGCTGTCGGTCATCGTCCAGAAGGAGACGGGCGGCAACCTGGTCGAGATCATCGAGAAGATCGCCGACACCATCCGGGCCCGCTACAAGTTCCAGGGCAAGCTGTCCGGGCTGACCGCCGAGGGGCGCATGTCCAGCTACATCGTGGGCGCGCTGCCCTTCGTGACCCTGCTGTTCATGCTGTTCGCGAACCGCCCGTACATCATGCCGATGTTCACCACCGAGATGGGCCACTACCTGCTGGGCGGCGCGCTGGTGCTGTGGACCATGGGATTCCTCTGGATGAAGAGCATGACGAAGGTGACCATCTGATGGGCGACCTGTTCGCGGGCGTCAGCCCCGAGTTGATGGTGGCGGCCGGCGCCGGCCTGGTGTGCGTCATCCTGATCGCGGTGGCGGCGCGCACGTTCCTGGGCGGCCGGCGCGACGAGGTGATCGAGCGGCTGGAACGCGCCACCCACGGCGGCATGGACCTGCCGGCCTTCGACAGCAGCGCGCCTCAGCACGAACGGACCGTGGCGCGAATCGCCAGCATCCTGCGGCCGTTCGCCAAGCTGGCCAAGCCCAACGAGACCGAGGAGCTGTCGCGGATCCAGACCACGCTCATCCGGGCCGGCTACCGCAACGACAACGCCGTCGAGGTCTTCCTGGGGATCAAGCTGTTGCTGCCGCCGATCGCCATCATCCTGCTCTGGCAGATCAACGTTCACCTCCAGCAGCCGTACGAGTTTCCGATGAGCCTGGCGCTGGCGCTGATCGCCTGCGGCGGCTCGTTCTTCCTGCCCAACCTCTACATCTCCTCCAAGGTCACCGAGCGCAAGCAAACCCTGGAGGGGCCGCTGCCGGACGCCGTCGATCTGCTGGTGACCTGCGTGGAAGCCGGGCTGTCGCTGGACGCCGCCCTGTCGCGCGTGGCCCAAGAGATGGAGCTGGTGGCCCCCATGCTGGCGCAAGAGCTGAAGCAGACCATGCTGGAGATCCAGGCCGGCGTGAAGCGCGCCGACGCCTTTCACCGCCTGTCGGTGCGCACCGGCGTCGAGGACCTGAAGTCGCTCTCGGCGATGATCATCCAGAGCGAGCTGTTCGGGACCAGCGTTTCGCGGGCGTTGCGGGTCCACTCGGAGGCGATGCGCACCAAGCGCATGCAGCGCGCCGAAGAGAAGGCGGCCATGGTGTCGGTCAAGATGACCGTGCCGCTGATCCTGCTGATTTTGCCGTCGCTGATGGTGGTGGTGATGGGGCCGGCGGCGCTGATGATCATGGGGTCGAAGTGAGCGCCCGTCGGGCGGTGCGCTGGCTGTTGCTGATCCTGGCCATCGAGGCGTCGGCGGCGCTGGCCGGCTGCGCGGGCGGCGGCCAGGCGGCGCACCCGTCGACGCCGGCCGATCTGGCGCGCATGAAGATGGCGCGCGAGTTGACCGAGCAGGGGGACTGGGGGCGCGCGTTCCTGGTCCTCGACGAGCTGCACCGCAAATGGCCGGAGGACGCCGACGTTCTGACCCTGCGAGGGATCGTCTACCGGGAGCGCGGGCTGTTCCAGGACGCGGAGGACGACCTCAAGGCCGCCCTCAAGAGCGCGCCCGACGACGCCGAGGCGCACGCCGCGCTGGGGATCTTGTACGACGTCGAGATGCGCCCCGACGCCGAGGCCCAGCATCGGACCGCGGTGCGGCTGGCGCCGCAGAACCCGGCCTACCTCAACAACCTCGGCTTCTCGCTGTTTCTTCGCGAGCATTACAAGGAAGCGATCCGCGAATACGAAAAGGCGGCGCGGCTGGTGCCGCTGTCGCGCCGGGTGCGGACCAACATGGGCTTCGCGTACGCCGCCATCGGCGACCTGCCCAGCGCGGCGCGCGAATTCGAGATGGGCGGGACCCAGGCCGAGGCCAAGAACAACCTCGGCTACGCCTACGAGCGGCGCGGCGACATGGCCAACGCGTACCAGATGTATCTGGACGCGCTGCGCGCCGATCCGGCGGCCGTCCACGCCCGCTCGAACCTGGTTCACGCGGCGGCGGTCCTGGGGCGGCCGGTCCCGCCCGAGGCGGCTCCGCCCCCACCCGCCCCGGCGCCAAAGCACCAAGACGTCCCCCCCAAACACGAGGCACAGCATGACGCGCACGACTGAACGAGCGGTCCCGGGGCGGTCGACCAGGGCCAGGTGGGGCTGGTTGGCCGCGCTGGTCCTGGTCGGGGTCCCGACCCTGGCCGGCGGCTGCGGGCGTGCCCACCTGTCGCCCTATTACGGCCAGTCGTACGCGGCCTGGTTCGACGCGCAACACATCCAGACGCCCACCGCCACCTCCGAGCCGGCGCGCCGCGCGCTCAGCACCCTGGACGCGCAGGAGGCGGCGGCGATCTCGAAGAACTACCGCCGGACGGTGGGTGGGCAGGAAGCGGCGAGCGGCCAGGGGCAGATGGTGATGATTGGCCAGTCCGGCGCCGGCCGGATGGAGGGTTACACGCCGCCGCCGTCGGTGCCCGCCGGCCAGTGACGCGCGGCCCCGGCAAGCCGCGCCCCGTCCCCGCCGATGTCTCAGGGAGGATCGACATGCGACGCGCCTGGTTTCAGCCGCGACACGGCAAGCGAGACGGGCAGCGCGGGGCTGCCGCGGTGGAGTTCGCGCTGTCTCTGTTCGTGCTGTTCCCGCTGCTGGCCGGGATGTTGAACTACGCCTACCACCTCTACATCGGGCTCAACGTCGTGGAAGCCGAGCGGACGGGCCTGGTGACCGCGGCGCGGAAGACCGGAGTCGGCGCCTGCACCAACACCAGCGGGGCCGCAACGGCCGCGGCCAGCGCCGTCACCAACTATTTCACGGCGGTCGGGCTCGGCAGCGTGGTGACCGTCGCGTTGCCGTCCTCGACCCCGGCCTGCGCGACCACCCCGGCGTCTCCGACCTGGTCGATGACGTTGGTCGTCGACTACAAGCCGCTCATCGGCAAGGTCATGGTCTGGGACAAGGCCTCGCCCATCTCGGGCAAGCTGCGCTACACCGCCAACCCGCTGGCCATGCGCGGCAGCCAATGAACGCGGTTATTGGTAAAGGTCGTAGTTGTTGCTGCTCGCGCCGGTGGCGTTGATGACCCCGGAAGAGGCGCCGAGTTGCACCTCGTTGCCGTACAACGAGCCGTTGATGGTGACGTCCGCGCCGCTGGTGTTGATGCATCCGTTGGGCGCGTAGATCGTTCCGTTCAGGACCACGCCCGAGCTTCCGACGTTGACCGACTGGTTCGAGTAGCAGTTGGACGTCGCGCCCGAGTAGATGATGACGCCGTCCGAGGCCGCGGCCGTCAGGGTGACGGTGGTGGCGCTGATGGTCACCCGTCCCGGGGTGACGAACGTGGCGGTGCCCGTGATGTTGTTGCCGCTGACGTTGATGTCGCCGCTCGAGCAATAGATCCCGTTCAGCGCTCCTGACTGCGTGTCCAAAACCGTCGACAAGGAGCCGTGCGTGCACGCCCCGAAGCTGCTGGTCGTGTACGTCGGGAAGGGGACCGACGAGCCCGAGGTCGAGGGGTTGGGGCAGGTGCCGGGACCTCCGTTGTAGGCGCAGGTGCACAGCGCCGAATAGTACTGGGTGTCCCCGTTGCCGTTGAAGGTGCCATAAAGACCCATCCCGCCGTTGCTGATGAGATCGCCCTCCACCGTCGCGCCGCCGTTCAGCTGAATGCCGACGGTCACCCCGGGCACCGGACAGACCGCGCTCTTCGCGTACACCGCCGGGCCGGAACCGGCATTTTCCCCCACCGACGTCACCGTCATGGACTTCGAAGCGAACCCGAACAGCCGGCTGAAGAACGCGGGTTGGACCTTCGTGATTTTCACCGTCAGGTGCCACGGGGTCGTGGCGACGCTGGGCGTGACGGTCACGCCGGTGGCGTATCCGCACGAGCTGGCCATCGCGCTGGCCCTGCTCTTGGCGGTGGTTTGCGCCGCCGCCGAAGCGCCCAGATCCGGCAATCCCGCCATGACCGCCGCGTCGGCCGCCGCCTGCATGTGGCGGCGGGCTTGATACCAGTAGCCGGCGTCGACGGCCAGCGCCGCCATTCCGCACAGGCCGAGCAAGAAGGCCGCGACCAGCACGGCCACGGTGCCGCGTTCCGGGTTGCGCCGCGCGGATGAAACCGGCGGCGTCATGGGATCAGGACCGCGCTCTTCACGGAGAAATTCTTGGTGATCAACTTGGTGAAGCCCGGCGCGACCGGCGTGAACGTGTAAGGGACGGTGACGGTCACCGTGTCGCCTCGGGCGCGCGACGCGAAGGCCACGATGTTGGGCGTCGGCGTGGCGGAATCCGTGACCACCACCGTCACGCTGCTGGCCGTGAGCTTCAACATGGGCGCCGCGGCCACGGCGGCGGCCTGCACCGCCGCCTGGTTGGCCGTCGCCATCACCGCACCCGTCCGCGCGCCGGCCGAGGCGGCATAGGCGCACATCTGCTTGGCGACCACCATTCGAACAGCGTCGAACGTGCCGATCGTGAACAGCAACAACGGCACGGCCGCCACGAAGGCAAACTCGACTGCCATGCCGCCGCGCTCTGGATGGCGGCCATGGCGTTTCGACAGGGACCGCACGACTTGATTGTATCTCGGCTGACCAATCGGCCGCGTTTAATTCAAGCTTCCGGCGCGTTGCGCCGAATGCTCCAATGATGTGCGCGTGACGCGGATCCTGCTCCAAATACCCACCGCCGCCCACCTCGACCCATGACGTTTCAGGCGATGGCCGTCGGGCTGGTGTTCGTCGTGATCGGATTCCGCGCGCTCGTCAGCCCCGCCCAGAACGACACCTTCTGGCACTTGCGCGCCGGCGCCGACATCTGGCACGGCGGCCACGTTCCAACCACCGACAGCTATTCGTACACGGCAGCCGGGCTGCCCTGGCCGGACCACGAATGGCTCTGGCAGGCGTTCAGCTACGGCTGGTATCGCCTGGGCGGCTTCCCGCTGCTGACCGTGGCGGTCGCGGCGCTGATCCTGCTGACGGCGCTGCTGGTCTACCGCCTGTCGATCGGCGCCCCGGCGCTGCGGGCGCTGGCGGTCGCGCTGGGCATGACGCTGACCTCGCCGGTCTGGGCGCTGCGCCCGCAGATCGCGACCATGCTGGCGATCGTGTTGCTCGCGGCCTGGCTGGCGCGCGGCCGCTTCTGGCCGATCCCCTTGCTCTTCCTGGTGTGGGCCAACGTCCACGGCGGCGTGGCGCTGGGAGGGCTGGTGCTGGTGTCCGTCACCGCGACGGCGGCGTTGCGCTGGGCGCGCACGCGCGCGGCCGTCGATCGGCGCCGCGCCCTGACCCTGGCGGCCGTCTCGCTGCTGGCCGGGCTGGCCACCTGCGCGACCCCGCTCGGCGTTCACATCTTCAGCTTCGTTTGGGACTCGACGGCGCGTCTCTACGCGCTGCACATCAGCGAATGGCGCCCCACCTGGCCCGACAACACGGCGGGCGTCATCTTCTGGTTGGCCGCTCTGGCGGTGGTCGTCCTGCTGGTGCGGCGGCGCCGGGCGCTGGCCGCCGCGCCCTGGCCCGCCTGGGCGCTGACCGCCGCCACGCTGGCCCTGATGGGCCCGGCCTTCCGTTCGTTGCGCAACTTCGCGCCGTTCGCGGTGGTCGCCGCCCCCGCGGCCACGCACCTTCTGGGCGCCGAGTTTCGGCTGCCGCGGCCCTTCCGGCGCGGCCCTGGCGCCGCCGCCAGCCCGGACCACCCGCGCGTGAACCTGGCCCTCTTCGCCGGGCTGGCGGCGCTGGCGCTGGCGCTGGTGGCCGGCGCCTACGCCGTGCGCTGGCCCTGGCTGGCCTGGCAGCCGATCCGCCCGGCGACGCTGGCGGCGGTCGAGTCCTGCCGGGCGCCTCTCTTCAACCACTACGACGACGGCGGCGTGCTGATCTGGTTCGCGCCCGACCGGCCGGTGTTCGTCGACAGCCGCCAGGACCCGTACCCGCTGCCGTTCATGCTGGACGCCATCGCGGTCGAGCGCGGCGACCAGCCGTACCAGCCGCTCTTCGCCCGCTGGGGAATCGGCTGCGCGTTCCTCAAGTCCAAGTCGAAGATGGTCGAGCGCCTGCGCGCCGACGGGTGGCAGCTTCGCGCCCGCGACGCGGACTGGGCGGTCCTGTCCGCTCCGGGGCGCGGATGACGTTCGAGGCGATGGCGATCGCGATGCTGTTCATCGCGCTCGCGTTTCGGGCGCTGCTGATGCCGGCCCAGAACGACACGTTCTGGAACCTGCGCGACGGCCTGGCCATCCTGCAGACCGGCCACGTCCCGCGGGCCGACCACTATTCGTTCACCGCGGCCGGCGCGCCCTACACGGATCACGAATGGCTGTCGCAGCTGTTGCTGGCCGCCGGGCACCGGCTGGCGGGGATGCCGGGTGTCGAGCTGGTCGCGGCGGCGGCGGTGCTGGGGGCGCTGGCGCTGGTGTACCGCCTGACCCTCGGCCCTCGGCTGACGCGCTTCGTGCTGCTGGCGCCGGCGCTGTCGGTCGCGTCCTGCGTCTGGGTGCTGCGCCCGCAGGTGTTTTCGCTGCTCGCCGAATCGCTGCTGGTCTGGCTGGTGGTGCGCGAGCGCTGGCGCTGGCTGCCGCTTCTGTTTCTGGTGTGGGCCAACGCGCACGGCGGGGTGGTGCTGGGCGGCCTGACGGTGGTGGCGGCCCTGGCGGTGGCCCTCCTGCGCTGGAGAGTCTGCCGCGGGGACGACGACGCGCGCCGGCTGCGCGCACTGGCGCTGGCGGCGCCGTTGTCGGGACTGGCGACGTTGTGCACGCCGCTCGGCGCGCGCCTGGTTCCGTACATCGTGCTGACGGCCCGCCGCAGCCGCGCCATCCAGATCTCGGAGTGGGCGCCCACCTGGCCGATCGACGTGCTGGGCGTGGCGTTCTGGCTGGTCGCGCTGGCCTTCGCGTTCATCCTCGCGCGGCGGCACGGGCGGCTGCGGGGGGCCGGGTGGGGCGACTGGGCCCTTCTCGGCATCTGCGCCGCGCTGTTTCCGGTGGCCGTTCAATCGCAGCGAAACATGGCGCCGTTTCTCATGTTCGCCGCCCCGTCCGCCAGCCGCCTGCTGGGTCCGGACTTTCGCTTCCGGCTGCCGCGCCGCCGTCCGGCCGCTCCCAGCCCCGATCACCCGCGGTTGAATCTGCTGCTGGCCGGCGGGCTGGCCTTGCTGGCGGCGGCGGTCATCGCGCTGGCCTGGGCGATCCCCGCCGGCCGTCTGGAATGGCGGCCCATCCCGGCGCGCGCGCTGGCCGCCCTGCGCGCCTGCCCGGGGCCGACCTACAACCATTACGACGACGGCGGCTTCCTGATCTGGTTCGCGCCCGAGCGGCCGGTGTTCATCGACAGCCGCCAGGATCCGTATCCGCTGGAGCTGCTGCTCGAGCACGAAGCGGTCGAGCGCGCTCAACGCAGCTACCGGCCGCTCTTCGCGCGTTACGGGATCAGCTGCGCCTTTTTGCCGGTGGAATCACCGACCATCGAGGCGCTGACGGCCGACGGGTGGACGACGCGTTACCGGGACGCCCGCTACGCCGTGCTGTCGCGCCGTTAGCAGCGGCCGCGCAACCGGCGGGCGGTCAGCGCGCCTTCTCGAGCTGCGCGATCGTGTCCAGCACCTCGCGCGCGTTGACCACGGGGTCGACCTTCGGCCAGACATGCGCGATCTTGCCGTCGGGCCCGACCAGGAACGTCATGCGCGAGGCCAGGCTGGTCCCGGGCAGCATCGACGGCACGCCATAGGCCTTCTGCACCGCGCCCGAGGTGTCGGCCACCATGGGGAACGGCAGCTTGTGGTGGGCGCGGAAGCCCTGGTGGCTGGCCTCGCTGTCGCGGGACACCGCAAAGATGGTCACGCCCGCCTGCGCGAACTTGTCGAAGGCGTCCCGGAACGCGCAGGCCTCCTTGGTGCAGCCCGGTGTGTCGTCCTTGGGATAGAAGTAGACGACGGCGAACTTGCCCTTCTCGTCGGAGAGCTTGATCACCTTGCCCGCGGCGTCGGGGCCGGCCACCTCCGGGGCGACCGCGCCGACCGGCAGCAGGTCGGCGGCGCGCGCGCGCGACAGCAGCGCGAATAGACCCATGCCCACCACGGGCACCATCACCCAAGGAGCCACACCCAGCTTCATGGGCCCAAGCTTGGACGATCGAGGCGGAAGCATCAAATGGTTCCGGAGCCCGCCGCTCCGGCTCGTCCCGGGCGCCCGACGTTAGGCGGGGCGACGCCAGCCAGGCGTGGCCGGCGCGATCGCGGCGCGGGCGTGGCCGGCGCGATCGCGGCGCGGGCGTGGCCGGCGCGATCACAGCACCTTGCGCAAGTACTGTCCGGTGTAGCTGGCCGCCACCCGCGCCACGTCGTCGGGCGTCCCCTGCGCGATGACGTGCCCGCCGCCCGGGCCGCCCTCCGGCCCGAGGTCGATCACCCAGTCGGCCGTCTTGATGACGTCCAGGTTGTGTTCGATGACGATGACCGTGTTGCCCGCCTCGACCAGCCGGTTCAGCACCGACAGAAGCTGCGCGATGTCCGCGAAGTGCAGGCCGGTGGTCGGCTCGTCCAGGATGTAAAGCGTCCGCCCCGACGACTTCTTGGCCAGCTCCTTCGACAGCTTGATCCGCTGCGCCTCACCGCCCGACAACGTGGTCGCCGACTGCCCCAGCTTGAGGTAGCCCAGGCCCACCTCGCGCAGCGTTTCCAGCTTCTGCCGCAGCTTGGGGATGTTCTCCAGGAACTCGCAGGCCTGGTTGACGGTCATGTCCAGCACGTCGGCGATGCTGGCGTTGCGGTAGCGCACCTCCAGCGTCTCGCGGTTGTAGCGCCGCCCGCCGCAGGACTCGCACTCGATGTACACGTCGGGCAGAAAGTGCATCTCGATGCGGATGATCCCGTCGCCCTGGCAGGCCTCGCAGCGCCCGCCCTTCACGTTGAACGAGTAGCGCCCCGGCTTGTACCCGCGCGCCTTCGATTCGGGCAGGTTCGCGAACAGATCGCGGACGTGCGTGAACACGCCCGTGTACGTCGACGGGTTCGACCGCGGCGTGCGGCCGATGGGCGCCTGGTCGATGTCGATGACTTTGTCGACGTGTTGCAGGCCGTCGATTCCGTCGTGCGGCGCCGGCGGCGTCTTGGCGTGATTCAGCTTTTGCGCCAGCGCCCGCAACAGCGTGTCGATGACCAGCGTCGACTTGCCCGAGCCCGACACGCCGGTCACGCAGGTGAGCACGCCGACCGGGAACGAGACGGTCAGATCGCTCAGGTTGTGCCCCTTGGCGTGCCGCACGGTGAGCGCGCGATTGCCCGACTGCCGCCGCTGGCGCGGGACTTCGATGCCTTTGCGCCCGGACAGATAGGCGCCGGTGATCGAGTGGGTGTTGCCGGCGATGTCCTCGGGCTTGCCGGCGGCGACGATCCGGCCGCCGTGGACGCCGGCGCGCGGCCCCATGTCGATGACGTGGTCGGCCGCGCGGATGGTCTCCTCGTCGTGCTCGACGACCAGCACGCTGTTCCCCACGTCGCGCAGCTTGATCAGGGTCTCCAGCAGGCGCGCGTTGTCGCGCTGGTGCAGCCCGATCGACGGCTCGTCCAGGATGTACAGAACGCCGACCAGCGAGCTGCCGATCTGCGTGGCCAGCCGGATCCGCTGCGAGTCGCCGCCCGACAGCGTCGAGGCGGTGCGGTCCAGCGACAGGTAGTCGACGCCGACGTTGTTCAAGAACGACAGGCGGTCACCGGCCTCCCGCAGGATGCGCCCGGCCACCTCTTTCTGGCGCGGCGTCAGCGTCAGCCCCTTCAAGAACTCGTGCGCTTCGCGGATGGTCAGCGCGGTCATCTCGGTGATGCTCTTGTCGCCGACCTTGACCGCGCGCGCTTCCTTGCGCAGGCGCGCGCCGCCGCACGACTGGCAGACCGTCTGCGACATGTAGCGGTGGAACTCGTCGTAGATGGCCTCGAAGTCCTCTTCGGACGTCCGACCCTGCTCGCGCCGCCGCCGCTCGTGATCTTCGAAGCGCCGCTTGAGATTCGCCAGCACGCCCTCGAACTCGCGCTTGAAGCTGTGCTTGCGGCCGTTCTTCTCGAAGGTCAGCTCGACCTCGGCCCCCGGCGCGCCCTCCAGCAGCAGCTTGCGGTGCTTGTCGGGCAGCTTGTTCCACGCGACGTACTGGTCGATCTCGAACTGGCCGCACACCGCGTCCAGGATCTGATGGAAAAAGACGTTGTTCCGGCGCTCCCAGGGCTCGATGGCGCCTTCTTTGATCGAGACCGTCTCGTCGGGGACGATCAAGTCCGGATCGAAGAACATCTTCGCGCCGATGCCGTCGCAATCCGGGCAGGCGCCGGCCGGGTTATTGAACGAGAACATCCGCGGCGTGATCTCGGGGTAGCTGATGCCGCAGGTCGGGCAGGCAAACTTCTCGCTGAAGAGCAGGTCGTCGCCTTCCAGCGGCGAGATCTTCACCACGCCCTCGGCCAGCTTGGCCGCCAGCTCGATCGAATCGGTGAGCCGCTGCCGGATGCCGTCCTTCTTGACCAGCCGGTCGACGAACACTTCGATGGTGTGCGCGGCGGTCTTGGACAGCGTCGGCGGTTCGGCCAGCTCGTGCAGGTCGCCGTCGATGTTGGCGCGCACGAACCCGTCCTGGCGCAGCTTGTTCAGGACGGCCGTGAAATCGCCCTTCTTTTCGCGCACCACCGGCGCCAGGACCGAAAACCGCTCGCCCTCCGGGAACTCCATCACCTGGTCGACCATCTGCTGGATGGTCTGCGATTCGATGCGCTGGCCGCAGTTCCAGCAGTGGACCGCGCCCACGCGCGCCCAGAGCAGGCGCAGGTAGTCGT
>JAICYS010000191.1 GCA_025934105.1 Myxococcota bacterium | reverse complement strand
GCCGCCGCGCCCGCCGCTGGCGGTCGGCCCCGCATGACCGCCGCTGGCGTCCGTGCCGCCGCCACCGGTCGGGGGCGGGTCCCCCAACGCGCCGCCCGCGCCCACGCTCCCGCCCTCGATTTGGCCACCGCACCCGGCCAGCGCGGCGACGCCGCAAGCCAGGAACGCCGTTCGAACGACCCGGCGACCACCAGCCATGGGTCGATCAGTTTACGCCCGCGGCGCGAGCCGCGGTCAATTTATCAATCTCAGCCTCAACCAATGAAGTCGCTTGGCAGCGACAACGCGTGCGCAACGGCGGGCGCAATGGCCTCCGGCGCCAATCCGCGCCAGAACACGTGCCATTGCGGCAACCGCACCAACCCGTCGCAATTCTTGGTGTACCAGGCGGTGATGGGATTTTCGGGGCGCGAGCGCCAATAAAATGTCGGGAACTCGCGGGTCACCAGCGACCAGATTTCGCCGCCCAGCCCTTCGCCTTGCGCCATTCGTTCCACCGCGAACTTCGATAGGTACGGCGCGACCGGCGTCGGCTCGACGACCGCGGCGCCCCGGTAAGACTCCTCGACGTACGTGCGGACGATAGTCCGGTCGAAGAAGTCGTCACGAATGGTCCGCCCGAACGAGTTCGTGAACAGCGCGCGCAAGCGGCCCGTGTCGGCGCCGGCCCAACCGTCGTGGACCGCGATGCGCGAGCCCTTGCGGATCAGCGTCCCGGCCCCGTTGACCGTGAACAGCTCGCGCAGAAGCTGCAGCGGGTTCACCACCGTCACGCTCATCTGGTGGCGCCCCTGTTCCAACAGCCGCTTGACCTGCCGCAACAGCATGGCCTGGCCACGCGACAGCGCGCCGGGGGCCAGCAACCGATCCACGTCGGTGGCCAGGCTGACCACCGACGGCGGCTTGTCGCTGCCGACGACCAGGCCCGCGCGGCGGCTCAGGAACACGACCTTGCGGGTCTCCAGCGCCTGGGTCAGCTTTCCCAGCGAGCGAAACCGCGCGTCGACCTGCTGGGCGGCCGCCGCCTCCAGCGAGACCAGCGGGATCGCGCCGCAGGCGATGGTGGTCTGGATGGCTTCGATGGTGGGCGCGCCCATGTCGGGGTCGGCGTGCACGATGGCGCAGTGGACCTTGTCCTCGGTCAGCCAGTCGGCCACCCGCTGCGCTTGCGCGCCCGCGTCCTTGGGCTCGAACAGACCCAGCATCACCACCGGGATCAACCCCAGGTCGGCCAGGATGCGCAGGTCGAAGTGCACCGGGTCCAGCGCCGTCTTCACGATCTGCGCGCCCGCCACCAGCACCGCGAAGCTCTCTTTCCGCTGCGAGCGGAACAGCTTCAAATACAGATCGATGTCGGCCTTGTTGCCGACGCTCTCGAGGAAGCGCTGGATGATCTCCGGTTCCATCGGCTAAGCGGCGCCCCGGCCGGCAGGGTCGCTCGCGGCAGGCGCGGCCCCCGTCCCGGGTTCCAGGCCCGCAAAGATCGACGAGAAGACCGCGTGCGCCTGCTCGAGGTCGGCGACGGTCACGAACTCGTCGGCGGCGTGTGCCTGCGCGATGTCGCCCGGGCCGAACACCACCGCGTCGATGCCCTTTTCCGAGACGCGCGCCGCCTCGGTCCAGAAGCCCAGGTCGACCGGCGCCTTCACCCGCTGGCCCAGCAGCGACCCGAAGGACGCGAGGTCGCGCGTGGCGAAGGGCGGGTTCGAGGCCACCACCTCCCACGCGATGGCGTGCGGCGCCGCGGCGTCGCGCACGCGCCGCTCGGCCTGGGCCAGCAGCGCCGGCACGTCCGCGCCCGGGGCTGGGCGCAGCGACAGCGACAGCGTGCCGGAGGTCGGCACGACGTTGAACGCGATGCCTCCTTCCAGCTTGGCCACGTTCACGTTCAACCCCTTGAACCCCGGCGGCCCGGCGTCACGGTGAGCGCGCCCCATCTCGTCGACGGCCACCGCCGCCCGCGCCAGCACCGCCAGCGGGTTCACCAGCGTGTCGGCCAGCGACGAGTGTCCGCCCACCGCAGTCAGCGTCGCCGTGGCCGCCGCGATTCCCCGATGCCGCACCCCCACCCGGCACCCCGTGGGCTCGCAGACGATGGCTTGCGCCAGCCCGCGGCTCAGCTCGCTGTCCAGAAAGTCGCGGATGCACGTCCCGCGCTGCTCCTCGTCCCCCGAAAACAGGATGCCCACCGCGCGCCGGACCGGCCCGCCGGCCAGGGCCTCCAGCACGGCGGCGATCGCTCCCTTGGTGTCGGCCGCCCCCAGCCCGTACAGGCGATCCCCGCGCCGGACCAGCAGGTGCGGCGGCGAGGTGTAGCCCGTGTTGGCGGGCACCGTGTCCAGGTGAACGTTGATGAGCAGCCGGGGCAGCTCCGCGCCGAAACGCGCGTACACGTAGGCGTGATCGCCCACGTCCACCGGGTCGACGCTGCTGGCGCCGAGCGCGGTCAACTCGGCCGCCAGCCGCCTCGCCAGCGGGCGCTCCTCGCCGTCCGGGTTCTGGGTGTCGAACGACACCAGCTCGGCCAGCCTTTCGATGAGCGCCATGGCCGGCGGTTATACAATGGCCGGCGTCCGTGTTGAGCCCCGCCGCCCTGGCCCCGCTGCTCTCGGCGCTTGCGCTGGCCGCGCCCGTGGAGCTTCCCCCCCGCCCGCACATCCTGGCGACACGCACCGCCACGCCCCCGAAGATCGACGGGCGCCTGGACGATCAGGTCTGGAAGACCGCGCCCCTCTACGACAACTTCACCCAGCACCAGCCGGACGAGGGAGCGCCGCCCACCGAACCGACCTTCGTGCGGGTTCTTTACGACGACCGCAACATCTACGTGGGCGTCGACTGCCCGCAGACGCACGCGCCGATCACCAAGCGGTTGCAGCGGCGCGACGGCCCGCTGCCGTCGGACGGCGTCTGGATCGACATCGACAGCCGCGACGACGGCGTCACCGCGTTTCACTTCTCGATCAACGCCGCCGGCGCCCTCTTGGACGGCGTGCACTTCAACGACACCGACTTCTCCTCGGACTGGGACGGCATCTGGGAGGCCAAGGTGGCCCGGACCGGCCACGGGTACACCGTCGAATTCCGGATCCCGCTGGCCACGCTGCGGTTCACCGCGCGGCCCATCGCCTCGTGGGGGTTTCAGGTGCGCCGCTTCATCGACGCCCGGCAGGAATACGACGACTGGGCGTTCTACCCCCGCAACGCCGCCAGCGTCGTCCCCTGGTTCGGCCGGCTGGACGATCTGGTCGGACTGCCGCCGCCGCGCCTGTTCGAGGCGACGCCGTTCGCGCTGGGCCGGCTCGAGCACCGCGCCCCCGGCGCGCAAGACGTGGTGTCGCAGGGCTGGTTCCCGGGCGGCTCGGTCGGGCTGGACGCCCAGGCCCACCTGACCAACGAGCTGACGCTGACCATGACGGTGAACCCGGACTTCGGCCAGGTCGAGGCCGACACCGTCATCCTGAACCTGTCGACCTTCGAGACCTTCTTCCCCGAGAAGCGGCCGTTCTTTTTGGAAGGCCTGGACGTCTTCGCGACCATCCGCCCGATCGTCTACACCCGCCGCATCGGCCGGCAGCCCCCGTCCCCGGGCCTGCTGAGCGGCGAGTCGCTGGTGAACCTGCCGGATCCGTCGCGCATCTGGGGGGCGGTGAAGATGTCCGGCACCTTCAGCGGGCGCACCACCGTCGGCGTGATGTCCGCCGTCACGGGAGAGAACGACGTCGACGTGCAGTCGGCGGACGGCACCCGCGCCGCGCGCCTGGCCGATCCGGCGACCGCCTACAACGTGGTGCGGCTCAAGCGGCTGGTCGCGGCCAACGCCGACGTGGGCCTGGTGGCGACGGCCACCAACCGCTTCGATCGGACGGTTCCGGCCGGCCAGACCTGCGCCGCGACCCTGGCGGCGCCGGTGGGGGGCCGCTGCACGAACGACGCCTACGTGCTGAGCCTGGACGGCCGCTGGCGGTCGCATTCCGGCGACTACGCCGTGGCCTGGCAGACGATCGGCGGCATGCTGTCGGGCGGCGCGCCGCGCAGCCAGCCGGACGGCATCGCCATCCAGCCTGGCCACCCCGACGGCAGCGCGTCTCTGTACGCCGCCAAGGAGGGCGGCCCGCACTGGCTCTGGAGCGCGTGGCAGCACCTGACCGGCCGCCAGCTCGAGTTCAACGACCTCGGCTACCTGGAACGGAAGAACGACTACCAGGGATATTTCACGCTGACCTATCGGTCGCTCTCGCCCTGGTGGCGCACGCGGGAGACGCGCAGCAACCTGCAGGTGAACGTCCGGCAGACGCTGGACGGCCTGAACCTGTGGCGCGAGCTGCTGGCCAACACGACGCTGACCTTCACCAACTTCTGGTCGGCGACGTTCGAACTCCACGCGCGGACCGACTACTACGACGACCGCGAGATGGGCGACGGGTCCGCCCTCCAGCGGCCCGGCAGCCTGGGCGCCTATCTGAGCGTGTCGACCGATCCTCGCCGGCGCGCCATCGGATGGCTGGCCGGGACCTTCGATTGGCGGCGGGGCGGCTACCACCTGGACTTGGAAGCGCAGGCGACGCTGCGCCTGCTGCCGCAGCTGGAGGTCAACGTCATTCCGACGGTGGGCAGCGACACCGGCGCCCCGCGCTACGTGGGCACCGACGCGACGCTGCCGCTGATCGGCGACGTGGCCGATTACCGGTTCGGTGTCCAGCGGGCGGTCAGCACCGGCGCGACCGTCCGGGCGGCGTACACCTTCACGCCGGAGCTCTCGCTGCAGTTCTATGCCCAGCTCTTCCTGGCCAAGATCAATTACGGGTCGTTCTCGGTGTTTCCCAAGCAAGCCTTCCGCGAGCGCGTCGACATCGGCGCCCTCATCCCGGCCGGCCCGCCCGCCGCGACGCCGGACACCGAGCAGGCGACGCTGAACGTCAACCTGGTGCTGCGGTGGGAGTACCGGCTCGGCTCGACCCTGTTCCTGGTTTACACCCGCGCACAGACGCCGTCACTGACGGTGCCGCCGAGCGGCAGCGGCCAGCTGGAGGTGGCGCCGATCTGGCGCGGCCGTGCCTCCGACGACGTGTTGATGGTGAAGCTGGCCTACTGGCTGGGCTGATCGCGTCGACGGAGCTGGGCTTGGCCCAGCGAAGTCGTCGCGGGAGGTCCAAGGAACCCGTCCAGGGTTCCTGTCTGTTTCATCGACGGAGCTGGGCTTGGTCCAGCGAAGTCGTCGCGGGAGGTCCAAGGAACCCGTCCAGGGTTCCTGTCTGTTTCATCGACGGAGCTGGGCTTGGCCCAGCGAAGTCGTCGCGGAGGTCCAAGGAACCCGTCCAGGGTTCCTGCCTGATCGCGCCTGAGTGTCGCGGATGCGCGGCTGTCACAGCGAAACCGCCTCACGGCGCGCGGCGCGCCGGGCAGGCGGCCCGGCCGGCGCGGACTTCGGGGCGCGCGTGGGTTGGCATCGCGGGTGCAATCCCCAGAAACGTCGGCCCACTGAAGCCGATACCAACCCGAAGGAGAGAGACAATGATTCGCAATACGCTGTTTGGGATTTCGGTTCTGGCTCTATCGGCTGGCTCGGCGTTCGCGGGCCCGGTGAAGCACTCCGTCGCGAAGACGGCGGTCGTCGCGCAGGCCGACACGGCCGCCCCGGGCGCCGACGCCGCCAAGCCGGCGAAGAAGGAAAAGTCGGCCAAGAAGAGCAAGAAGGCCAAGGGCGACGCCTCGAAGACCGAGGGCAGCAAAGAGATGAAGGGCACCGCCCCGGCGACGAAGTAACCTCGCGGTCTACGAATCAGACGAGGTTGTGGCCGGCGCCCGTGCGGCGCCGGCCACGCGCCGGCTCTTCCAGACGCGCCACCCCTTCAGCGCCAGCACCAGCAGCGCCAAGGCCCAGGCAATCCAGATCGCCGCCCGCCAGTACAGGAACGTCACGTGCCGCGTGCTGTGCGGCGACAGCAGCGTCGGAAGCCGGCCGGCCCGGTACAACGACACGCCGTCGTTCATGATGGCCACCGTCGAATGGACCAGGAACCCGGCGTAGATGCTGCGCGTGTACATCGCGAGCGAGCCGAGCACCACGCCGGCCACCATGGCCCCGCAAGCCTCCAGGTACGGCTTGCCGAAGTGAATCATGCAGTAGGGGACCACCATCGACCAGATGGCGGCCGCGCCGAAGCCACGCATCGCGCGCAGCCAAAACCCGCGGAAGAAGACCTCCAGCGTGAAGAACTGGCCGATGTAGACGAATTCCCAGAGGGCAAAGTCGGCCCACGATCGCCCGGCCTGCTTGTACATCGGGTAGTAATTGATGAAGTCGTGCTGCTGGCTGACGATCAGGATGATCGGCACCATCACGACCACGCAGAAGGCGTAGATCCAGGCGTGCTCGCGGAAACCGCGCGCGCGCAGCCCGAAATCGGCCAGGTGGTCCCGGCGGAAGAAGAGCGGCCACAGCATGAGAGGCAGCAGGTAGCCGCCGATGCGCGTGACGCCCCACCACAGGCGCATGCCCAGCTCGTCGTAGGTCGACAGCCAGCGCCGGGCGTTCGGGTGTCCTAGGGCCAGGCGGTCGAGCGCCGGCCGGACGGTCTCTTGATAGAAATCGCCGCGGCCGTAGTACTCCTGCCAGATGAGGATCAGCGCCGCCATGGTCAGCGCGACCAGGGGCCGGTAGTCGACCTGGCGGCGTTCGGCCAGCTCGCGGCGCCATTCCAGCGCCTCGACGTCCAGCTGGCGCCAGGTGCCACGGAACACCAGCCAGACGATCGGGGCCACGATCGCCAGCAGCGGAAGGGGGATCGCCCACTTCACGGCGGGCAGTTCGAGCCATCGCATGTTCCAGGCGCGCGAAACAATAATATATTCGCCGCGTGAGCGAGGACGCAGGGGACGGCGCGGCGAAAAAGCCGGCCCCCGAAGACAAACCGACCCGGCTGGGTAAGTTCATCCAGACTTACCATGCTTTCCTTTCCAGCTTCGTGATCGGTGTCGCCGGCCTGGTGGCGACGTCCATCTGGCAATACCGGCAGTCGCAGATCGCGGCCCAGCAGGCCCGATCCGAGCAATCCATCGCGCAGACCAAGGCGGAGAACGACTGGCGGATCGCGCGCGCGGAGATCCTGTCGAAGAACCTGAACGTGCTGTCCGGCCAGGGGCCGGGCAGCGCCGACCAGAAGTTCGGCGTGCTGCTGTCGCTGACCCGCGGCGCGATCATCGACCCCGAGCTGGCGGTGTCGTACGCGATGGAGCTGGGGAAACAGAACCCCACGTACATGCGCACGGTGCTGGAGGCGACCGCGCAGAAGAACTACGAGCAGCTGGCCCAGGGGTTCAAGCTGACCTGCCAGCAGCGTTACGGCGTGCAGAAGGCCACCGAGCTGTGCAAGGACGACGCGCTGGCCGAACGCTCGGACGCCATCGCGCAGGTGATCCAGGACGAGATGGAGACGACGGCCACCATGCATGCGGCCGCCGCGGCCGGTCCGCTGGCGCTGCTGCGCGACGAACACGAGGTGCAGGCCTACCCGGCGCGCATGTCGTGGCTTTTCACGCCTTACCTGCAGGACCTCTATGACCGGCGGCAATGGCAAGACATCCAGAGGTTCGAGAACTTCTCGACCGGCGCGCGGCTGGTCGCCGCGCTGGTGCTGGCCACCGCGCGGACCGGCGAGCTGGTCAGCTCGACCGAGGCCACGCAGCTGGAAAAGTTCCACGCCGACCACCGCCACTGGCTGGCGTCGTACCTTCTGGGCGGCACGTGCGAGGCGCAATGTCGGGGCAAGCTGTCCGACCTGATGCTCAGCTCGTACGGGCAGGCGAACGGCGATTATGACGAGGCGTTCAAGCGCCTGCTGCTGGAGTCGCGCGCCGAGGCGGCCCCCGTCTACGCGCACCTGCACTCGCGGTTGCTCTGGTGCCAGCTGGACGACGACGACGTGGCGCGTTTCCGCGACGGCGTGCTGGTTCCGATCCTGGAGACGGCCCTGGCGACCCCCAAGACGCCGCCGGCCATCGTCGAGGACCTGGTCGGGCTGCTGGCGCTGGTCCCCGAGCCGGCCAGCACCGACGCGACGGCGACCGCGGCCTGGAAGAAGACGCTGGCCGACCTGGCCAAGGCGCCCGAGCACCTGCAGCGGACGTACAACACGCGCCGCGCGGCCTCGTCGCGCGAGCGCCAGAACCCACCGGCCGTGATCCGCAAGGTCGACTTCTGCAACGCGCCCGCCCTGACCACGGCCACCAACAACGGCAACGGCCTGCCGGCCAACGCGTCCGGCGGCCCCCTTGCGCAACCCCGGTGACGCGATGACGACCACGCTGCCCGCGTCCGGCCGCGGCCGGACCGTCCTGGACATGAACGCCTACCAGTGGACGGTGCTGTTCGCCGCCTGGCTGGGGTGGGGGTTCGACTGCTTCGACGGCCTGCTGTTCAACTACGTCGCTCCCAACTGCGTGCCGACGCTGCTGGGCCTGGCCATCGGGTCGCCGGCCGCCAAGGCGGCGACGCTGCGCTGGGGCGGCGTCCTGACGTCGATCTTGCTGGTCGGCTGGGCGATGGGCGGCATCCTGTTCGGCCAGATCGCCGACCGGATCGGCCGCGCGCGCACGCTGTTGCTGACCATGCTGCTCTACGCGGTCGGGACCGCCTGCTGCGCGGCCGCGCCCAACATCTGGGCGCTGATCGCGTTTCGCGCGGTGGCCAGCCTGGGCATCGGCGGGGAGTGGGCGGCCGGCGCGGCCATGGTGGCGGAGGTCGTTCCCGAGCGCCGGCGCGTCGAAGCGGGCGCGCTGCTCTACACGTCGGCCCCGGCCGGCCTGTTCCTGGCAACCTTCGCCAACTTCCAGATCGCCGGCGTCGTCTTCAAAGGGTCGCCAGAAACGTCGTGGCGCTACGTCTTCCTCTGCGGCCTGATCCCGGCCGCCGCGGCGTCGATCGTCCGCCTGTTCGTCAAAGAGCCCGACAAGTGGAAGAGCGCGGCTGCGGGCGCGGCGCGGCCGTCGTTGCGCGAGCTGTTCCGCGGCGACGCCCGCCGGCTGACGCTCTCCGGGTTTGCGATGGCGGTGATCGCGCTGGTCGCCTGGTGGAGCGTCAACGCGTTCATCCCGATCGTCTCGACCGGACTGGCGCAGTCGACCGCCAAGGCGCAGTCCCTGGATCGCGCCGGGACGCTGGCCCTGGTCGAGCACTGGAAGGCGCTCGCCACCAACGTCTTCAATCTGGGCGGCCTGATCGGCACCCTGCTGACCATTCCGGCCGCCAAGGTGATGGGCCGCCGGAAGATGTTCGCGGTCTACTACTTCCTGTCCGGGATCGCCGTGCTGGCGACCTTCGGCCTGGATCTGTCGCCGCTGGCGCGCCTCTACATGTACTTTTTGATCGGCCTGACCGTGTTCGGGGTGTTCGGAAGCTTCACGTACTACCTGCCCGAACTCTTCCCGACCCGGCTGCGCGGCACGGGCGCCGGCTTCTGTTACAACGTGGGCCGCTTCATCGCCGCCGCTGGCCCGTTCCTGGTCGGCACCGTCGCCGCGCGCGGCGCCAACTCGCTGCAGACGGCACTGGCGGCGCTGTTCTGGGTCGGCGTGGTGCCGCTGGTGGGTGCCGCTCTGGCGCTGTCGCCGATCGTGGTCGAAACGAAGGGGCGGGCGCTGCAGTAACGCCCGCCCCCAGCCGTCCTCAGCCTTTCTTGATCATGTAGGTCAGAAGGTCGACGCAGCGGTGGCTGTAGCCCCACTCGTTGTCGTACCAGCTGACCAGCTTGAAGAAGTTGCTGTTCAGCTCGATCGAGCTGCCGGAGTCGTAGATGCTCGAGCGCTCGTCGTGGATGAAGTCGCTGGAGACGACCTCGTCCTGGGTGTAGCCGAGGATTCCCTTGAGGTAGCTCTCGCTGGCCGACTTCATGGCCGCGTTGATCTCTTTGATGCTGGTCGACTTGGCGGTCTTGAAGGTGAGGTCGACGACCGACACGGTCGGCGTCGGGACGCGGAAGGCCATGCCGCTCAGCTTGCCCTTCACCTCGGGCAACACCAGCGCGACGGCCTTGGCGGCGCCCGTCGACGACGGGATGATGTTGATGGCGGCGCTGCGCCCACCTTTCCAGTCCTTGCGCGACGGACCGTCGACGGTCTTCTGCGTGGCCGTGTAGCTGTGCACCGTCGTCATCAGGCCCTCGGTCAGCCCGAAGCCCTCTTTGAGGACCACGTGCACGACCGGCGCCAGACAGTTCGTCGTACAGCTCGCGTTCGAGACGATGTTGTGCTTGCCGGGCTCGTACTTCTCGTGGTTGACGCCCATGACCACGGTGATGTCCTCGCCCTTGGCCGGCGCCGAGATGATGACCTTCTTGGCGCCCGCGGCCAGGTGACCCTTGGCCTTCTCGGCGTCGGTGAAGAGGCCGGTCGACTCGATGACGTAGTCGACGCCCAGCTTCTTCCAGGGGAGCTCGGCGGGGGTCTTGGCGCTCACCACCAGCACGTCCTTGCCGTCGACGGTCAGCACATCGTCCGCCTCTTTGTCCGAGCCGGACTTCTTCGAGCTGACCTGGCCGTTGAACTTCCGCTGAACCGAGTCGTACTTGAGCAGATAGGCCAGGTTGTCGGCCGGGACGATGTCACCGACCGCGACCACCTCGACGTCCTTGCCGAACAGCCCCTGCTCGTGCAGGGCGCGAAAAACCAAGCGACCGATGCGACCGAAACCGTTGATGGCGATACGCGTGCTCATTGCAGTCTCCCGTCCTTCCGATTTTGGAACCTTGTTCGATGTGGGACTCTATATGACCCGCGCCCACCGGCCAAGCCAGTCGCGCACCCGAGAGGCCTGGAACGGCGCGGGGTTAACGACGCAGGAGGATCAGCGTCGCCCCCGGGCCGCCCCACCGGGACGGCGCGGGCGCGAACGCCATGACGCCGGCGCGGGCCGCCGTTCCGCCGCCCAGCCAGGCGTGCAGCGCCGGCCGCAGCACGGGACCGCCGGCCTCCGAATTGCGACCGCGGCCGTGGATGACCATCACCGTGCGCAGGCCGCCCCCGCGGCACTGCTGCACGAAGCGCTCGACCGCGGCCAGCGCCTCG
>JAICYS010000452.1 GCA_025934105.1 Myxococcota bacterium | reverse complement strand
GGCGGCGGCGCGCGCGGACGGCCGGACCACCGGCTTGTGCCGGCGCGCGCTCGGTCGCGCGGGGGCGGGCGGGGCGAGCCCGATGCGGGCGGCCGGCGAACGGGACACGCGCGGCATCAGCGGCGCGACGCTGGCCACCGCGACGCGCGCCGGCGCAGCGGCCGGCTTGGCCGGCCCGCCGCCGCCGCGCTGGCCAACGAGGAGCAGCATCAGCGGCAGCAGGCCCACGGCGACCAGCAGCTCCAGTCGATGGCGCTCGACCAGCGGTCGTGCCAGGTCGACGGCGCGCCGCCGCCACTGCGCCGGGCGCGAAGCCGGCGCGTCAGCGGCCGCTGACTGTTCGTCGAGCCGATCTCCCTCGGCCAGCCAGCGGTTGATCAGGTCCTCGCTGAACAGCGGCGGGGGCGCGCACGATTCCAGGCCTGCGTCCAGGTCGGTCGATTCCGCTGGCGAGGAGGCAGATGAAAGCACCTCTTGGGTAGAGCCCGCGCGCGGGTCCTTTCATCAAAGCCGTTCGCGCAGGGCCGGTGTCAGAAGCTCACCCACTTGTTCGTACACGGGTTGGGCGTCGAACTGCCCGCCACTGCGTTGGTGACGGTCACGCCCATGCCGGACGGCGTGAAGTTCACGCTGCCCGGCCCCAGCGTGACGTTCGTGTACTGCGCGTGCAGGTTCGACGTCGACAACCCGTCGACCACCACGTTGTCCAGCGTGACGCTGTTGAGGTGTGCGGCGTCGTAGCCGTCGAGCGTGATCTTCGGGGCGTTCGAGCCGCCGCTGACCACGTGGACGTTCTGGAACTTGACGTTCGTGTACTGCGGAATGGCGCTGCCGGTCGCCGACGAATAGAACGGGGTCAGCAAGATCGGGTTCGAGACGTCGCGCATGCACACGTCGCTGTACGTGACGTCGTTGACCAGGCCGCCACGGCTGGAATCGGACTTGATGCGAATGCCGTTCGAGCTGCCGCCGCTGGTGTTCGTCCCGGTGCCGTCGATCGACAGGTCGTAGACGTTGATCCCCGAGACGCCGCCGGTGAACTCGCTGCCGATCGACATCCCGTGCCCGGCCTCGAAGTGGTTGTGCGCGATGGTGAGCTTGGTGACGCCCGACGAGCTGGACCCCTTGATGGCGATGTGGTCGTCGCCGGTGCTGATGAAGCTGCAGGCGATGGTGCCGTTGCTGGCGGACTCGCCCGGGTCGATCCCGTCGGTGTTGTGCGCGTTGCTGTAGGTGAGCGCGGTTCCCGCGCTGTTGGTCGGCTTCGAGGGCGTCTTGATGGTCACGCCCCAGACGACGAACCCGTTGGCCGACAGCTTGACGTGGAACTTGGGAGAGTTCTGCAGGTGGATGCGGTAGAGGGTGAAGTCCGTCGCGCCGCTGACCTGGATCAGGGCCGGGCTCTTGCCGCCGCCGGCGTTCTGATCCCACCAGGACTGGGTGCTGCCGATGTTGGGCTCGCCCCCTTGTCCGTCGATGACACCGTCACCCGCGATCCCCGAGCTGGCGCCGGTCACCGCGATGAGCGAGGTGGCCGACCCGTAGACGCCCGGGTCGCGCGTCCCGTACAGCGTGACGCCGGCGTCGACCCACAGCGTGACCCCCGACGGAACTTTGATCGGGCCGATCAAGAAGGCGTTGTTCGTTCCGTCGGCCACCAGCTTGACCGCGTTTCCGGCGCCGCACGCGTTGAGCGCGGTCTGGATGGCGGAGGTGTCCGGCTTCGATTCGCTGGCCACGCCGTTGGCTGGAACCTTCTGCGTCGCGGTCAGCGTCGCGCAGACCGCCGCCGGCAGGGTGGGCTCCTTCGGCAAGTTCGGATCGCCGGCGCCACACGCGCCGCTCGAGGCCCCACCCGCGCCGGTGGCGCCACCCTTGGCGGCGGAGCCTCCCGTGGAGGTTGCTCCGCCGGTGGCGCCCGTCCCACCGGTGGCGCCCGTCCCACCGGTGGCGCTCGTCCCGCCGGTGGCGCTCGTCCCGCCGGT
>JAICYS010000072.1 GCA_025934105.1 Myxococcota bacterium | reverse complement strand
GGGCGCGCCGGACGCCGGCGAGGCGATCAATCCACCGGACGGCGGCATCATGGCCATGGCCAACGCGTGCGGCGGCACGTGCAACGGCCACGGCGCGTGCAAGTACGCCGACAGGGGACCGCCTGCGGCAAGCCCTTCTGCAACACCCGCCGCGATCTGGCCAGCATCGCCTGCGACGGCAACGGAACCTGCGGCATTTCGCTGGAGACGTGCGCGAACGGGTTCGCCTGCCAGCTGGAGTCGTCGCCCGGGACTTGCCGGACCAACTGCGCGATCGACGCCGAATGCCAGGCCGGCTTCTTCTGCAATGCCGGCGCCTGCGTGCCGCAAAAGACGCTGGGGACGGCCTGCACCGCCGACGGCGAGTGCGGCAGCGGCCACTGCGCCAGCGGGGTCTGCTGCAAGAGCACCTGCGCGTCGCCCAACAGCTGCGACGGGGCGGGCGTCTGCAAGTGCCAGAACCTGACCTGCAACGCGGGCGTCTCCTGCACGCTGTTCTACCCCGACGTGGACGTCGACGGCTTCGGCGACAAGAACGGCACGCCCAAGGTCGGCTGCGCGGACACGCCGCCCAGCGGCTATGTGGCCGACAACACCGACTGCGACGACCACGACGCCAACGCCTTCCCGGGGCAGACCGCCTACTTCACGACGACCAGCAAGGGGGTCGGCACGTTCGACTACAACTGCGACGGCATGGTGGAAAAGGGGCTCCCCGAGTACCCGAACGCGACCTGCACGTTCTGCCCGTCGGCCTGCTCGGGCAACGGCTGCTCGGACCCGACCTCGACCACCTGCGGGTCGGCCAACACGCAAGCGTCGTTGGCCTGTCCCCGGCAAGGCGGCATCTGCCTCGTCAACCCGCAGCCGATCCAGACGGCCGCCGAGATCGCCCTGCCGATCAGCTCGGCGTCGGAAGCGTCCTCGGTGGTGGTCATCCAGCTCGCCTGCTGCGGCTGCAACGACCACGCCGGCTTCACGAGCGCGGTGGGGTGCGGGCTGACCGGCTCCTACGTCACCTGCGGCACCTGCGCCGCGGCCTCGGGCGCGGTCGGCAGCGGCACCGCCACCAGCGCCGCCACCAAGACCCAGACCTGCCACTGAGCCGTCAGCCGGCGCGCTCGAAGATGTAGGCCGTGGCGGCGGGCACCGAGAACGCGTCACCCGACGGGGCGGCGCCGCCCGGCGACGTGGCCAGCGCCAGCTTCCAGCGCGCGTCCTTGGGCAGCGTGACCGCCGCCGGCCGATCGCCGAAGTTGGCGACGGTGAAGACCGCCGCGCCGCTGGGATCGTCTCGCCGAATGGTGATCAGCCGCGCCGCCTCGTCGGCCTCGGCGCGCGTCAGGTCCTTGCGGCCGTTCCGCAACGGCGCCAGCCGCCTGCGCAGCGCCACCAGCGCCCGATAGAACGCCAGCACCTCGGCGTGGGGCGGCTGATCGACGGTCTGCCAGCGCAGCTTGGTCCGCTCGAAGGTCTGGGGAGCCTGCGGATCGGCCCAGCACGAGGCGCTGGCGCCCTCCTCCTGCAGGTGTAGATATTCCTGGTGCCGCCCCTCGCGGACGGCTTCGGCCAGCTTCTCGTCGGTGTGGCTGGTGAAGTAGTCCCAGGGCGCGTCCTCGGCGTACTCCTCGCCCTGAAACAGCATCGGCAGCCCGGGCGTCACGAACAGCACGGCGGTCGCGACCTTCTGCTTGTCGATACCCGCCACCTGCGCCAGCCGCTTGCCCTGACAGGCGTTCGCGATCTGGTCGTGGTTCTGGTTGAAGATCACGAACCGCACGCCCGGTTCCGCCGCCGACGGCGCGCCGTGCCGCCGCTTCCGGTAGTTCGAGTAGAGGCCATCGTAGACGTAGCCGTTCGTGACCGCCTTGGCCACGTCGGCCGCCCGCCCGAAGTCCGAGAAGTAGCCGCGCCGGTTGCCGGTGGCCAGCGTGTGCACCGCGTGGTGAAAGTCGTCGCTCCATTGGGCGTCGAGGCCGTAGCCGCCCGCCTCGGCCGGGCGGATCACGCGCGGGTCGTTGAGATCGCTCTCGGCCACCAGCCAGGCCTTGCGACCCCGGCGCGCCGCCTCGCCGTGGAACGCGTCGGCCAGCTCGCGCAACACGTGGCGCGCGCCGAAGTCGAAGATGCCGTGGATGGCGTCCAACCGCAGCCCGTCGACGTGGTACTCGGTCAGCCAGTGAAGCGCGTTGTCGACGAAGAAGCGGCGGACCTCGTCGCTCTCTTCGCCGTCGAAGTTCAGCGCCTGGCCCCAGGGCGTCCGGTAGCGGTCCGTCAGATACGGCCCGAAGTCGCCCAGGTAATTCCCCTCCGGACCGAGGTGGTTGTAGACGACGTCCAGGAACAGCGCCAGGCCGCGCGCGTGGCAGGCGTCGACCAGGTGGCGCAGCGCCTCGGGCCCGCCGTAGGCCTGGTGCGGGGCGTAGAGGCCGACCCCGTCGTAGCCCCAGTTCCGCGCGCCCGGGAAGGTGTTCACCGGCATCAGCTCGACGGCCGTGATCCCCAGATCGCGGAGATAGGAGAGCTTCTCTTCGACGCCCGCGAACGTCCCGGCGGGCGTGAACGTCCCCACGTGAAGCTCGTAGAAGATCAGCTCCTCGAGGGGCAGCCCCTTCCAGCGCTCGTCGTTCCACCGGAACGCCGCCGGATCGACGATGCGCGACGGTCCGTGCACGCCCGCCGGCAGGCAGCGCGAAACCGGATCCGGCCGCGGTCCGATGTCAGGCAGCACGAAGCTGTAGTCCGTGCCGACGGGCGCCTGGCCCAGATCGGTCCGCGCCGTGAAGACGCCCCGTTCGCCGCGCTCCATCGGCAACTCGGCCCGGGGCTTGCCGTCCGCCCCCAGCAGCGAAACGTTCAGCTTCTCGGCGCGCGGCGCCCAAACCGAGAACGTGACGGTGCCGCCCGGCCCGACGGTCGCTCCCCTCTCCAGTTGCCAGCTCATGTTCCGCAAAGATAGAGCCTGCCGCGGCTTCCGGTAATACCGCCGTGCGCCAGATTCATGGATGGAGTGGACCGGGGCGAGCCCGTCGGCGAAGCTGGCGGCGATGACTCCGAAGCGGCCGCGCGCCTTCGCCCGCCACGACCCCCGCCAGGCGCGCGGCCGGCTGGCGATCGCGCTGGGCGGTGGGCTGGCCACCGCGCTGGCCGTCCCGGCGCGGTTCGGCCCGGCCCTGCGCGCCGTGGCGGCCTGGGACGTGGGGGCCCTGGCGCTGCTCATGCTGGCGCTGTCGCTGCTGCTGCGCGCCGGCCCGGACGAGACCGGGCGCCGGGCGGCCGCCGACGATCCCGGGCGGCACGCCATCAACGCGCTGGTCATCCTCTCGTGCGCCGTCTCGCTGCTGGGGACCGCCGGGGTGCTGCGCCAGGCGCGCGGCTACGCGCCGGGGACGCGCGACCTGTTCGTCATGCTGTGCGTCCTGGCGGTGGCCTGCTCGTGGTGCCTCACGCAGGCGATGTACACGCTGCGCTACGCGCACCTCTACTACCACGACGACCACGAGGGGGTGGGCGGCCTCGAGTTCCCCGGTCCCGGCCACCCCGCGTACGTCGACTTCGCCTACTTCTCGTTCACCATCGGGATGTGCTTCCAGGTCTCGGACGTGGCGGTCTCCAGCCGCCAGATCCGCCGCGCCGTCCTGGGGCACAGCCTGCTGTCGTTCGTCTACAACACCGTCATCCTGGCCAGCGCGATCAACCTGGTCGTGGGCGTCTTCAGTTGATGATGATGACGACGTCGCAGGGGAAGTTGAACTTGATATTGGTCGTGGTCGGAGCCCGCAGCTTGTCGCACCACGATCCGAACAGCTGAAGCTGCGTCGCCGTATGCATGACCTGGCCGTTGGCGCCGGTCTTGGCGGTGATGTCGGTCATGTACCAGCCGTCGGTGCTGGTCTTGTCCAGCGGGATCGGCTCGTTGCCCTTGTCGTCGACGAGGTCGATGACCGCCTCGTCCAGCTTGTCGGCGTCGATCTGGAACGACGACAGATCGAACGTGCAGCTGCGCACCCCGGCGAGGGCCTTCGACAGCTGAGTCACCAGCATGTTGACGTCCGACGCATTGGGCGTGTAAGGCGTGGTCGGCCCCATCGTCGTCGAGTAAGTCCCCAGCGTATCACCCCGCATGGGAGTCAGGCCCTTGGCCGTCAGATCGGCGGCCCACCCGGCGACGCCATTGCACTGATCGTAGAACGCATTGCCGTCCTGGCCGGTCGGCACCGGGGGCAGCGTCGGTTCGCCCGCGCCGGCGTTGGCAAACGCCTGCAGGATGCCGGGCGGCAGATCGAACAGCTTCGATTGGATCCCGAACACGATGGTCGGGATGCCGGCGGTGTACGCGGTTTGCAGCTTCCAGACCACCGAGTCCGGAGCGCAGACCGAGTTCGAATCGTCGCAATAATCCGGCTGTCCGTCGGTGATGAGCAGGATGTACTTGCTGCCCGGCGTGGGGTCCTGGGCCAGGGCCGCCGCGACGTTGGCGATCGATTCGCTGATGGGTGACTCGAACTTCACGCCCGCGCTGGTGCTGTTGGTCGGGAACGGCAGGCTGTCGTACTTCGTGGCGATGGCGGCGGCGTTGTTCAGCGCCGGCGACACGCTGTCGGTCAACATCCCCTGCAGCGACGGGCACATCCCGCCGCTCATCGGGTTCTGACCCCAGACCGTGGTGAATCCGAACCGCACCTGCGAATCGAGTTGCGGCAGCACCTGTTCGATGGCCGTCTTGAGGTTCGTCCACTCGGTGTTGGCTTGGTCGACGGCGCCGGTGGCCGTATTCGTACAAAGCGCCGCGTTCATGTCCTCGTTGGACTTGGCTTCCAGGCAGTGGAACATGCTGCCCGACCGGTCGACCAGCAGGTACACGGTCGGGGTCGTCGGCGTGAACGGCACGTCCATCTGCTGGCAAGCGGCGGCATCGGGATTGCCGCCGCTGCCGGTGAGGTGGATGTCGCCGCTGCTGGATCCGCCCCCCGAGCCGTTGACGCCGCCGGTGGAGCCGCCCTGCGAGCCCCCGGCGCCCGTCGGGGTGTTGGCGCCGGCCCCGCCGCTGCCCGCCACGCTGGGGCGGACGCCGGCCGTGCACGCCAAAGCTCCGGAAATCATGAGAGCGAGCGCGAGCGCGGACCCGCGGTGCCGATAAGCGAGGTGACTCACTGGGGGCCTCCGTCGAAAGCTCGTACCTTATCACGACTGGCGCCTGGCCCGTGAGCCGGCGGCGCGCGGCCGGCGGACGCCACCCGATGCCGCCCCGCGGCGCCCGGAATGCCGTGGCGGCCCCAGTTCGCATCGTGTTAACATTCTGCTCTTATTGCTCGAGGGGTCGGCGTGGCTTGAATGAGTCTCACCCTGCTTCTTCGCCGTAGGTCCGCCGCCACGGCGGTGGCCACGCTCCTGCTGTCCGCGGTCGTGGGAGCGGCCGGATGCAGCAGCCACGGCGGCCGACCGCAAAGCCACCCGGACGGCGGCGCGGCCGGGCACGGCGGCGCGGGCGGCGGTCCACCAGCCACCGACGGGGGCGCCGACGGACCTGTGTCGACCTGTGGCGCCATGGGCCCGAAGATCACGATCGGCAAGAGCTGCTCGTGCGACGCCGAGTGCGACAGCGGCCATTGCGTCGAAGGCGTCTGCTGCGGCACCGACTGCTCCAGCGGCTGCGCGACCTGCTCGGCGCCCGCCTCGCCCGGCACCTGCGTGATGCGCTCGGCCGGCGCCGCCCCCCGCACCGCCTCCACCTGCCCGGTCGATTCGCCGACCAGCTGCGGGCGGGACGGGTTTTGCGACGGGGTGGGCGGCTGCCGCAAGTACGCCGGCAACACCTGCATGAACGGCACCTGCAGCGGTGACGCGGTGGTCGGCGCCTTCGCCTGCGACGGCAACGGCCAGTGCAAGCCCGGCGTCGCGCTGATCCTCTGTGTCCCGTACACGTGCAACGCCGCCACCGGAGCCTGCTACGACAGCTGCGACAGCGCGGCCATGTGCCAAAGCGGCGGCTCCTGCGAGTTCGCGACGCAGAGCTGCGGCAAGGCGCAGAACGGCCAGCCCTGCTCGAAGGACAGCGGCTGCATCTCGAACCATTGTGTGGACAAGGTCTGCTGCAACAGCGCCTGCAGCGGCGCCTGCACCGCTTGCAACCTGGCCGGCCGCCTCGGGACCTGCCTGCCCGTCGACGCCGGCAAGCCCGATCCGCGCGCCCTCTGCACGGACCAGGGCGCGGCCAGCTGCGGGCACACCGGCACCTGCGACGGGGTCGGCGGCTGCGCGAAATACCGCCGCGACACGCAGTGCCTGATGCCCAGCTGCACCGGCAACCGGCTGAACACCGCCGGGACGTGCGACGGCCTCGGCACCTGCCGCGCGCCCGGCGTCCAGGACTGCCACCCGTTCCGCTGCGTCGGCGGCGCGTGCACCAAGTCGTGCGTCGCCGACAGCGACTGCGACACCGACACGATCTGCCAGAACCACACCTGCGGGCCCAAGCCGAACGGGTTCACCTGCGGCGGCCCCGCCGAGTGCGCGTCCGGGTTCTGCGCCGACGGCGTCTGCTGCGAGAGCGCCTGCACCGGGACCTGCCTCTCCTGCGCCCTGCCCGGCTCGCCCGGCCACTGCCTGATGGTCGCCGCGGACACCCCGGATCCGCGCGAGGTCTGCCAGGACACGGGCACGGCGTCGTGCGGGACCAACGGCAAGTGCGACGGCATCGGCGGCTGCGAGAAGTACGCGGTGGGCACGCCGTGCGCGGGCGAGAAGTGCGAGAGCGGTCTTTACACGGGGCCGTCGAGCTGCAACGCCACCGGGCAGTGCGTGGCGCCCGACGCGCGCCCCTGCGCGCCCTACGTCTGCAACGGCACCCAGTGCTTCCGCACCTGCGCCACCGACGATCAGTGCAAGAGCCCCAACAGCTGCCTTTCGAACTCGTGCGGTCTCAAGGGGCCGGGCGCCGACTGCTCGGCGCCCGCCGAGTGCGAAAGCGGCTTTTGCGCGCAGGGCGTCTGCTGCAACGCCCCCTGCGACGGCAAGTGCCAGTCCTGCGGGCTGTCGGACAGCAAGGGGACCTGCACCAAGCTGTCGGCCGGCTCGGTCGACCCGACCGCCACCTGCCCCGATCAGGGCTCCGCCTCCTGCGGCACGGACGGCAAGTGCGACGGCAACGGCGGCTGTCAGCTCTACCCGGCCGGCACCACCTGCCAGGGCTCCTCCTGCCCGGCCGGCACCACGACCTTCTCGGCCGCGTCGTCGTGCGACGGCGCCGGACAGTGCGTGACCCCCAACGCGACCCCCTGCTTCCCCTACCAGTGTGGCGTGAACGTCTGCAAGAACGCCTGCACGACCGACGGGGACTGCTCCGCGCCCGCCGTCTGCATCAACGGCTCGTGCGGCCTCAAGGGGAACGGGCAATCGTGCGCCGGCGCGCTCGAGTGTCTGTCCGGTTTCTGCGCCCAGGGCGTCTGCTGCGCGACCGCCTGCCAGGGGGCGTGCCAGTCTTGCGCGCTGGACAACGCGCTCGGCGCCTGCACGAACGTGCCGGCCGGCGCCACCGATCCGCAGGGCACCTGCCACGACATGGGGAACGCCAGCTGCGGGACCGACGGGTTCTGCGACGGCAGCGGCGCCTGCCGCCTCTATTCCGGCGGAACGTCGTGCGCGGCCCCCTCCTGTCCGCTCAACAGCACCACCGCCACCTCCGGTCGCACCTGCGACGGCAAGGGGACCTGCCAGCCGGCCAGCACCATCGCCTGCGCGCCCTACATCTGCAACGGCGCCACGGCCTGCAAGTCGGCCTGCTCGTCGGACGCGGACTGCCAGGCGCCCAGCATCTGCGATCCCAAGACCAACCTGTGCGGCAACAAGAAGCGCCTCGGCCAGCCCTGCGCGGCGACCAGTGACTGCCTGACCGGCAACAGCTGCGTCGACGGGGTCTGCTGCAGCGCCGCCGCCTGCCCGACCTGCCAGGCCTGCAACGTCAGCGGCAGCGCCGGCAACTGCGCCAACGTCGCGTCCAGCACGCCCGAACCGCACGGCCTCTGCCCGGCCAACCCGCCCTGCGGCGACACCGGCGCGTGCGACGGCGCGGGACAGTGCCAGCTGGGCGGCACGACCGTGTCGTGCGGGACGGCGACCTGCACCGGCGCGACGTTCACGCCGGTCTCTCACTGCAACGGCGCCGGGGCCTGCGCCGTCCCGGCCGCTTCGGCCTGCGCGGGCAACTTCCAGTGCGGCGGCAACAACGCCTGCCTCACCACCTGCGCGTCGGACGCCGACTGCGTGGCCCCCTTCACCTGCCAGGGGTCCGGCAGCGCCAAGAGCTGCGCTCGCAAGGCCAACGGCCAGAGCTGCAGCGCCGGCAATCAGTGCATCAGCGGCTTTTGCACCGACGGCGTCTGTTGCGGAACGGGAGCCTGCGGCACCTGCCAGGCCTGCAACCTCAACGGGCTCGGGAGCTGTGCGTTCATCACGGCGAACGCGCCCGCGCCCGCCGGGCAGTGCCCGATCACCAGCACCTGCGGCAACACCGGCACCTGCAACGGGGCCGGCGCCTGCACCCAGGCGTCAAACACCGTCGCGTGCGGGACGGCGAGCTGCACGGGAACGACCTACACCCCGGCGCCCACCTGCACCGGGACCGGCAGCTGCGGGACGGTGGCCTCCAGCACCTGCGGCCGCTACGTCTGCGGGACGGGAGCCTGCAAGACCACCTGTAACGCGGACGCGGACTGCGCGGCCGGGAACTACTGCAGCGGCACGGGCGGGAGCTGCCTGGCCCTCAAGGCCAACGGCGCCAGCTGCGGCGACAGGCACGAGTGCGGCAGCGGCAACTGCGTCGACGGCGCCTGCTGCTCGACCGCCTCCTGCGGCACCTGCCAGGCCTGCAACGTCAACGGGCTCGGCAGCTGCGCGAACGTCGCCGCGGGCGGCACCGACCCCCACACCCGCTGCGCCCCCAACGGCACCTGCGGCAACACCGGCACCTGCGACGGCAGCGGCGCCTGCACGCAGACCGCCGCCTCGGTGACGTGCGTGCCGGCGTCGTGCGCCGACGGGGTCGCGATGGGGGCCGCCTTCTGCACCGGGACCGGCAGCTGCGCCACGCCCGCCGTCACGGCCTGCACGCCCTTCGTCTGCGGGACGGCCGCCTGCAAGACCTCGTGCGGCGCCGACACCGACTGCGTCGCCGGCGACTACTGCACGGGACCGGGCGGCGCCTGCCTGGCGAAAAAAGCGCTGGGCCTGGCCTGCGGGGCCGGCCACGAATGCGGCAGCGGCAACTGCGTCGACGGCGTCTGCTGCTCGACCGCCTCCTGCGGCACCTGCCAGGCCTGCAGCCTCGACGGGCTCGGCACCTGCGCGAACGTCCCCGCCGGGCAGGCCGCGCCGGCCGGTCAGTGCGCCGCCGCCGGCACCAGCTGCGGCTACGACGGGACCTGCGACGGCAGCGGCGGCTGCGCGCTCCCGGCCAGCGGCACCAGCTGCGGCAGCGCCATCTGCGCCACGTCCTCGACGTTCTACACGCCGGCCCCCACCTGCGACGGCAGCGGGACCTGCGGCAGCCCCAGCGCGACGAACTGTTCGCCGTACTACTGCAAGCCGACCGGCTGCCCGACGGCGTGCACCACCGACGCCGATTGCATCCCGACGGCGTCCTGCACGGGCGGCGCCTGCGTCCCGCGCGCGATGGCCGGCGGGGCCTGCACCAGCGACAATCAATGCCAAAGCGGCCACTGCACCGACGGGTTCTGCTGCGGATTCGCGAGCTGCGGGCCGTGCATGAGCTGCGGTGTCGCGGGTTTCGAAGGGACCTGCACGAACGTCCCGGCGGGCGGCCAAGACCCCGCGCAAACCTGCATCCGGCAGGACAGCAGCACCTGCGGAACCGACGGCCTCTGCGACGGCAACGGAAGCTGCCAGTTCTGGCCGGCCACGACGACGTGCAGCGCGGCGATCTGCGCCGCCGGCACGTCCCTGCTGGTCGCCGACTTCTGCAACGGCGCCGGCGCGTGCGCGAACCTCGGCTTGACCGTCAAGGACTGCGCGCCGCTCACCTGCGACAGCGCCACCGGCACCTGTCTCTGACCGGCGGCGCGCCGCCGGCGACCGGCCGTGCGCGCCACTCACCGGCGGCACCTCGCCGCCACTCACCGGCGGCACCTCTGACCGCCGCCCCCGTGCCCTCAGAGACCGGGCCGCGGCCGCTCACCGGCGACAGCGCCAGCGGCCGCTGCCTCGACCCACCGCCCGCGGCGTCAGTGACTGAGGTTGCGCAGCAGCAGCCGCAGGTTCTGGAAGTCGATCGGTTTTTCGACTCGCGCGTTCGGGACCCGCTCCAGGAACTCGCGCGCCCGGGGGGTGAACGCGCCGCCGCTCACGAACACCATGCGCCCCGCCTGATCCGGCGCGATGCGCTCGAGCTCGGCGTAGAGGTCCATGCCGGTCAGCTCCGGCATCATGAGGTCGCACAGGATCACGTCGAACCGCTCGCCGGCCCGCAGCCGCTCCAGCGCGCGCCGCCCGTCGCCGACGCAGGTCACGTTGTAGTCGCCGCCCAGCGATCGCCGCAGCGCCCCCAGGATCATCGGCTCGTCGTCGACCACCAGCAGGCGCGCCCCCCGGGCCTCGACCTCCGGGATGGTCGGCGTCGAGAACGTCGCCGGGGCGTCCATCAGCGCCGGCGGCAGCGTGACCCGGAAGGTGCTCCCGCGCCCGATCTCGCTCTCCACCGTCACCTCGCCCCCCAGCGCGCTGACGATGCCGTGACAGATCCAGAGGCCCAGGCCCGTCCCTTCGCCCACCGGCTTGGTGGTGAAGAACGGATCGAAGATCCGCTCGCGGTTCTCGGGCGGGATCCCCATCCCCGTGTCGCGCACCTCGAGCACCGCCCGCCCCTGCGCGTCGGTGCGCGTGGTCACCCGGAGCTCGTTCCGTTCGGCCTCCCCTTCGGGGATGGCGTGCGCCGCGTTGAGCAGCAGGTTCAAGAAGACCTGCCCCAGCCGCGATTCGTTCGCCTCGACCAGCGGCATCTCGCCGTAGTCCTTCACCAGCCGGGCGCGGTGCCGGATCTCGTTCCAGGCGATGTTCAGCGACGAATCGAGCACGCGCCGGACCGAGACCGGCCCGCTCTGATCGTCGTCGCCACGCGCGAACACCCGCAGGTCGCGGACGATGTTGCGCACCCGCTCGGCCCCCTGGCGTGCCTCGGTCAAGGCCTCGCCGGTCTCGTCCAGCACGTGCGCCGGGCCGCCACCCACCGCCGCGCGCGACAGGCGCGACGCGACCGAGTTGATCTGGCTGCGCGCGAAGTCGATGTTCGCGACGATGTAGGCCAGGGGGTTGTTGATCTCGTGCGCCACCCCGGCCGCCAGCGTCCCGACCGCCGCCATCCGCCCGGCGAAGATCAGCTGGTTCTCCATCCGCTTTCGGTCGGAGAGGTCATGGACGTAGAGGTAGTGCCCGTTGCTGCCCGGCCGTCCCCCGCCCGCCAAAGGCACCGCGATGAGCTGCAGCGGGAACGTCGTCCCGTCGGACCGCACGCCGGTACGCTCGCGCTCGAGGCGGCCGGCGGCCGAGGCCAGGTCGGCGCGGGCGGCCGCGCGCTCCTCCTCGATGAGAAGCGCCTCCCAGGCCCGGCCGGGCGCCTGGTCGGCCGGGATGCCGAACAGACGGCTGAACGCCCGGTTGACGGTGACGATGCGGCCGGCGCCGTCCAGCCGGCAAATCCCCTCCGCCGCATCTTCCAGGGCCGCGCGCAGCTCTCGGATCTGCTCCTCGAGCCGCGACACCACCAGGTCGGCGCTCCTTACCGTCGCCACCCAGCACCCCCTGACGCCAAGAGCCAAGGCTCGGTCACGCCGGTAGAATACCAGGCGTCAAGAATGCAAGGGAAGTTACTTTTTCTGTGCAGCTAAACTGTGTGAGCTAACGTTTGAACATTCCGCCGCCCGACGACGGCCGGAATCCGCCGCCCCGCCCGCCCAACAACTCCGCGGCCCGTTCCCGCACCCGTGGATTCGCGTCGCGCCGGGCCGCCTCCTTCAAATAAGGGGTGGCGGCCGAGCCCAGGCCGCGCAGGAAGGACTCCGAGCGCTCGTACCCGCGATCGCTGGCGAGCGACCGGATGACCCCGCGAATGAGGTCGCCGTCCGTGCGGAAGGTGGGATTCTTCCGAACCGCCGCCTGCGCGTTGACCAGCCCCTCGCCCCAGCGATGGGCCTCGAAATCGATCATGGCCAGCAGGTACGGCGCGTCCGCGTCGTCCGGCTTGTCGGCCCGCACCCGTTCGAGCAGCGCCACGGCGTCGGCCGTCTGGTTGGCCGCCAGCATCTGCCGCGCCTGCTCGATGCGGGGATCCTCGCTGGCCGGCGCCGGCACCGCCGCGGGGGGAGGCGCCGGGTGGGCGGGCGGCGCGGCCTGCGAAACCGGCGGAGCCGCCGCCCGCGGGGACGCCACCGGCTCGCCCCCCGCCGCGACGGCGGCCGGATGTCCGCCCGAGCGCAGGGCCCGGCCGATGGTCAGGCCGATGAGCACGATGAGCAGGAAGCCACAGCCGATCCAGACCAACCGCCATTGCCGCGGGCGCGCCTCGCCGGCCGGATCGGCCGCCGGGGCGTCCAGGCCGAGGCGCCGGCGCACGGCGGAGACGGTGTCCATCGTGGTCTTGGCCGCCGGGCGCGCCTTGCGCGCGGCCGCCGCCAGCGTTCGTCCCTGCGCCTCGGGCGTGGCCGCCAGCGCCGCCGAGAAATCGGCGGCCGACGTGAACCGATGCTGGGGCATCTTGGCCAGCGCCCGGTCGACGGCGGCCTCCAGCGCCGGCGAATAGCCGGCCTCGGGCATCGCCTCGCGCAGCCGCGGCGGCGGCCGCTCGCGGTGCATGTAGATCAGCTCGCCGACGTTCTCGGACTGGAATGGCTTGCGGCCGACCAGGATCTCGAACAGCAGCACGCCCACCGCGTACAGGTCGCTGCGGGCGTCGACGTCGCCGGGCCCGCCCGACTGTTCGGGCGACATGTAGCTGGGCGTGCCGACGGCCAGGCCCGCCGTCATCGCCGGCCCGTCGCGCAGCTTGGCCAGGCCGAAGTCGAGGATGCGCAGGTGATCCTGCAAGCCGTCCTCGGCGGTCAGGATCAGGTTCTCGGGCTTGAGATCCCGGTGCACGATCCCCTGCGCGTGCGCGTGGGCCAGCCCCGACAGCAGCTGCTGGACGATCTTCATCGCGCGGCCGACGGGCAGGGGCGCCTCCTGCATCACATCGCGCAGCGTCCGGCCGGTCACGAACTCCATGACCAGGTAGGGCGCGCCCTCGACGCCGAAGTCGATGACCGACACGCAGTGCGGGTGCGCCAGCCGGCTCATGGCCTTGGCTTCGTTCTCGAAGCGCCCCAGAAACGCCTTCTGGGCGGCGATCCAGGGGTGCAGGAACTTCACGGCCACCGGCCGGCCCAGCTGGACCCGCTCGCCCCGGTACACCACGCCCATGGCGCCCGAGGCGATCTTGCTCAAGATCCGGTACCGGCCCTGGAGGACGTGGCCGATGCGCGGGTCGGGCGGCGCTGGGGGTTCGACGTCCACCGGCAGGTCAGACTATCACAGCCTCCGGCGGCAGCGGCAGGCGCGCGGCCGCGAATCGCGCGCCGCCTTCGCGCAGAAATCCTCGACGGCCCGCTACTGCAAGAGCGGCGATCGCCCCGCGCGGATCACGCCCCGCTTGACCAGGAAATCGTGGACGGCGCGGTTGACCAGCAGGACGTCGTCCCCGGTGAACTCGCCGTGGCCGCCATGAGCGATGGGATAGAGGCGGTTGGGCACGCCGGCCGCCGTCAGCGCCGCGTGCAGGCGCTTCGATTGCTCGAACGGCACGATCGGATCGGCGTCGCCGTGCACGCTGAAGACGGCGGGGTCGCTCTTGCTGACGTAGGTGAGCGGCGAGACCCGCCGCGCGAGCTCGTCCCGGTTCGGCGCATGGCCGATCCAGGCCACCGCGAAGTCGCGCGCGTTGGCCGGCTGCAACAGCTCGTCGACGTCCGAGACGCCGAAGAAGTTGATGACGGCAGCGACGTGCATCGGCTCGTTCCCCGGGCAGAGATCGTCGAACCCCGCCGAGGCCGGAACGAACGCCGCCATCAGCGCCAGGTGTCCGCCCGCCGAGCTGCCGACCGTCACGATCTTGTTCGAGTCCAGCCCATACTCGCTGGCGTGCCGCGCCACCCAGCGCAGGGCGCAGCGCGCGTCCTGCACGGCGGCCGGCGCCGGAGCGGTCGCCGCCAGCCGGTAATCGACGTTGGCCACCGCCATCCCCATGGCCAGGTACGGGACCACGTCCAGCGCGATCTCGTCCTTGCTGCCGCTGACCCACCCGCCGCCGTGGAACAACAGCGCGACCGGCATCGGGCTGGCTTTCGGACGGCGCGGCAGATACAGGTCCAGCCGGCCGGTCCAGCCCCCGGCCATCAAGTAGGGTTGATTGGGCGCGACCCGGTAATGGGTGGCGATGAGGACCGAGATGTCGAGCGGCCCGGAGGGATGCACGTTCGCGCGCGCCGGCGGGTCCAACATCAAGGCAAGCAGGGTCAGGGCGGCGCCGCCACGGCGAAAAATCATGAGGCGCACATCGTGGGGTCAGCCAAACAGTTTGACAAGCGACTGAACAGATCCAGAAGATCCCCCTATGGCGCATGACGGCCCCTGTGGCGGCGTGCTGGTCGTCGACGACGATCCGGACATCCGGGATTCTCTACGCGAAGTCCTCGAGGACGAGGGGTACAAGGTGTCGTGCGTCGGCAACGGACGCGAGGCCCTGGACCACCTGAAGAAGGCCTCGCCGCGGCCCTGCGTGATCTTGCTGGACCTGATGATGCCCGTGATGGACGGCTGGCAGTTCAGGAAAGAGCAGAAGCAGGACGCGTCCATCGCGGACATCCCGCTGGTCGTGATCACCGCGACCGGCAAGCGCCCGGTCCTGGTGGACGCCGCCGAGCTGGTGATGAAGCCGCTGGACCTGAGCCGGCTGTTCGAGGCGATCGAGCGCTACTGCAACAACAACTGAAGCCGGACGAACGCGCTCACATCCCGGACACGAACTTCCACTCGTCCCCCTCCTTGTCGAGGATGAACCGATGGTAGTCGTTCACGCGGCGGTAGCGGTCGCCCGCTTCCTGGGAGGCGATCTCGAATGAGCCGTCCAGGAAGACCTCGACCTCGGCCTGGGTCCCGCTGACCCGGATGTTTCGGTACTCGATGTCATAGCGGAGCGACTTCACGCGGGGCAGCTGCTCCTCGAGCACCTTCTTCAGGCCCTCGTAGCCGTAGTCGTCATCCGAGCGCGGCGTGCCCGAGTCTTCGAAGTAGCGGGGCGAAGCCAGCGCCAGCAGCCCGACGACGTTGCGCCGCATGAGGCGCTGCCGGTACTCCTCGACGATCTGGATGATCTTCCGGTTCTCTTCGCTGCGAAGGATGGTGGTCCCCGGAAAGTACTCGCGGTGCGCGCACCCACCCGCCAGCGCGAGGCAGACCGCCAGCGCCACGGCCGCCGGCAAGCGTGTCAGGCAGGATCCAAAACGCATGTCGCGGCGGGCTCGTGCACGAACCGTTCCAGGATCTGTCCCGCCGGACGGGCCTCCCGGCGAAGGACCGGGCCCGCGCCAATGCCGGTTCGGCGCGGCGGCCCCCAAAACCGTGCCAGTTTGACAATGGCGCGCGCTTCCCTCAGGTCCCGCTTTGACCGAACCGGTCGCGATCTGCGATAGTCACGGTCCGTCATGGCGGACTTCCCGGAGCGCGCGCGTGAATTTCCCCGGTTCGAGGTGAACGCTTACGTCGATTACACCGGGAACGAGGTCTTGCTGTTCCACCGCATCCAGAACATCTCGCTCGGCGGGGTCTGCATCCAGACCTCGGGAGTCGAGGAGGTCGGCACCATGGTCGACCTGGTGCTGAACTTCCCCGACCTAGACGCGTCGATCGCTCTGACCGGTGAAGTGGTCTGGGCGAACCGCGAGCCCCCGATGGACATGGGGATTCGTTACGTCGACCTGGACGAGGAACGCAAGGACACGCTCCGGAAGTACATCAACCTGGTCCGCAAATAGCCGCGCGGCACGCTCAGAACGACAGCAGCCCGTCGCCGCTGGCCAGGTGCTGCTTGATGCACGCCAGACGATCCAGGTAGCGCTGGAAGCGCTTGCCCGGCGCGGCGCCCGCGGCCCGCTTCAAATGAACGTCGGTGATGCGTGTCACCGCGAAACGGCAGGCGGCGAAGCGCAGCTCGGCGCCGAACGCGGCGCGCTCCTCGGCGGTGGGCGGGCGAGCCGCGGCGTAGGCGTCGAGGAAGGCGCGGGTCACGTCGGCCCGAAAGTCGTCGCCGCCAAAGCCGAACGCCAGCACCGTCACCGCGACGTCGTAGGCCCAGCGCCCCCAGGACGCCTGCTCGAAGTCCAAGAGCGCGGACAGGCGGCCGTCCTCGTGGAAGAGCACGTTGTCGACGAACAGGTCACCGTGGATGATCCCGCCCGGCAGATCGCGCCGCCGCTCGGCGGCCACCGCCCGCAGCTCCGGTTGCAGGATGGCGACGGCGCCGGCCAGCTCGGGGTCGGCCAAGCCGGCGACGCGCGCCAGCCGGCGATCGATCTCGTCGGGGACGTAACGCCCGGCGCGCCGGTCCGGGTGATCGGCCCCCGCCCGATGCAGCTGCGCCAGCGCGCTCCCCACCGCCGCGCCGTGAGCGGCGGTCAGCTCGGCCCGGCCCAGCGTGCGCCCGGCCACCCAGGGAAAAAGCGAGGCCAGCTCGCCGTTCCAGACGGCGAACGGCCGTCCGTCGGCCGCCGGGCGCGGCTCGGGCGTGGGCACGCCGCGCGCCGCCATCCAGGCGACGATGCTCGCTTCCAGCGCTACGTCGTCGCGCGACTTTCCCTCGTTGATGCGCAGGAACAGCCGCCCGCCGCCGGTCTCGACGCGAACGTTGGTGTTGATGGTGCCGACGGCGATCGGCGCGTGCGCGCGATAGTCGCCGACCCCGAAGGCGCGCAGGATGGCCTGGACGTCGTCGGACGAGAGCCGGCGCCACTCAGCCATGCGCGGGGCGGGCCACGACCTCTTCGATCGCGCCCAGGAAGCGCGCGTAAAGGGCCTCCTCGGCCGCCAGCAGCGGCTCGAGCCGCGCCTTCCAGTCGGGCAGCAGCGCTTGCAGGCCGGCCGCCATCTCGTCCAGGTGACGATCCTCGTCCTTGGTGATGGCGGCCACCGAAAACCCCGCGTCGCAGGCCTTCAGCGTCCGATCGTAGGCCGGGTAGAAGACCTGCGCGCGCACCTCGATGGCGGCGCTGGTGAGGAGGTAGTTCGCCTCACCCCGAACCTCCGGCGCCAGATCGCCCAGCGTCTCCTCGGCGCGGTGATCCAGCGCCTGGAGGTAGGTCTCGCCGGCGTCGCCCGCCAGCGTGTCGCCGGTCGCGAAGGTCTGCACCCGGGCGCCGCTGGCCTTGCCCAGCGCGGCGGCCGCCTTCTTGAGCCGCATGGTGTGGACCGCCTCGTCCAGGATGTGCTGGATGCCGTCCAGGTCCAGACGCTCGGCGCGGCGGCTCTTCAGCATCTTGCGCACCCCGACGTATTCCATCCGCGCCAGCGTGTTCACGAACCTCGCGTGCAAGCGGGCGTCGGGAACGATCCGATCCAGCAGGCGCTGCGTCCGGGGGACGTTGTCCTGGCGCGCGGCCGCTTCGACATAACTGCGCATCGGCGCCGAGACTATCCTCGGTCGCCTCCGGCGATCAACAGCCAGGCTGGCAAGGGGCGGGGCGCGACGACGGCCGGCCGCCCCGCTTCGACGAGGGCGCGCTGGCGGGAGGGATGCGGGCTTGACGCGGCGACGCAACCGTTGCTCTATTCGGGGCGGGATGGCGGCGGAGGGACAGGAGTCCGTGAAGCGGCTGGTCGAGCAGCATCTGCCGCTGGTCCAGGCCATCGCCAGAAAGGTGAAGAAGTCGGTGGGCGCCTCCGTCGAGCTGGAGGACCTGGTCGGCTACGGGTCGAAGGGGCTGGTCGAAGCCGCCGAGCGGTTCGATTCGCGCCACGGCGCCGCGTTCTCCACCTTCGCTTACTACCGGATTCGCGGCGCGATGTACGACGGCCTGCGCAGCATGGGCTGGTATTCGCGGGCCGACTACGCGCGCTACCGCGCCGAAGAGCGGGCGAACGAGTACCTGCGCAACCGCGCCGATCGCGAGGGGGCGGCGCGGGCCCAAGGCGCGGCGGCCTCGGCCGACGCGGCCGCCGCCCTGGCGGAGGTGAACGAAGTTCTGTCGGCGGTCGCCACCGTCCACATCACGTCGCTGGAGGCGGCGGCGACGGTTCCCGACGAGAGCCGGCCGTCGCCCGAACTGGCCGTCGACGGACAGCGGATGCGGGCGCGCGTGCGGCAAGCGCTGCAGGCGCTGCCCGAGAAAGAACGGCGCCTGATGGAGCTCTACTACTTCGCGGACAAGAACCTGGAGCAGGCGGGCGCGGAGATGGGGCTGTCCAAGTCGTGGGCCTGCCGCCTCCACGCTCGGGCGGTGGAGATGCTCCGCGCCGCGTTGGAAAACGCGGACGGCGGCGAGTGACCACGCAACCGCTGGGCGCGGCGGCCGAAGACAGGTCATGCACGTCGACGTTCGTCCCGCGCGCCCCCCCGACTCGATCCACGGGCGCGACGAAGGCTGGCCGGCGAGTCCGGCCGGGCGCCCGTTCGCGCAGGTCCTGGGCGAGACGGATGCGGCGTCTGCGCGGCCCCTCGGCCGCGCCGCTCTCGACCGGGGCCCGCCGGCCGCCGGTCCAGCGGGCCTCGGGTTGGCGCAGGCGCTGGCCGGGGTGACCGACGGCGGGCGGGCCGTCGACGCGCTCCTGGCCGCGGCGGCGCGCGGGCGTACGTTCACGCCCGCGCAGCTCCTGGCCCTACAGGCCGCCGTCTCGCGCGGCGCGCAGGCGATCGAGGTGGTGTCGCGCGCCGCCGATCGGCTGGTGGGCACGATGAAGCAGGCACTGGGGACACAGCTCTGAGGCGGCGGCAGGATCCGTGTTATGAGGCGGACATGAGGGGGGCTGGGGGTGGGCGGACGTGGGTCGCGCTGGCGCTGCTCGTGCTGGCGGGCTGCTCGTCCAACGTGCTGCACGGGATCGACGAGCGCGGCGCCAACGAAGCGACGGCGGCGCTGGAGCGGGCCGGCATTGGCGCCGAAAAGATTCCCGAAGAGACGGCCGCCGCCGCGGGGGCGGCCGCCACCTTCATGGTGCGGGTGGCGACCGGCGACGCGAATCGCGCCATCGATCTGTTGCGCGCGCTGGGCCTCCCGCGCGAGCGCCGGCGCGGGTTCGCCGAGACCTACGGGCAGCCCAGCCTGATCCCGACGCCCTCGGAAGAGCGGGCCCGCTACCTGAACGCGACCGCCGGCGAGATCGAAAAGACGCTGGAGACGATCGACGGCGTCTCGGGCGCGCGCGTGCACCTGGTGCTGGAGGACACGGACCCGCTCGCGCTGGAGGCCAAGCCGCGCGAGGCGGCCCGGGCCGCCGTCCTCATCAAGGCGCGCCCCGGCGCGCCGCCGATCGAAGCGCGCGACGTGCAGCGGCTGGTGGCGGGCAGCGTCGCCGGTTTGGACGCGGCGTCGGTCGCGGTCGTGGTCACCGCCGCCGAGCCACCAGCGGCAGCCGGCCCGGCGCTGGCGCCCCTCGGCCCGCTGCGCATCACGGCCGGCACCCGTCCCGTGCTGATTGGCGTGCTCGCGGGCGCGCTGGCGTTGCTGGCCGTCATGGCCAGCCTGCTGCTCATGCTGGCGCGCCGACTGGCGGCTCTGGAACGGACCACCTCGGCCTCCACACCCGCGCCGGAAGCCGAACTGCCGGCTTCCTGATCGCGCGCCGGGCGTCACTCTCGTCCTCGCGCGCCGGGCGTCACCCTCATGGTTGCGCGTGGCCGTCACCCTCGTCGTGGCACGCCGGGCGTCGCTCTCGCCGTCGCGCGCCGGGCATCGCTCTCGTCGTGGCGCGCCGGGCGTCACCCTCGTCGTCGCGCGTGGCCGTCACCCTCGTCGTGGCACGCCGGGCGTCGCTCTCGCCGTCGCGCGCCGCGCATCGCTCTCGTCGTGGCGCGCGGGGCGCCACTCTCGTCGCACGCCGCCACCCTCGTCGTCGCGCGTGGGCGTCACTCTCGTCGTGGCGCGCCGGCGGTCTGTTCGGGGCTCAGTCTTCGTCGGGATCGTCGGAGGCGTGTTCGCGGCGGGGCGCGGCGGGCTTGTCGTCGTCGGCAGAGGGCTGCTCCGCTGCCGGCTTGTCGGCCGAAACCTTCTTCGGCGGCGGTGCCTCGGCGCTCCCGGTGGAGTCGTCTGCGGCGGTTTTCTTGTCGGCCTTGTCGGCCTTGTCCGGCTTGTCCCCCTTGTCGGCCTTCGCGCCGCCGGCCGGCGCGGCGCGGGCCACGCGGACCGGGTGAACGGCCGGCTTGCGGACGGGGGGCGGCGGCGCCGGCGGTTCGGGCGCGCGCGGGGGCGCGACCAGCGGTTGAATGTCGGGGGCGGCGGGCGGTTCCGCCGCGGGCGGCGCTGCCACGGCGGTGGCCGTCGGCCGTGGCGCCGGAGCAGCCGCCGGCGGGCCGGGCCGCAGCACCAGGAACAGGACCGTGAAGCCGACGCCCAGCACGCTGACGCAGCCCAGGGCTCCCCAAAACAGGGCCGGGAGCTGCGCGGAGGCGCCCGCCCGCCTGGTCGGGTCGTGAAACGCCGCCTGGGGCGCGGCCGCCGGCGCAGGCCCGGGCGCGGGCGCATTCAACGGCGGCCGCGGCGCTCGGGGAACTGTGGGGCGATCCGCCATCGACCGGCGCAGCTTACCACGCGACGTCAGGCCATTCCGGTATTTGCGCGGTCCGCGGTCGCCCCGGGACGGGGCGAATTACTTCCCGAGCTTTCGCTTCAGATCGGCGAGCGCGTCGTCCAGCTTGCTGTCGGTCTGCATCTGCTCGAGCTGGCGCTCGACGTCGATGCGGCGGGTGGTGCGGCCGCCCAGCTCGTCGTCCAGCGACGCCTCGGCCTCGGTGGCGTCCACCCGGCTCGACAGCCGCTCGAACTCGTTGAACGCCGAGGTCTTGTCGGTCAGCGTCCCCTGGCGGTTCGAGCGCGCCTTGGCCTTCAGCGTCTCCTTGCGGGCCTTCACGTCCTTGAGTCGCGTATCCAGCGACTTCAACGCGGCGGTGAGCTGGTCGGCGTAGACGCCCTGGTCCTGCAGCGCCTTCTTGGCGTCGTCGCGCTCGGTTTCCTTCTCGGCCTTGCGGGCGAGCGCCTGCTTGGCCAGGGTGTCGTCGCCGGCCCGGATGGCGGTCTCGGCCCGCTTCTCCCACTCGGCGATCTCGCCTTCGATGCTCTGGACGCGCCGCTCGAGCAGGCGCTCGTCCGCGATGCAGCGGCCGACCTCGGCGCGGGCCTGCCGCGCGTAGTCCTCCATGTCGCGCACCATCTGATCGATTCCCTTGCCGGGGTCTTGCATCGAATCGATGGCGTCGTTGACGTTCGATTTGATCAGCGTGGAAAGACGGCCGAGGATGCCCATGTCGCCATCTGAGGTTAGCCCCGCGCCCCGCCGCTGTCGACGCCGCATATGTTAGGGTTTCGCGGTGCGGCTACGGGACCTCCTGGGACAGAACCTGGCGCGCGCGGCGCTGGAGCGCGCCATCGCGACCAGACGGGTGGCGCACGCGTACGTGTTCGAGGGGCCGCCCGGAGTCGGCAAGCGGGGCGCCGCCCACGGCCTGGCGATGGCGCTGAACTGTCAGGCCGAGCCGGGCCAGGGGTGCGGCGCCTGCGACGTCTGTCGGCGCGTCGACGCGGACGTTCACCCGGACGTCCCCAGCTTCGGCCCGTCGGGTCCGGGCGGGCAGATCGTCGTCGAGGACATCAAGGCCATGGTGGCGCTGGCCCGAAGCCGGCCGCACGAAGCCGCGGCCCGGGTCATCGTCGTCGACGACGCCGACGCGATGAACCCGAACGCCGCCAACGGCCTGCTGAAGACGCTGGAGGAGCCGCTGCCCGGCAATCACGTGGTCCTCTGCACGACCGCGGCCGAGCGGCTGCTGCCCACCATCCGGTCGCGCTCCCAGCGCTTGCGGTTCCGGCCGCTGGGAACGGCGGCCCTGCTGGAGATCGCGGCGCGGCGTCAGGTGCCCGAGCCGCGCGCCGAGATCGCCGCCGCGCTGGCCGAGGGCTCGGCCGCTCGCCTGCTGGAGGCCGCCTCGGCCGGTGAGGACGGCGCCGCCGGCGGCTTGCAAGAAGCGCTGGCGCAGCTCCGGGCCGCGGTGGAGGCGCCCGGCGCCAGCCCGCTGTTCGACGCGGCCGCCGCGCTCACCAGCGAGAAGGACGCCAAGGCCGACCTGCCCCGGCTGGTGTCGCTGGTGGGTGGGCTTTACCGCGACGCGATGGCGGTGGCGGCGGGAGCGCCCGAGCTGGCCACGCTGACCCGGGCGGGCAAGCCGGAAGCGCTGGCGGCGCTGGGACTGCCGCGGATCAACCGCGCGCTGGCGGCGGCCGTGGACGTGGCCATGGCACTCCAGGTGAACGCAAACCCGACGCTGGCGCTGGAGCGGCTGCTGATCGCGCTCAAGCGGCAGGAGGTGCGCGCGTGAGCGAGAGCGGCGCGCGCGACCTGGCGTCGGTCGTGGTGGCCGGCGTGAAGCTGGACCCGCGCGGCCGGCTGCTGGCCTGCGAACTGGGGAGCGTGACGGTGCGCGCCGGTGACCAGGTGGTGATCAGCTTCGGCGCGGCCCGGCGGGACGACGCGCGCGACGAGGCGCGCGACACGGAGATCGGCGTGGTCGCGGTCCCGTTCGCGCGCCGGCCGGCCGGCGAGGCCCGCCCGCGGATCCTGCGGCGGGCCGAGCCGCGCGATCTCGACCGCGTGCG
>JAICYS010000244.1 GCA_025934105.1 Myxococcota bacterium | reverse complement strand
GTTCGTCCAGAGCGTCCTCTCGGTCATGACCCGGTAGACGCGGCTCAGCGCCTCTTCGACGGGCGGCCCTTCCAAAATACCCAGCGCGACGGCCAGCGCCTCCAGCGTCGCCAGGCGGCCGGGCCGGGGCGCGGCCCGCAGGCGCCCGGCCGTCCCGCCGCGGGCCGGCAGCGCCACGCAGGGGAGCCCCGCCAGCACCTCCAGCCTGCGGCGCGTGCGCGCCGCCTGGCTCCAGGTCCCGTCCGGAACGATCAGCTGAAGCCCGTCGGTGCCGCGCCAGGCTTCGAGCGGCGTCGCCGCCGGGTCGGGGAACAAAACGACCGACGCCCGCGCCGCCGCGACCTCCCGCAGATCCGCGCCGGGCGCCTCGCCCGGGCCGCGGCCGCGGTAAAGGACCGCGCTGTTCTCGAGGCAGCGCGCCGCGATGAGCCCGGTGTTGGTCGGCTTGCTGGCCTCCAGTTGGTGAACGACGATCACCACCCGCGTGCGCGTCGCCAGCCGCGGGAGCAGCCCGCAGATACACAGGCTGCGGTGCAACCGGCAGGCTTCGCAGCGCAGGTGGGGCTTTCGGCGGCGGCTCACGGTGACTCCGGCGGCCGGCGAAGGCGGAGGGCGTGCGGCCAGGTGGGGACGTCGGTCACGTGCCGGCGCAGCGTGCAGCTGATCGCGATCCCCTCCAGGTGAGACACCGTGCCGGCAGCGCAAGCCAGCACCAACCATGGCCCGTCGGCGCCGAAGCCGTAGAGCGCCACGGCCCACACGCCCAGCGCGGCGGCGAACAGCTTCGCGCTCCACGAGTGAAATCCGGCGGCCGCTCGCCACCGCACCAGGTCGAGGACCGTCCAGGCCGCCAGCGTCCCCAGACAGACGGCCAGGGCGGTGACGTGCCGGCGAAGAACGTCACCGTGCAGGCGCTGCGTGACCGCGGCCAGCACCAGGTAAAACAGCGTGTCGACCAGGCTGTCCGCCTGGCGCAGCCGGCGGGTGGCGACGCCCTGGGCGCGCGCGATCACGCCGTCGAAGTAGTCGGTCAGGAACGCGATGGCGAACAGCGACAGCACGCGCCGATCGGTGAGACCTCCCGCCACCAACCCGGCCGCCAGCGCGAGTCCGGCGGCGCCGCGCGCCGCGACCAGGAACCAAGGGACCGACCGCATCGACCCCTTCACTATACGGCGGTCCGACGCTCGGCACCGCGCCGGCGGAGCGGCGCCCCGCGCGCCAGGCGCGTCGTGGCGCCCCTGCCGCGATGAGCTGCGGGCCCAGGTCTCCAGGCTACCTGACACGCTGGCTCGCAGCGCTCATCTCTCTGCGGCGAGGAGGCAGCAAGCGATCGACCCGGTTCACGCACGATTACAAGAAGCCTCGGCGTCAGGCGCGCAGCTCGAACACCTGGCGGCCCCAGGCGGGCATGTCCAGGTAGAGGCCGCCCGCGGCCAGATCGTCGCCCCGACGGTGATAGGCGGCGTCGCCCAGCAGGTCGACCAGCGTGAACGCGCGGCCCGCCAGCCCCGAGAAGCCGGGCGTCACGTAGCACTGGGCCTGCGTCGGTCCGTAATTGACGGCGGCCAGCAGGCGGCGCTCGCCGTCCTGCCAGGAGGTGACCACGAACTGCTCGTGCGTCGGGTTGCCGGACCAGGCCGGCCGGCAGCTCTCCAGCCGCCACTGCCCGACGCGCGCCTCGGGGCGCCGCAGGCAGGCCAGCAGGCGCTGGTAAAAGCCCTGCAGCGCCTGGTCGACCGGTTCGGCGGGCCGGCGGGCGAGGTGCATGGACATATGCACCTTGCGCCCCTCCAGCTCGCCTTCGTGCACGAACCGCAGCCCGGGCGCGAGCAGCGCGATGACGGCCGCCGCCCGGTGCACGTCCCCTGGAAACGCCGCCGCGGCGCGCGCCTCGTCGTGATTCTCGAGGAAGCGCAGCGACCGATCGCGGAAGGCGGCGTCCGCCATCAGGTGCTGCCGCACCGGAACCGCCGCCCGCGCGACGAGGCGATCGTAGAGGCGCTTGTCGTAGGTGTAATCGAAGCCCGCCTGTTGCAGCTCCCGTTCCATGTCCCAGTACACCTCGGCGACGAACAGGAACCCGGGCTGGCCGCGCTTGACGAACGGGATGACCTCGTTCCAGAAGGGCGCGTCGCGGGGCGGCGAGCCGTCGCTGGGACGCGCGCGCGCCCCCCAGGTCCGCTGGATGATCTCGGGCTGCAGCAGCATGGCCATGTCGCAGCGGACGCCGTCGCAGCGCTGCGCGATCGCGGCCAGCTCCCCCATGCGCGCCTCGCGCAGGCCGCCATGCCGGTAATTGAGCTGCAGCGTGTCCGACCAGCCGTCGAAGTTGGGATCCCGTCCGTAGGCCAGGACGATCTCGCCGCCGGCGGCCTTCAGCGTCGTGTAATTCTGCGGCTCGCGCTGCAGGTCCTGGGCGCTGCCGTGCACGTAATACTCCGGCCGCTCCGTCGCCCAGCGGTGATCGAGCGCGGTGTGGTTGGGCACGAAATCCAGCAGCAGCTTCAGGTTCCGCCGGGCCAGCCGCTCGCGCAGGCGCCCCAGGGCCCGGTCGCCGCCGAAGTCGCGGTGCACCTCGTACGCGGTCACGGCGAAGGGCGAGCCCGTGACGTCGTCGTCGCGAAGGTCGGGCAGCTCGCGGCGCAGCTCATTCATCAAGTTGGCGTCGCGGCGCGAGACGTCGCGTCCCGCCGTGCCCGTCTGCCAGACGCCCAGGAACCACACCCAGTCGAACCCCATCGCCGCGATCTGGTCCAGCAGCCGATCCTCCAGGTCCTCCAGCGTGGCGGGGCGGCCCAGCGCCGCCCCGCGCTCGCGCAGCGCCACGCGGGTGTTGATCTGGTACAGCGCCGGATGGTTCGTCGGGCCGCTCATCGGCGGGCCCCGGCCGCGGCGAACCCGGGTGATTCCGTCGCGCCGAGGAACTCCGACCGGTCGAGCATGCGCGCGCCGCAGCTTGGTCTGGTCGGGCATCGCGGGCAAGTAATGTCTGCTCACCTCCGGGCGCGTAGGCTGATGCAGACTCCGCAACGGATCGGGCCGATTCTGGTTGAACCAGCGGAGGGCGAGCGACCCACCTGTTCGTCGTCCCCGTTCCTGATCCGCGATCCCCGGCAGCCCGCCTGTCCGAGCGGCTTCACCGCGTCGGCTCCGGTGACCAGTTGTCTGTGTGCGCCTGCGAATCGGCCGGCGGGGCGTGCTCGCGCAGCCAGGCGTCGAGCCGCGCGACCTCCGCCGGCACGCCCGGCAGGTGCGCGGAGGCGGCGTACTCCGCGCGCGCCTTCTCCGCCAGGGCCGCCGCCTGGCCGGGATCGCCGCCGACGGCCCATTGCGCCCGCGCCAGCCCGAAGCTCGTCTCGGCCCGCCGCGCCGGCTCCCGTTCCTTCGCGTCCCGGATGGCGGCGGCGCGCGCCAGCACGGGCAGCGCCTGCTCGGCGCGCTGGCTGCCCAGCAGCGCCAGGCCCAGCGCCGTCAGCGGATAGGCCAAGATCATGCTGTCCGGCTCGTTCTCCCCCTCCAGGATCAGCAGCGCCCGCGCCGACAGATCCGCGGCCTCGGCGTGGCGGCCGACCCGGTTCAGGATCTCGCCGGCGTTCGACAGCAAGATGGCCGTGCTCGGGTGCTCGCGCCCGAGCTCGCGCTCGCTGATCGCCGCCGCTTCCAGCGCCCGCTCGACGGCTTTGTCCCGCTGGCCCATGAGGTCCAGCAGCAGGGCCATGTTGGCCAGCGACAGCGCCACGTCGGCGTGGCCGACGCCCAGCACCTTTTCCTTGGCGGTCACCGCCAGCCGCGTGTCGGCGAGCGCCTCGTCCAGCCGGCCCTGCCGCTCGCGCATGGCGCCGCGGTTGTTGAACAGCCACGCCCAGAGCCGCTCGTGGCCGCCCAACCGCCTGAGCAGCATCTCGGCGTGACGCGACCAGATCTCGCCCGCGTCGAAGCGAAGCTGCGTGTCACCGGCGCTATAGACCAGAGTGACCGCCGCCTCCGCCGCCACCTCGTCGTGCCGGTGCAGCTCCGCGGTCCAAAGGGCCTCCTCCAGCGCGGGCACCGCGAGATCGCCGTCCCGTCGGTGCGCGTGGATCTTCCCCTTCTCCAGCAGCGCCTCGGCCAGCAACGGCCCGTAGCCGACGGCGCGGGCGCGGCGCTCGATGTCCTCGACCGCGGTCACGGCGTCCTGCCAGCGGCCGCCACTGCCCCAGACGCGCACCTCGGCCAGCCCGCCGCGCAGCTCCTCGATGATCGCGCGCGCCGCCGGGTCGTCGGGTGGGCGCGTGATCGATCGCAGCAGGCCGGCGTCCAGACAGCCCTCCAGGCTGCCCAACGCCGCCACCGCGCGGGCCGCGCTCTCCACCACCTCCGGGTTGGCGCGCCGGAACATCTCGCAGACCGCCCGAACCTCCGCCAGCCGCCGCAACAGGAAGGACATGCGCAGGTCCAGCACCTCGTCCGACTGCTCGGCGCGCAGGTGCGTGGCCTGGCAAGCTTCCACGTAAAGACGGGTCCACTCGGCGGTGTACGCGTCCAGCGCGCGCGCCGCGCCGTCGAAGGCGGGCTCGGCGTACCGCTTGCCCGTCGCCAGGAAAGCCCGCCGGATCTCCTCTTTGGCCGCGCTGCCGACCGATTGTCCGCCGACCGGCGCCTCCCACAGGCCCGCCAGGTGCGCGGCGGCGTTCGCCGCGTACCGGTCGCGCCCGGCCACCAGGCGATCGTTGTCCAGCTCCGACAGCAGCGCGCGCATCGAGGGCCAGCGGGCGCCCGGCTCCGGTTGCAAGCCGCGCAGCAGCGCCTTGTGGACCCGCTCGGGGACGTCGCGGCCGTCGCGCAGGTCTCTGATCCGCCCGCCCGTCACGTTGCCGGCCAGCTCCTCCAACGAGCGCGCCTCGAACGGACGGTCGCCGTAGAGCGCCTCGTAAAGAGCCACGCAGAAGCTGAACTGATCCGCCTCCTCGCCGGCCGGCTCTCCCCTGAACTGCTCGGGCGACATGTAGGCCGGCGTCCCGACCATCGAACCGGTGCGCGTCAGGCGCAAGTCGGTCTGGCGGAGCTGGCCGTCGCCCAGCCGGGTCGTCGCCAGTCCACCACCCGCCGCCAGCGTTGCCACCTGGTATCGTCGGGCAAGCGGCGCCTCGCCCAGCGAAGACGTCGCGCCAGGTCCAAGCAACCCGTCCAGCGTTCCGTCCCGATCGCTCGCAGCGGAGCTGAGCCGGGCCTCGCCGGCCGCCGACGGCCGGCTCGGGGCGACGATCCGGGTGGCGGCCAGGTCGTCCGCCGGGCCCACCGCGCCCGCGAGCGCGTCGGCCAGGTCGCCGAGGGGCGCCGTCGCCTCCCCCACGCTCCGGGCCAGACCAAAGTCCATGACGCGGGCCTGGCCGTCGGTACCCACCATGACGTTCTCGGGCTTGAAATCGCGGTGAACCAGCTTCTTCTCGTGCGCCGCCGCCAGCCCGCGGCCGGCGTCGGCGAACACCTTCAGGACCTCCGGCCAGGGGCGCGCCTGCGACTCGATCCAGTAGCGCAGCGTCTGGCCTTCAACGAACTCCATCGCGACGAAGACCTGCTCCTGGTACGTGCCGACGTCGAAGACCACCACGACGTTCGGGTGCGAGACCTTCGCGATGGCCTGCGCTTCTCGAACTAGCCTCAGTCGGTCGTTGGCCGCGCCCTGGCTCCCGTCGCGCGCGTGCAGCAGCTTGATGGCGACCTTGCGATCCAGCTCCGGATCGTAGGCGGCATAAACCTGACCGACGGCGCCCTTGCCCACCAGATCGAGGACGACGTACCGCCCCAGGGCCGTCCCGCGGACCAACAGGCGGCCCCGCTCGAGCAGCTCGACGGGCGAAACCACGTCCCGTCTACATCGGCTGGCCTCCACGTTCCGTTGAGGCCACGGCGCCGGATCCGATCGACCGCGCGCCCGTCGCGCGGAACTCGTTCCGCTGACCCAGGACTTCGGCGAGTTGGAACGTCCGCGGAAGTCAGAAGGCTGGCGCGGCCACCGATCGCGAACCTGGCAGGACCACCCGCCCGCTGCGGTTCAACGGCGGGTGGCCAGCAAGTCCCGGAGGTAGTGCGCTTCCGCGGCCCGTGGCCGTGCCTCGGCGCGGATGAGCGCCGACGCGTCCGGCTTGTCGGCGGTCTTCTCCCAGAGCTCCGCGCGGCGGGCGCACGCCGCGACGCAGGCCCTTCGTTCGTCGCGCACCGCCGTGAGGATCGCGACCTCGATGATGCTCGCCAGGTCTGCGGCCATGGCGATCGTGAGGTCGCCGCCCCTCCGCTTCTTGAAGTCGTCGACGGCGGCCTGAGCCAAGTCCGACAGGAAGGACGTCACGGACATGGGGAGAAGATACGCCGGATTGCCGGTCAGCCTCCGGGGACAACGCCGCCCGCTCGGCACCCCACGGAGTTGCGTGTCTCGCAACGGCTGATGCTACGCTGTTGATGTGTATGGACGCGCTTTGAAGTGCCTGGTCATCGCGGCCGCGTGTTACGGGTGTGGAGGCGGTCAGACCGGGACCGCGAAGATCACGGCCGTGGGAATGCCTTCGGCCACCTTGGCCGCGCCTCCCGCCACGGGTGCATCCGGCCTTCCTTCCTGCGGATCGAGCGGCGTCGGGACCTGGCGGGCGATGTCGCTGGAGGGAGCGCCGCCCAGCGTCGCGATGGCCGGTGCATGGACCGGCAGCGAGCTGGCGGTCATCGATCCGGATCCGCGGAACGGTCTCACGCCGTCGCTGAACGCCTACGATCCCGTCCTCGATAGCTGGCGGAACATTCCCGTTCCCAGCAACGTCGCGTTCAGGCCGCGAACAGCTCCGTACGTGGGGGCGGTGAGCGGCAAGCTCATCGTTTATGGCGGTCGCGCCGACCCGGTGAGCGGCGCTTCGAATACACTTTTGACGGATGGGTGGGTCATTGATCTGACTGATTCGACCTGGACGCCCATGACGGCGGGGCCGCCGCTATGGCCGTGGGGCGACGGTTACCAAAGAGTGTTTGCCGATGGTCCGCGGGCGTTGTTCGTTCCCGTGCAGGGCTACATTGGCGTGACCGACGTTGCGGTCGCCACCTACGACCTGTCGGCCCAGACCTGGGAGACAGCGCCAATCCCGCCCTTGACGAACGGATTTGGTTGTGACGCTCCAGGATGGAATGGCCATCTGGCCGTCTGCGCATCGGTCTTCTATCTGTTTTCCATCACGTCGAGCCCCCTCACCGTCACACCCTTCCCGTCGCTCGACGAGACGTTGCCGACCGGATCCATCGGGGCGGTGTTTGCTCCTTCCGGAGACCGCTTCTTTGGTTTGGGAAGCAGCGGCACGCCAGGCGCCCAGGACGTGTTTTGGGTCGATCCGGCTCAGCACACCTGGAGCACGTCGACTGAGGTCCCGGCGCTCGGTTCGATGGTCGCGACGGCGAACGGCCAGCTCCTGGTCTGGGGTCAGGGTGGGCTGACCACGACCTCCGCCGGGGCGCCGACCGCGTCGCTGGACGCCGAGGTCTTCGACCCGGTCGCAGGCGCTTGGTCGCCGGTGACCTGCGCCGGCGCGCCGACGTGGCCCATCATCGGCATGTCGGTCGCGACGCCGGCGGGCCTGATCGTCTTCGATGGGGCCGGCAGCCCCTCGGCGAGCGGCGTTCTCGAGCTTTAGCAGCAGTCCCGCGTCGGCTCGGGGATTTCGGGGCGCGGTAGCCGCCCAGCCTCCCCGACATCGAGACGCCGGCCCCGCGTGAAGGAAGCGCGCCGGCGAGGTCCACCGGCGAGAAAGCTCACAATTTGAAGGGAGTGCGAGGACGGGGACTTGAACCCCGATGGCTGTTAACCGCTAGCACCTCAAGCTAGTGCGTCTACCAGTTCCGCCATCCTCGCGAGATAACTGCGCGTATCTATGGGACTTCGGTTCCGCTGTCAAACATTAAATGGCG